>CAYZAI010000087.1:0-14436 GCA_964476305.1 uncultured Myxococcales bacterium
CATCGGGACCACGATGACCGCCTGGCTCGTGGCGATCCTGGGGTTCAAGGTGGACAACCGTCCGGTGTCAGTCACCCGCACTACGCATTTTCGTCGATTCCAGGGGCGCGGTAGCAGGGACGACAGGGACTGCAAGGACAGCAGGGACGCCCCTGCGTGGGCAGAGATCAGGAAAGCACCAGCCCGCCGGGCTTGCCGCAGGCATCCTGACCGCGGGCCTCTGGCCCGCGGGCGAAGGCGGGGGATGAACCCCCGCCCTACGGGGAGACGATATCGTGACCGCTGGCGGCGCCTGGTTTCTTGGCAGACATCGGGACCGCACCCCGGCATTCGCACGGCCGTGCCGATGAACTATACTGCCCCGCACGAGGCGCGGGCAGGTCGCGCGTCGGAGACCGGGGATGACCGGGGAAGACATAGGATGAGCCGATGAGCCGCGCCGGGCTGCCGATTCCGCCACTCGCCCTCGTCGCCGCGCTCGTCGCCGCGACCCCCGGCAGCGCGGGAGACGCCGAGGAGCTCCGCGTCGCCTGGATCGCGGCAGACGGCTCGATTGTCGAAGAGAGCGGCGCCGTCGGGATCCACGGCCTCGCCGGGGACGGCGCGAGCGCGGACGGGTCGCCCGCCAGGTTCAGGATCGTCCTAGACGCGCCGCCCGGGCCGCCGTCGGTGCGGGTGAGCATCGCCAGCGTGCCGGCAGCGGGTGGTCGCGACCGCGACACACTGCACGGCGTGCCCCTCGAACCCCTCGGCGACGGACGCTGCGCCACGCCGTGGCTGATAGCGGTAGCGAGCCTGGAGGATCGGCGGGATCCCGATCTCGCGGGCCGCGCGATCCACGTCCGCGCCGATGATTGGGTGGAGGCGCGGGTGCGCCTGGGCGGCGGCCGGGCCATCCGATCGAGCCGGCCCGTGACGCGGCCGGAGGGGGAGGAAGGGCCCCTGGCCCTGCGACGGGTGGATGTCGAGGTCGTAGTGCTGCGAAGCGGGCCGGGTGGGGCGCCTCTGGTGGGTGGGGACGAGGCCGGGGCCGCGGACGTGATGCGATTCCAGGCCGAGGTCCTGGGCGAGGTGCTGGCCCCATGCGCGATCTGGGCGGGGCCGCCGGGCGAGCTCTCGGTGAGGGTCGCCGACCCGTCACTCGCGGCGCTGATCGCCATCGGGGATCCGCTGGGGCTCCCCTCCGGCGGTGGCGAGGTGCGGCTGGAGATCGACGGGAAGCGGCTGGCTCCCCTGAAGATCGGCGCGGGATACGAGCCGGGCGAGACGGCTCGCGTCCTCGCGGCGCACATCCGCGACTCGGGATTCGCGGCACGGGCCTCGCAGAACGCGAGGAACCCGCAGGCGGCCCACGCCACCGCGGACGTCGTGGTCAGCCGCCCCGACGGCACACCGGCGCAGGTCCGCCCCTGGGACGGATCGCCGGTCACCACCGACGACCGCCAGCCGGTGCGGATCGGAGGAATCTACCCCGGTGCAGGTCTCGACACCTACGGGCCCAACGACTCGGCCTCCGGCACCATCGAGGAGCGTGGGCTGCTCAAGGTGCTCGGCCGGGAGGAGCCCGGCGCCATCACGGTTTTCGTCGTCGATGGCCTGGCGGATGGCCGCAAGCTGGGCGAGGCGCTGCTCTGCCCGGCAGGGACGGGATCCGCAGGCGCCGTGTTCCTGGACTGGCGTGCCCTGTGGCGCACGCGGCAGGCCTACACCCTGCCCCACGAGATCGCGCACCTGCTGCTCGGCGACCTCGGTCACACGGACGAACGCGGCGATCCCCGGCCGGAGCTCCTGATGCACTCCCGGGCGAGCTCCGCCTGGGAAGGGCCGCGTCGGCTGACCGCCGGGCAGTGCGGGATCATCCGGCGCAGCCTCGAACGTGGGCTCAGCCCTTCTTCTTGAATTTGAACGACTTGTCGAACACGGCCCAGCCGTCCACGGGGGCCGGGAACTGCCAGCCGCGGATCGTGCGCCTCACGCAGTCGAGCATCTCGCTGTCGTGGACCGTGTCGCTGTTCACTCCGACCGATCCCACCTTGCCCTTGGGCGTCAGCCTGATCTTGAGGTCGAGGGCGCCCTCGAGCATCGGGTTCATCTTGAGTCGCCGCTCGTAGCAGGATCGGACCTGCGAGAAGTGGGAGTTGATGAACTTGTTCGTCACGGCCGCGTCGATGGTGCCCTGCTTGACGCCGTAGATGCTGCCGCGCTTCGCCGGTTCCGGTCCGGCGGTGTCGACATCCCCGGGCGGGGCCGCGTCGGGTTCCGGGGTGACGGGCCGCTCCGACGGGAGCATCACCAGGGGTGGGGGCATCGCGATGGGTTCGACGACCGGCCTCTCGGGCGGAGGCGGGTCGGGCGCGTGTTTGGACCAGAGCACGATGACCCCGATCGCGAGGATGAGAAGGCCCAGCCCGAAGAGGACCAGCACGGTCTTGTTGCCGCTCTGGCGCATCGGCGGCACGGTCTCGCGTTCGGCCATGGATGAACCTCCGTGGCGAACGAGTCTACCATATCGTCGATCGCGAACAAGAACCGGGCTAGCCCACATGTGCCCACTTGTTTAAGTAGCTAATACTAAAAGATAATAAAAGATTTCAAGAGCTACTTGAGCCGCGCCCGAAAAAGAGCAACCCATCGGAAAAAATAAAAAATTGACAGACGACGAGAGGTGTGGCTACCTGGGTGCATTCAATAGTGGGTCAAAGTGGGAGAATAGTGTCTATGTTCAAGGGACGATATGTTCACGCACTGGACGAAAAGGGCCGCGTGGCCATCCCGGCGCGCTTGCGCGAGGCCATCGCCGCCTACCGCGACGACCGCCTCGTGGTGACCCACGCCCTGGACCCCGAGCGGGCGCACCTGCACGTGTTCCCCTTCCCGCGCTGGGAGGAGTTCGAGCGACGCCTCGCGGCCAAGCCGCTGTTCGATCGCAAGGCGGAACAGATTCGGCTGCTCTACGTGGTGCCGGCGCAGGAGTGCCAGATCGACTCCCACGGGAGGATCCTGCTCCCGGCGCCGCTCCGCGAGCACGCCGGCATCGACCGGGACGTGGTCTTCGCCGGCATGAACCGGATTGTCGAGCTGTGGGAGCCGGGACGCTGGGAGGCTGCCGAGAGCGAGGCGCGCGGACGGATCCTCGAGGTGCGGCGGGATCTGGACGATTACGACCTCTGAGAGGTTCGCGGATGGAGACACCATTCGATCACCGGCCGGTCCTGCCCGAACCTGTCGTCGAGCTGCTCGCCCCGGTTCCCGGCGGCGTCTACTGCGATGCCACGGTCGGCGGAGGCGGGCACGCGGAGCTCGTGCTTCGGGCCTCGGCTCCGGACGGCCGGCTGGTGGGGATCGACCGCGACCCCGAGGCCGTGCGCGTGGCCCGGGAGCGCCTCGCCCCGTTCGGCGACCGCGTCTCGATCCTCCACGGGCGCTTCTCCGAGCTCGAGGCGCTGCTCGCCCGGGCCGGCGTCGACCGGGTGGACGGGCTGCTTCTGGACCTCGGCGTCTCCTCGCACCAGCTCGACACCGCGGCCCGCGGTTTCTCGTTCATGCGGGTCGGTCCGCTGGACATGCGCATGGACCAGACCGAAGGCGAGACCGCCGCGATGCTGCTCGAGCGCCTCGGCGAGGATGAGCTGGCCGACCTGATCCACCGCTTCGGCGGTGAGCGGCTCTCCCGCCGCATCGCCCGCTCGATCAAGGGGATGCAGGCCCAGGGAAGCCTCGGCACGACCGGCGATCTGTCCGTGGCCGTCCGGCGCGTGACCGGCCCTGCCCGACAGGGCGCCATCGATCCCGCCACCCGGGCGTTCCAGGCACTCAGGATCGCCGTCAACGACGAGCTCGGCGAGCTCGAAGCGCTGCTCGGGATGCTCCCCGAGCCGCTGGCCCCCGGCGGGCGCGTCGTCGTGATCTCCTTCCATTCCCTCGAGGACAGGATGGTCAAGCGTCGCCTCGCGGAGCTGGCCGATCCCTGCCGGTGCCCGCCGGGAATGCCCGCCTGTGCCTGCCCGGCGCCATCGATGGAACTCGTCACCCGGCGCTCGGTCCGCGTCGCGGCCCGCGACCGCGAAGCCAACCCGCGCGCGCGCAGCGCCCGGGTCCGGGCCGCGCGGAGGCTTCCGTGAACCGGCGCGTCCCGATCGGCCACAGCTCCCGGCGGGCGCGTTCCGAGCTCAGGCTCCCTGGCAACGGGCTGCTCGCCTCGTTGCGCCGCGGGTCGGGATCGGAGCGGGCCGGGAAGCCTCTGTCCGTGGAGGCCACGCGGCTCGGGCCGGGATACCTTGCGATGCTGCTCGTCGTGATCGCGCTGGTCGCCGGCGCGTTCGTCCTCCACCTCGGCGTACGCTACGAGGGCATCCGGCTCGGCTACGAGACCAGCAAGGCCCGAGCGCTGCGTACGAGGATGCTGCTCGAGCGCCGCGAGCTCAGGTTGGAACTGGCGTCGCTCAAGTCGCCGCAGCAGATCGAAGCCGAGGCGCGCGAGCGCCTGGGGATGGTCGCGCCGGATCACGATCGGATCGTGCCGATCCGCCCCCGGCGGACCGTGGCGGCGTCCGGGGGAGCGCTCTAGCTGTGCTCGGGCGGGACCAGGGCCGGGCGCGTTGGATCCGCGTTAGGATCCTGGTGCTGATGGTGGCGATGAGCGGCGGGGTCGTGGCCGTGGCCCACGGCGCCTACGACCTCGGAGTGAACCGCGGCGCCGAGCTCGAGGGGATGGCCCGCGAGCCGTATACCAGGCGGCTCACCCGCTCGGCGCGCCGCGGGATGATCCTCGACCGGCACGGCGAGGAGCTGGCGGTGGAGGTCGAGGTCGAGTCGGTCTACGCCGACCAGCGCAAGGTGACGGACCCCGTGCGGGCGGCGGGCCTGTTGGCCGCTGTCTTGGAACAGGACGAGGTGCAGCTGGCACCGAAGCTCGTCGGGGATCGGCCCTTCGTCTGGCTGAGGCGCCGGGTCTCGCCGAAGACAGCCAGGCAGGTGCGCGCCCTGGCGATCCCCGGTGTGGATCTGGTGAAGGAGAGCAAGCGCTTCTATCCGGGAAGGACGCTGGCCGCGCAGGTGATCGGCTACGCGGGGATCGATTCCAAGGGGCTGGTGGGCATCGAGCGCTTGTTCGAAGATCTGTTGATGGGCGACCGCGACGCGGCCCTCGGTCTGCGGGACGCCAGCGGCCGCATCTTCTTCGCCGAGGGGTTCTTCGGCGCCGACGGCGTGGTCGGCGGGAACGTCGAGCTCACCATCGACCGCACGATCCAGTACATCGTGGAGCAGGAGCTGGCCGGCACGATCCGCACCTACGAGGGCCGAGCCGGCCAGATCGTGGTGATGGATCCCGTCTCCGGCGAGATTCTCGCGCTGGCGAGCTGGCCGACGTTCAACCCCAACACAATCGACACCTCGAGTGACGAGATGCGGCGCAACCGGCCGGCGCTGGACGTGCTCGAGCCGGGATCGACGTTCAAGGTCTTCACGCTGGCGGCGGTCCTCGACTCGGGAGCGGTCCGCGCCGACGAGCTGACCTACTGTGAGCAGGGCCGGATGGAAATGTGGGATGTGGCGATCCACGACGACCACCGCGACGGCTGGCTCAATACCACCCAGTGCCTCAAGCGCTCGAGCAACATCTGCTTCGCCAAGATGGCCCAGAAGCTCGGGAAGCGCCGCTTCTACCACTACCTGAGGCGCTTCGGCTTCGGCGAGCAGACCCACGTCGAGCTTCCGTTCGAGGCCCGCGGGTCGCTTGCCCACTACTCCAAGTGGCGCGACATCGATACCGCGACCACCGCCTTCGGGCAGGGCATCGGCACCACCGGTCTGCAGCTCACCACGGCGCTCTCCGCGATCGCCAACGGCGGTACGTTGATGGAGCCGCGGCTGGTGCGGCGCATCGTCGGTCCCGACGGGGAGACCGTCGGCAGCTTCGCCCCGCAGGCACGACGGCGGGTGATCAGCCGCTACACGGCGCGGCTGGTGACCGACATGCTGACCGCGGTGACAGAGGAAGGCGGTACCGGGACCCAGGCGGCGCTGGACGGCTACCTGGTGGCAGGCAAGACCGGCACGGCACAGAAGTCGATGGGCGCCAAGGGCTACGAGGAAGGCAAGTGGGTGAGCTCCTTCGTCGGCTTCGTGCCCAGCGACAAGCCTCGACTGGCGATCACCGTGGTCATCGACGAGCCTCGGATCAACCACTACGGGGGGACCGTGGCCGCGCCCGCGTTCCAGCGCATCGCCGACCAGGCGTTGCGATACCTCGGCGTCCCGCCGCAGATTCCGCAGGGCCGTGCCGCGCCGAAGCGACGTCCGGAGCCGCCGCGGGCCGCGGGCGGCACCGCCGACGAGCCGCCGGAAGACGGACCGGTAGGCGAGCCGCCGGCCCTGGCGCCCGGACAGGTCCGGGTTCCGGCGCTCCTCGGGATGACGATGCCCGAGGCCCTCGTTGTCCTGGACGGGGCAGGCCTCAGGCCGGTGCTGATGGGCAGCGGTGTCGCGGCGGAACAGATCCCGCCGGCCGGGGATCCGCTCAATGCCGGGTCGTACGTACAGGTGAACTTCCAGTCGCCGGCCGGAGAGGCCGGGCAGGACGTGTCCGATGGCGACGGTGGCTGACATCGCGGCCCGCATTCCCGGAGCCCGGGTGGTCGGCGACGGCTCGGTGGAAATCGCCGGCATGACCCAGGACTCGCGGGCGGTGGAGCCGGGCTTTCTCTTCGCCGCGGTGGAAGGCGCCCGGGCGGACGGCGCCCGGTTCGTCGGCGAGGCCGTCGCGGCCGGCGCGGCGGCGGTGCTGGCGCGGCAGCCCGTGTCCCAGAGCGTACCGTGCATCATCGTGCCGGACCCGCGGGGGGCCCTCGGACCCGCGGCGGCGGCCTGTTATGGTGATCCCACGCGCCGGCTGCGGCTGGTGGGTGTGACGGGAACGAACGGCAAGACCACGGTCACCTACCTCGTCGAGGCGGCGCTTGTGGCGGCCGGGCATCACCCCGGGGTCATGGGCACCGTCGAGTACCGCTTCGGCGAGACTAGGTGGAGCGCCGTTCACACGACCCCGGAGGCGCCGGTGATCCAGTCGGTGGTGCGCCGGATGGCGGACCTGGGCGCGACGCACCTGGTGCTGGAGGTCTCCTCACACGGGCTGGCCCTCGGGCGTCTCGGAGGGTCGGCTTTCGACGTCGTCGCCTTCACGAACCTGACCCAGGACCACCTGGACTTCCACGGGACGATGGAGGAGTACGCCGCGGCCAAGCTGCTGCTGTTCACGGCCGCGATCGATGGGACCCCGGGAACGAGGGCGGTCGTCAACCAGGACGATCCGTTCGCCCGGACCATCCTCGCGCGGCTGGAACGGCCGGTGCTCACGGTCTCGGTGGACCCGGCGGCGGACGCCGATCTGCGCCCCGAGGTACCGCCGCGCTACGGCATCGAGGGGATCACGGCGCGCGTCACGACGCCGGGGGGCCCAGTCTCCCTCGTCACGCCGCTGCTCGGTCCCCACAACCTGAGCAACCTGCTGGTGGCCCTCGGCATCGCCCTGCAACTGGGGCTCGAACCCGGGGCCGCCACGGCCGGGTTGTCGGCGGTCGGCGCCGTTCCCGGTCGGCTCGAACGGATCGGGGCCGGCTCGGACATCGCGGTGCTGGTGGACTACGCCCACACGCCGGACGCGCTCTCACGGGTCCTCGCGGCCCTGGCGCCGCTCACCGCCGGCCGGCTCATCGCGGTCTTCGGGTGTGGCGGCGATCGCGATCGTGCCAAGCGCCCGCTGATGGGCGAGGCGGTGGCCAGGGGAGCGGATCTGGCGGTCGTGACCTCGGACAACCCGCGCACCGAGGAGGCGGGCTCGATCATCGACATGATTCTCCCGGGGCTGGAGGGCGAGGGCTGGCGCCACGTCGCCGCCGACGAGCTGCCGTCCGCCCGCCTGGGTTTTGGCGTCGAGCCGGACCGGGCGACGGCGATCCGCCTGGCGATCACCGCGGCCCGCCCCGGCGATACCGTGCTGGTCGCGGGCAAGGGGCACGAAGACTACCAGATCCTCGGGACGCGCAGGATCCATTTCGACGACCGGGAGACGGCTCGCGGGATCCTGGTCGGACGCGCCGGCGAAGGAGGCTCGAGTGGCTGATCTCGGCTGGACCACCGGGCACGTCTCCGCGCTGCTCGGCGCCGCCCTCGCCGGACCGGATCGGCGGATCTCGCGGGTCGTCATCGACTCGCGCGAGGACTGCGCCGGCGCCCTGTTCATCGCCCTGCGCGGAGAGCGGTTCGACGGGCACGATTTCGTGGGCGAGGCCGCGCGCCGTGGAGCCGTGGCGGTGGTCGTCGATCGCGTTTCCGAGGCGCCACCGGACATCGCGCAAATCCGCGTCGACGATACCGTGGTCGCGCTGCAGCGCCTCGGCGCGGCCAGGAGGGACGGGTTCCAGGGGACCGTGGCAGCGATCACCGGCTCAAGCGGCAAGACCACCACGCGCTCGCTCTTGGCGTCTATACTGGGGATGGCCGGCCCGACCCACCAGCCGCAGCGCAACTTCAACAACCACATCGGCGTGCCGATGACCCTGCTCGGGCTCGATGAGGGGCACAGCTACGCCGTGCTCGAGCTGGGCTGCTCCGGGTTCGGCGAGATCGCGCTCCTGACCGGCCTCGCCCGGCCGGATCTGGGCCTGGTGACCAACGTCGGCCCCGCGCACCTCGAGCAGCTCGGAGACCTCGACGGTGTCGCCCTGGCCAAGGGCGAGCTGCTGGCTGGCCTGGCTCCCGGAGCCGTGGCCCTGTTCAACGCCGACGATCCGCGGGTGCTCGGCATGGCCACGCGGGCCGGCCGTCGTGTGACCTGGGGCCGCGGCGAGGGCGCCGACGTGCGGCTCGCCGGTCGGTACCCCCTCGGCGCAGCGGGACAGCGGCTCGAGTTGGACGTGCTCGGTGATCGGATGGAGGCCCGGCTCCCGCTGATCGGCTCGCACAGCGCGATCGACGCCGTGGCCGCGGCCGCCGCGGCATTCGCTCTGGGCCTGTCGACGAGGGAGATGGCCACCGGGCTTGCCGCGGCCGCCCGCACGCCGGGCAGGCTCGATCCGCGCCCCGGGCGCTCTGGCGCGCTGATCCTCGACGACACCTACAACGCGAACCCCGCCTCGGTGCGCGCCGCGCTGGAAGCGCTCGCCGAGCTGGCGGGCGACGGGGAGACGGTGATCGTGCTCGGTGACATGCTCGAGCTCGGAGATCACGGTGTGCGGGAGCACCGCGAGATCGGAGCGGCGGTGGCGGCGACGAAGCCCGCCGCCCTGGTCACGCTGGGTCGGCTCGGGGCGGAGATGGGTCAGGGCGCGATCGCCGCGGGACTGGCTCACGAGCGCACCCACGTCGCTACGGGGTGCGACGAGGCGGTCCGGCTCGTCGAGAGCCTGCTCGGCCCGGGCAGGGTCGTCCTGGTCAAGGGCTCTCGCGGAATGCGGATGGAACGCCTCGTGGCGGCGCTGGCGGCGGAGCCGGGACCGAGCGGCGGGAGAGGGGCGTAGATGCTGTACGAACTGCTCTATTCCCTGCGGCTCGAGACGGCGTGGCTCAGGTGGCTCAACGTCCTGCGCTACATCCCGTTCCGCGTGATCATGGCGATGCTGACCGCGATGTTCATCTGTTTCGCGCTCTCGCCGTGGTTCATCCGCCGCATGCAACGCCGCCAGATCGGACAGGCCATCCGCGACGACGGCCCCGAGGCGCACCTGTCCAAGGCCGGCACGCCGACCATGGGCGGCTCGCTGATTCTCTTCGCGGTCGTGACCTCGACCGTGCTCTGGTCCGATCTTCACAACCACTTCATCTGGATCATCCTGGCGGTCACCGTCGGATACGGCCTGGTCGGCTTCATTGATGACTACCTCAAGATCCGGTACGCGTCCTCGAAAGGGCTGCCCGGGCGCTTCAAGCTGCTGTTCCAGGTCGCGCTGGCCGGCGTGCTGCTCGCCTATCTTTTCATGGACTCGGGGCTCCCCGAGGAGTGGCTGGTCCTGCGCCACCGCCTGGCGCTGCCGTTCGTCGCGTTCGACAAGCACCCGATCGTCTTGCCACCCATCGTCTACGTCGGCTTCGCGACCTTCGTCGTGGTAGCGATGTCCAACGCGGTCAACCTCACCGATGGTCTGGACGGGCTCGCCATCGGCCCGGTGATGGTCAACGCCACGACCTACCTGTTGCTGGCCTACGTGGCGGGCCTCTCGTTCTTCGGCATCAACATCGCGAGCTACCTCGACATCCCGCCCGTGCCGATGGCCAGCGAGCTGACGATCTTCTGCGCCGCCGTGTTCGGGGCCGGGGTGGGGTTCCTTTGGTACAACACCTTCCCGGCCCAGGTGTTCATGGGCGACGTCGGGTCCCTGTCCCTCGGCGGCTCGCTTGGCATGCTGGCGGTGCTGACCAAGAACGAGTTCCTCTCGGTGATCCTCGGCGGGGTGTTCGTGCTCGAGGTGGTCTCGGTCGTGACCCAGGTCGCATCGTTCAAGCTGACCGGCAAGCGTATCTTCCGCATGGCGCCGATCCACCACCACTTCGAGCTCAAGGGGTGGCCCGAGCCGCGGGTGATCGTCCGGTTCTGGATCATTTCGATCATGTTGGCCCTGGTGGCCCTGGCCTCGCTCAAGTTGCGGTAGCGCAAGGAAAGGAAGGCTTCTGGATGGATGGACGGACGACGGCCGAGCGGGGGCGAGGCATCGACCGGGCGCTCTTCGTCGCCGTGGTCCTGCTCACGGCCTTCGGCATCGTGATGGTCTACTCCGCGTCCGCGGTGACCGCGGCGCGGCAGCTCGGCAACCCCAACTACTTCCTGGTGCGGCAGACGATCTACGCGGTGGTCGGGCTGGTGGCGATGCTCGTCGCGAGCCGGATTGACTGCCGCTTGTGGGCCCGGCTGATCTACCCGTTCCTCGCCCTTTCGATGGTGGGGGTCGTGGTCAGCCTGACCCGGCTCGGCCTGACCATCAACGGAGCCTCCCGCTGGATCGGCATCGGCCCGATCACCGTGCAGCCCGCCGAGGCGCTGAAGGTGGCCCTCGTGCTGTGGCTGTCCTACTCGCTGGCCAAGAAGCGGGACAAGATCAAGACCTTCTCGATCGGGTTCCTGCCGCACCTCCTGGTGCCAGGCATCGCGATCATCCTCTGTCTGCTGCAGCCCGACTTCGGGACGGCGGTCGTGCTGGCGCTGCTCGCGTTCTCGCTCTTGTTCGTCGCCGGAGCCAAGCTGGGGTACATCATGGGCGCCGCCCTGCTCGCGGCCCCCGTGGCCTACCTGCTCGTGACGGGCTCCGAATACCGCCTCAAGCGCCTGCTGACCTTCCTCGATCCGCTGTCCACGCGTTTCGGTGACGGCTACCAGCTCAGCCAGTCCCTGTTCGGCTTCGGGGCGGGCGGGGTGACGGGTGTTGGCCTCGGCGACGGGATGCAGAAGTTCCTGTTCCTGCCGGAGGCTCACAATGACTTCATCGCCTCCATCATCGCCGAGGAGCTCGGCATGGTTGGTATCCTGGCGGTGATGCTGCTGATCGGCGTCGTCGTGGCGCGGGGCGTGTCCATCGCCCTTCGCTCGCGCGACGAGTTCGGTACCTACGTGGCCCTCGGGGTCAGCGTGCTCATCGGACTGCAGACGCTGGCGAATCTCGGGGTGGCGATGGGCCTGCTGCCCACGAAAGGGTTGAACCTGCCGTTCATCAGCTTCGGCGGCTCGGCCCTGGTGATGACGCTGCTGTCCGTCGGTATCCTGCTCGGCGTCTCGCGCCAGAGCGGAGCCGAGGCGGGCGCTGTCGTGCCGGCGGCTCCGGACGAGGCGGTCCTCCGTGGCAACCGCCGGCGGCAGCCGGGCGAGGAAGGAGCCGGCGCGTGACAGGACGATCGCTCCGTGTGGTGATTGCGGGCGGCGGCACGGGCGGCCACGTCATCCCGGCCATCGCCCTCGGCGGCTTCGTGCGGTTCATCGGTACCGCGGACCGGATCGAGGCGCGGCTGGTGCCCGAGGCGGGGTTCGGCATCGACTTCATCGAGGCCCGGCCGCTCACGGGAGGGGGGGCGCTTCGCGCCATACGCGGAGCGTTGTCGGCCTCCGGTGCGATCGCCCGCTCGATCGGGCTGCTCGGGAGGATGGCGCCGGACGTCGTGCTCGGCGTCGGTGGCTATGTCGCCGGGCCCGCGGTGCTCGCCGGGCGGCTGCGCGGTCTGCCGATCGCCGTGCTCGAACAGAACGCGACCGTGGGCCTCGCGAACCGGCTGCTGGCCCGGTTCGTCGACCGGGCCTTCGTCACCTACGAGTCGACGGCGGGCGAATTCCCGACCGGGAAAGCCCAGCTCACCGGCAACCCCGTCCGCTCCTCGATAGTGGCGTTGTCGGAGAGGCCCCGCCGGCAAGGGGACGCGGGGCGGTTCGAACTGCTGGTGATGGGGGGCAGCCAGGGGGCGCGGACCATCGATCAGCGTGTCCCGCCGGCCCTCGCGCTCACGGGCCTTCAGCGCCGGTTACGCGTGCTGCACCAGTGCGGCGGCGACCGCCGAGAGGAGGTGGAACGGGCCTACGCCGCGCAGGGGATCGAAGCCCGGGTCGTCCCCTTCATCGATGACACGGCCTCGGCGCTCGCCGCGGCCGATCTGGTGATAGCCAGGGCCGGCGCTACCACTGTCGCCGAGTTGACGGTGATGGGCCTGCCGGCCGTGTTGCTGCCCTATCCCCACCACTCCGATCGCCAGCAGGAGAAGAACGCGGCGCCGATGCGAGAGGCCGGCGCGGCGGTCGTGCTCGACGAGCGGGCCTCGGGCATTCCGGAGCTGGCCGAGGCCGTCGGCGGCCTGCTCGCCGATCCCGAGCGGCTCGCGCGGGCGGCGAAAGCCGCGCGCGATCTGGGCCGGCCCGATGCGGCGCAGCGAATTGTCGAGGGTCTCACAGCCGTGGCATGGGGGGTGCGATGATCCTGCGGCGTCCACGGGATCCCGGCCGTGAACGGACCGAACGGAAACCGCGAGGTGCGACCAGCGCGCGCAACGAGAAGCGGAAGGAACCGCCGGGCAACAGCGGGCAGCCTCGGAAGAAGAGCGTCATGCACCTGCTGCAACACGTCGGCAAGCTCACGGCGGGTGCAGTGATCACGGCCGCGGCGATCTGGGGCGGGATGCGCGTCTGGGGCTATGCCACCAGCGCCGAGTATTTCGCGGTGGACGACGTCATCGTTGCCGGGGCGTCGAGGCTCACCGAGCGCGAGGTGCTGGAAACGGCCGGCTTCACACCGGGGATGAACGTCTTCAAGATTGACATGGAGGCGATGGCGCGGACCCTCGAGGCCCACCCGTGGGTGCTGGACGCGGCCGTGCGGAGGCGAATTCCCCGCAGCGTGTCCATCAAGATCCGGGAGCGCCGACCCGAGGCTCTGGTGCTGTTCGATCTGCCCTACCTTGTCGACGACACCGGTGAGGTCTTCAAGCGCTGGGCCCCCGGGGATCCGGTACCGGTGCCGGTCATCACCGGCTTCTCCCGCGAGCAGTACGCGCTGGACGGCGGCGGCGTCGACGAGAGCGTGCGCGAGGCCATCGCGTTCGCCCGCAGGTATCGCGCGTCGGGTCTGGAGCGGATCGCACCACTGGCAGAGGTGCACCGTGAGGCGGACGGTGGGATTACCACGGTCGCCGGGAGTGATCCCTTCGGCGTCAAGTTCGGGGCCGGACCCTACCGCAGGAAGTTCGCGCGGCTCGCGGCGCTGCTCGATAGGATGCGCAGCGACGGCCGCAAGCCGGCGATGATCTATCTCGACAACGAGGTCCGCCCCGACCGTGTGACCGTCAAGATCAAGGAGGGGAAGGATCCGCCGGCCGAGGGACGGGTCGATTTGGGGCCAGTGGCGGGAAAAAAACAGTCGAAAATTTGATCAGAAAAGACCGCCGTGCGACTTTGGGCGAGAAGCTGAGCACGCCGGATCAGGGCGACGGAAGCGCGGAGTTTAAGAAGGCAGGTCACGCATGGTCAGGCAAGGGGAGATCATCGTCGGGCTGGACATCGGAACCACCAAGGTCGCCGCGGTCGTGGGCGAGGTCACCGACGACGGGGTCGACATCATCGGCATCGGCTCCCATCCCTCGGCCGGGCTACACAAGGGCGTGGTGGTCAACATCGACGCGACCTGCATGTCCATCAAGCGTGCCATCGAGGAAGCCGAGCAGATGGCGGGCTGCGACATCAACACCGTCTACGCGGGTATCGCCGGCGGACACATCCACTCCTTCAACAACAACGGGATCGTCGCGGTAAAGAGCCGAGAAATAGGTGAGGAGGATGTCGGGCGCGTGATCGAGCAGGCCAAGGCCGTGGCCATTCCGCTCGATCGCGAGGTGATCCACGCCATTCCGCAGGGGTACATGGTGGACGGCCAGGAGGGCCTTCGGGATGGAAGGCACCGTGGGGGCACCGTG
>CAYZAI010000088.1:0-5861 GCA_964476305.1 uncultured Myxococcales bacterium
CCGCTCGCGGACACTCCATTGTGGCACCGGAGGTTGGAAGGGGGTGAAAAAACGTCGCCGCCGGAGGCCTGCGACAACCGGCAAGCGGCAGGGTCCAATACCTGAACGAGACGTGACCCCGAATCTCGACAGCCCGGCTCTTGGCTGCGCGGGACACCCTGAAAACGCGCGGGAAGACCTCGAACCCGCGCGGGAAGCCGGAAACCCTGCCCGGGAACGTCCCGACCCAGCGCTGGAAGCTAAAAAACCAGCTCGGGGCGGCCGGTCACAGCGGTGGATCGCCGTCTGCCGAGATGTTGAGCGTCATCTCGAAGTCGCCGATCATCTCGAACGGATCGGCGTCTGGGTTCTCGATGATCACGACGCAGGCCGCGGGCGGTGTGTTGTAATAATCACCCTCATCGCTCTCGAGGAGTCCACACTCGATTCCCAGCACCGGGAAGCAGGCCATTTCCGGCGGGATCAGCGCGCTGATCCCTTCCTCGTCGAGCAGGGCGATGGGGTCCTCGCCCACGGTCGCGATCAGCTGATACTCCCGATACCTGTCCGCGGCGCCGGATCCGGTCACGATCACCGTGAGCCGCGTGCCCAGCGTCGGGATCCCGCGGAAGCGACGGCCGAAGTTCACGGTCCACTCCCCCTCGCTCGTCGAAGCCATGGAGACGACGTCCAGGGTCTCGTCCTCCGCGAGCTCGGTCAGGCCGAGGGTGGCCACGGCCTCGAGCGCCGCGTTCACCGCGTCTTCGCTGTTCTCGATGTAGTAGGTGCCCAGGGGCGGATCCCAACGCTTGCAGTAACAGACGCCGTTGCCCATGCTGCACCATCCGATACCTTCTTCGACGCCATCGAGGGCGAAGGCGCCCCCGATGTCGGTCACGGACGGGATCTCCTCGAGCCCGAGGAAGGCCGAGCACTTGTCGATGAGCCGCGCGATGACCTCCTCGTCGGTGTAGGTCCGGAAGCCGAGTCGGGGGAGGGTCGGCTCACCGGGCGAGAACGACTGCGCTCGCCGGGGGATCTCGGTCGCGCCGAGCCACTCCTGGGCCGTGGCGGAGTCGATGGCGTAGACGGTGGAGTCGAAGGTCGGGCCGGGGAGCTCGAAGGGTAGTGGCTCGCACTCGTCCGTGTCGGAATCGGAATCCGCGTCCGCGTCGGAATCCGCGTCCGCGTCGGTATCCGCGTCCGTGCCCAGGTCTGGATCGTACTCGGCGGACGTTTCGCTGCCGCAGGACGGCAGCAGGGCCAGCGCGGGCAGCAGGACGATCAACGGAACGCACACCGGCAGCCTCGCCTTCATCGCTTCCCTCCTCGATTCCGAGAACCATCGATCATTGACGTTTCCATTGTCGCACCGTGGCGCGGAAGTGGTCGAAAAAAACGCGGGGGCTCAGTCGCAGGGTGGGCGGTCGTAGAGACAGGCCGCCTCCACTTCGGTGGTGTCCGCCAGGATCGTCAGGCTGCCATTGGTCCCAGAGTCACAGGTGTCGCTCTCGAACGGGTTCTCCGGGTTCCAGATGAAGAGGTCGGCCTCCAGGCCCCCCTCGGTGAGCGAGTAGAAGCGCCAGTCGCTCTCGAGAACGTACCCGCATGTACCCATGGACAGGCTCGCGACCAGGAGCGTCTGCGCTTCCCAATCGACTTCGGTCGGAACCGGGAACGGCCCGCAGACGCCGTCCAGGGACTCGGCCGCGGCCTGGCTGCGGACGATCAAGATCGCGCCGTCACCGAGATGGCATTGAAGCCCGGGCTGGGTGTTGCACAGCTCCTCGAGGGCCTCGTTCGGATTGTAGCAGGACCAGTCGATCACGAGCGCCCCGGTCGCCGTCGCCACGTCGATCGGCGTCTTCTCGGCCTGCTCGTCGCAGTCGCCAACCACCGGCCCGATCTCCGCGCAGGCATCGGTATCCGCGTCCGTGTCGGTGTCCGCGTCCGTGTCGGCGTCCGTGTCCGTGTCGGCGTCGGTGCCGCTGTCCCGAACGCACCGGACCGCGATACCATCCGGCTCTCCGCACGGCGTGACGTCGCCGGAATCGAACATCACGGTCCAGACGGAGCCGGTATCCGTCGTCGACATGTGCGAGGACGACCAGAACTGGTAGTACGAAAGCCCCGGTCCGCTCAGGACCGGATCCTGGTACCAGCCGCTGGCCCCGGGGCCCTCGACGAGCGCACACGACTCGCATCCGATGGCGGACCCGTCTGCGCTGCCGATGTGATCCGGGTAGGAGACGCCACAGGTGCTGGCGAAGAGCTGTTCCGACGAGACGGTGTCCACGCATCCCCGAATGAGCGTGATCAGCTCCTGGATGCTGGGCAGCTGCCAGTCCGCGTGGCCGCCCAGGTCGAGGTTCTCGCAGTACGCTTCGGCGGAGGC
This sequence comes from uncultured Myxococcales bacterium, assembly GCA_964476305.1. Lineage (GTDB taxonomy): Bacteria > Myxococcota_A > Polyangia > JAAYKL01 > JAAYKL01 > CAYZAI01. The sequence goes on from CAYZAI010000088.1 coordinate 2,375, forward strand.
CCAGTCGAAGGATTCGTTCGCCGGTGGATCCTGCCAGCAGAGGTGGGCGATGGTGTCGGCGTACCCGCCGTCGCAGGGTTCCATGGACGGCATGGGATCCATGTCCGTGTCCGTATCCGCGTCGGTGTCCGAGTCCGCGTCGGTGTCCGAGTCCGCGTCGGTATCGGAGTCCGAGTCCGCGTCCGTGTCGGCGTCGGTGCCGGAGTCCGGGTCACCCTCGAATTCCACCTCGTCGAAGCAGGCGGTGGCCAGGATCGACAGGATGATCCCGACGACAAGCGTTTTCGCGTTCATGGCTGCTCACCTCCCTCTGACTGAACAGTGTCCTCGGGAGCCGGTTCCGATCCCCCGGCCTCGAGTTTCTTCGCGATTTGCGCCGCCCGCTCCGCGTACTTCCCCGCGGGGAAGCGCGCCAGGCACTCCCTGGCGCAGCGCAGGGCCAGGTCGTCGTCGCCGGCTCGCCCGGCCGAGAGGGCGAGCAGGTACAGGGCCTGCTCGCGGTACTCCGGCGCCAGCACGTCGATGGATCCGGCCAGGGGCCGCAGCGCCGCCAGCACTCCGCCGCCGCCCAGGCGCTCGAGGCTGTCCGCCCGCAGCAGCCGCGCCTCGGCCGTCTTCGCGTCCAGGGAGCGGTTGCGCGCCAGGTACCGGCCGGCGCGCTCCTTCGCCGAGGCGAAGTCCCCGGCGCGGTAGTCGAGGCGGACCAGCGTGAACAGCGCCTCGTCGGTGAACGTGCCGTCCGGGTGATCGCCCACGTACCGCCCCATCAGCGCACGGCAACGCGGGATGTCGCCGGCGAGCCGCGCGTCCAGCGCCTCGCGGTAGAGCAGCTCCTCCTCGGTCGGCCCTGCGGGTGTCGGCACGGGCGCCGTGATCTCCTCCGGCGGTTCTGCCGTTCCCGTCGTGTTCCCTGACCGAGGCTCGCGCCGCTCGAGCCCGGCGACGGCTGCGGTCTCCTCGCCTTCGTCGGGATCGCGCTCGGCATCCTCTCCGAAAGCCGGCGCGCACATCTCGCCGTTCTGTCCGGCCGCAAGCTCCTCCCGGTGCTTCCCGAACACGGCGCGGACCGTCCCCTCCTCGACAACGACCCGGACGCAGCGCTCGTCCCTCTCCACCGAGAAGACCGTGCCCACGACCTCGACGACCACGTCCCCGGCGCGGACCGAGAATCGCCTGCCCGGCTCCAGCGGGGCCACGCGGAACGTGGCGTGGCCGCTGACGAGATCGAACTCGTAGTCGCCGCTCTTCGAGAGCAGGGGCACGAGCCGCGTGCCGGAGCCGAGCTCCACGCGGTGGGGGCCGAAGGACAAGGTCTCGCCCGTCTCCGGCCGCGCAGGCTCGGGCTCCCGGCCCGCAACGCCGGGAGCTTCACCCGCGGGATGGTCGCCGGCCGAGGTGACGTGGAAGTAGAGGGCCACGGCAAAGACCCACGGGACCACGGCCACGGCGACCCAGGCCAGGCGGTTCGCGAGCCTCCTGCCTCGGGTCGTCTCCCCGGAGGCGAAGACCCGGGAACGGATTCGCAGGCGGGCGCCCTCGGAGGGATCGATATCCTCGTAGGCGGCCTTGAGCCTCTCGAGCAGGCACCCGTACTCCTCTGCGGAATCCCGGCGCGTCACGGTTCCTCCTCGGACCACAGCCGGGCGAAGCCGGCGCGGGCCCGGGCCAGGCGGCTGGCGATGGTGCCCTCGGCGAGATCCAGCATGGCGGCCACCTCGGCGCGTGTGCGCCCTTCCAGGTCGTGGAGCAGCAGCACCTCGGCGTCCCGCAGCGGCAGCCGCCCAAGCGTGCGGCGGAGGTCCAGGGCCAGGTCGCGGTCCTCGCTGCCGGCCGATCGCTCGATGCCCGCGCCGTCTTCCCCACTCTCGATCGCGCTGTCGCGGAAGATCCGGCGGACCCATGTCAGCCGGCGGTGGTTGGCGGCCTTTCGCCGGGTGATCTGGAACAGCCAGGCCGGCAGCCGATCCGCGGCGCGGCAGTCGCCGATTCGCCGGAAGGCCGTGGCGAAGACCTCCTGGCTCGCGTCCTCGGCCGCGGCGGCGTCGAGGCCGAGGCAGGCCGCCCAGCGGTAGACGCTGCGGATGTAGCGGTCGAACAGCATGCGCCAGGCCTCGCCCTCCCCGCGACGGCAGCGCGCGAGGAAATCCTCGTCATCCATGGGGCACGTGTTCCCGGTCGAACCCGATCATCCCTCGACAATACATGTCGCAAAGGCCGGTTTGCGATCATTCCGTCGGTTTTTTCGCGAACGACAGCTCCAGGCCGAGCACGGCCGGGAACCCGATCACCGGGAGCCGCGCATCCGGGCCGCCATCGATGACCGCGATCCGCGCCGTGGGATAGGCCTCGACACCCAGCCGAGCGAAGGCCGACAGTGGGCCGGCCAGGCGCAGCCGCCCGACGAGCGCCAGGATGATCCCGACATCGGACCAGCTTCGCTCCTTCGCGCCCTCGATGCCGTCCCTGGTGTAGCGGTTCAGGAACCAGCCTGCCCCGCCCTCGACAAGGATGGCACCTCGCGCTCCGGAGACCAGGGCGAAACGCGCGGCCAGCCCCGCGTTGATGGCACTCGTTTCGAAGGGCCGGCCGTTGATTTCGAAATTCGAATCGAAGGAAAACCCGCCGAACAGCAGCGCGGCCCACCGATCGCCGGCCAGTGCAATGGACAGCGCCAGCCGCGGGGCGACGGCCTCGGGCGGGAGGTAGATCGCTCCCGCCCCGGCGCCGATCTCCAGGGCGCTGTGCGCTGGCGGCTCGCCGGTTTCTTCCGACACCGGCGGCTCGGGCTCCGGCTCGGGCTCGGGCTCGGGCTCGGGCTCGAGTGGGAGTTCGGGCAGCTCCCGCAGCCTGACCCGCAGGAAATCGATGGCGAGGCCGTCCAGGATCATCGCCAGCGCCGGGCCCTTGCCACCGGCCAGGGTCGCAGCCAGTGCGCCTTCCGTTCCCTCCAGCCAGGCGAGCCGCGCCTGGCGCGAAGCCCCCGACGACCCGCTCTCGTACAGAACCAGCACCACGGCACCGCTCTCGTCCTCGTCGAAGCGGGCGATCCAGGCCGGGCTTCCCCCGGAGCCCCCCGAGGTGTCGCAGGAGGCGACCGTCGAGACGGAAACCCTGGACAGCCCAGGCTCCATCGCGACGGAGACGGCTTCCAGCAGATCGCCTTCGTCGGTGCAGAACGCGATGGCCGGTCGATCGTCGGCCAGGGCCGGCCCGCCCGCGACGAGGAGCACCAGCGAAAGCAGGACTCGCCATCGGCCGATCATGATCCCGTCAGCTCCTCGGTGGCGCGGCCCAGGGAGCGGAGATCCGAGACACCGTGGACGCGCAGGGAGGCCGTGGGCGGGTTGAGGCGCGAAAGACCGCGCAGGACCTTGCCCGGGCCGATCTCGACCAGATCCGTGACGCCCAGTTCCGCGAGCCGCGCCGACACCAGGTCCCAGCGAACCGGGGTCGTGAGCTGGCCCGAAAGCAGCGCGCGGACCTCGGC
>CAYZAI010000088.1:5871-14432 GCA_964476305.1 uncultured Myxococcales bacterium
AGAGAAACAGATTGACGCGTTCGAGAATACCCTTGTTCCGGCGCTGGGCCGAGTCTTTCATCTCCTGGACAACGCCGGCCTGCTCGACCGCGCTCGAAGTGAAACCAACGCCCATGTGGTACGCGATGCCCGGCTCGCCCGGGGAGGCGATCGGCGCCGCCTCGAGCGCCCGTGTGAAGGCCGCCATCGCTGGCTCCCTGTGCGCCGAGTGCCACGCGCCGGAGACGCGCAGCCGCGTGACCCTGGCCTCGGGCCGCGCGCCGAGCAGGGCCTCGGCCTCGCCGAGCGGATCGGTATCGCCGCTCAGCGTGACCTGCGTCGGCGCGTTGACCGTGGCGACGTTCAGCACGCCGCGTCCGGCCAGCGGACGGATCACGTCCTCGACAGTTTCCGCGGACAGCCCGGTGATCGCCAGCATGCCGCCGGTCCGCTCGGCCGCTGCCTGGCCCATGACCCGGCCCCGGGCCGCGGCCAGCTCCACCGCGGATCCCGGATCGAGCAGACCGGCCGCGGCCAGCGCGGGGATCTCGCCCACGGAGTGTCCGGCGGTGACGCGGCCGCGCACACCGGCGTCGACGAGGCGCTTCCACAGGCCCAGGCATACCGCCGTGAGCGCGGGCTGGAGCAGAGCGGTCTCGGCGAGCCGGCGGTCCGGGCCGCGCAGGCACAGCCGCGAAAGGTCCTCGCCGGCCGCGGCCGAGGCCCGGGCCATCAGCCCGTCGGCGAAGGCGTCGCGGCCGAGCAGATCGCGGCCCATGCCCACCTCCTGGGCGCCCTGTCCGGGAAAGAGGAAGGCGATCATATCGGCCTCACGACACGGTGGAGGTCAGCCCGCCGTCCACGACGATCGACTGCCCCACCACGTACGCGGCCGCGTCCGAGAGCAGGAACGCCACCACCGCGGCCACCTCCTCGGGCGCGCCGAAGCGCTTGAGAAGGATCCGCTCCTTGCCGGCCAGCTTCACCTGGCGCGGCATCCTGGCGGTCATGTCGGTCTCGATGAAGCCCGGCAGCACGGCGTTGACGCGCACGCCCTTGGGCGAAAGCTCGGCCGCCAGGGCCCGGGTGAAGGCGTCGAGCCCGCCCTTGGACGCGCAGTAGTTGGTCTGGCCGGCCACGCCGAAGTTCGCGGCGATGGACGAGACCGTGACGACGGCGCCGCTGCGGGCGGCCATCATCGGCCGGCACGCGGCCTTGGCGAAGCGGAAGGCGCCGAGCAGGTTGGTCTCGAGGACCTCGGTGAACTCCTCTTCCGTCATCAGCATCAGGTACTGGTCGCGGGTGATCCCGGCGTTCAGCACCAGGCCGTCGAGGCGCCCGCGCTCCCGGACAACGTCCTCGACCGTGCGCTCGACAGCCTCGCGGTCGCGGGAGTCGCAGCGCACGGCGGTCACGGACAGCCCTTCCTCGCGGGCCTGCTCCGAGACCGCAAGGGCCTGCTCCTCGCCCCGGACCCAGGTGAAGACGACGTCCGCTCCGCGCGCCGCCAGGTCGAGCACCACCGCGCGGCCGATGCCGCGGGAGCCTCCGGTGACCAGCACCACCTTGCCTCTCATCTCCGTTTCCTTTCCGTTCGCGCCCTTCACCGGCCGTCCCCCCTCCAGACCAGCAGGTGTCCCTCACCCACGACCGCCAGCCCGCTCGATCCCGCGGCCGCAGCGACGATCAGCCCCGTGGCGTTCGGACCGGCGGTGCGCGTCCGCGTCAGGCCGAGGCGCCGGTCGAAGTCGAGCACGTCGCTCCCGGCCACGCAGATCAGGGCGTCGCGCCCCGGAACCCACTCCAGGCCGCCCCGGCAGCGGGCCCCCGCCTCTCCTCCCGCCTCCGCAAGGCGGCGATCTCCGTCGAGATCCGCCACCATCAGGCCCCTTCGCTCGTGGCTGACGAACAGCCGCCTGCCCGATGCGTCCAGCGCGATGTCGGCCACCGCGTAGGGCTCCACCGCGATCTGCGCCTCCAGGGTACGCCCCTCGATGGACCAGACGCGCACCACGGTGCCGGCCTCGTCGTACTCGAGGGTCGCCAGGCGCCGGCCGTCGCCGCTGGCCGCGAGACGCGCCACCGGGCCGCGCACCTTGCGGGGCGGGAGCCGCCAGGCCACGGTGCCGTCGTCCAGGTACCAGAGGGTCACCTCGCCCTCCTCGCCGGCCACGGCCATCACGTGGCCCGGGGGCACTCCGCACGCCGTCCGCCCGGCCGACGGGATGGCCAGGTGCCCGCTGCCGGTGATCGCGTCGAAGCGGTGCAGCCCGCCCGTGCCGGTGAGCATCGCCAGGAAGCTCCCGTCCGCGGAGAACGCCACATCCACCGGACCGCCGCCGCGGGCCGGGAACAGGGACTGCCACGCCCGTCGCGGCTCGCCGTGCAGGTCGTAGACCTCGACGCGCGGTCGCAACCCACCCACGGCAACGGCCAGTCGGCCCCCGTCCGGGCTCAGGGCCGCGGCGCGCGCCTCGCGGCCCAGCCCCGCCAGATCGCAGTCCGCGCCTCCGGCCACCGCAGGCGGGGCGCAGGCCGATCGCGCCTTCTCGTCGTTCCATGAGAGCAGGAGGCGGCCGTCCGCGGCGGACAGGATCGTCACGGCTTCCAGACGGACCGCGAACCGCGGGTCCGGCTCGAAGCGCTGCCCGATCGGTGCCAGCGTGAACCGAGCCGAGATCCCGGCGTCCAGATCCGCATCGCTCACGTCCGGGCGGGCCGGCAGCAGCTTGCGCGGGCCCCCTTGTACGATCAGCGGCAGCCCGGCGATCCGAGGCCAGGCCACCCGCTCGGGGTGGATCTCGGCAAGCGGCTCGCGGGAGCCGAGGCTCGCGTCGAGGGCGAACAAGGCCTCGTCGCCGGCGACCGAGAACGAGAAGCGCCGCCCGGGGAACTCCCCGGGAGCGAGCAGGGCCTCGAGCACCCGGTCGTCCGCCTCTTCCCCGCCCCCGGCCAGCGGCACCGGATCCCCGTCGGGCCGCGCGCCGGCAATCCGGAGCGTCGGGCCGCAGAGGACCGCGGCGAAAAGCAGAAGCGGGATCGAGTCGCGAATCATGCGCCCGGGATGCTTTTACGAAACCGTGGGCTTGTCAAACCCCGACGCGCCGGCCGGGCCCGTTCCCGACATCCCGAGAATCCGCAACGACTTCCAAGGGAGTGTTGACCCTGTGGGCCGAACGAAGTAGATTTCGGCTCGCCTCGCGATTCACGAAAGAAGGAGTTCGGCATGGCCAAGACCGTTTTTGGAATCCCCGGACAAGGTGACAAGGACGGGGCGGGCGGCCCCACCGCGCCAGGCGGCGCGCCCGGTGCGCAGCCCGGCGGGGCCATTCCACAGAAGAGCGCACCGCAACCGGCCGCACCCGGTCCGGCACCCGCGGCGGCGCCCGTGACCGCACCCGCGGCGGCGCCCATGGCCAAGCCGGCCGCGGCGCCCATGGCCAAGCCGGCCGCGGCGCCCATGGCCAAGCCGGCGACTCCGGGTGGCGGCGGAGCGGCCAGGACCATGTTCGGCATGCCGGCCATGACGTTACCCAAGGCACCGCCCGCCCCCGCGCCGGCTCCTGCGCCGGCTCCCGCGGCGGCTCCTGCGGCGGCGGCCCCGGCGTCCGTCCCGGTCGAGGACCTGTACAAAGCCACGGTGCTTGGCATGCCGGCCGTGGAAGGTGCCGACGCCCTCTTCGCCCAGCCCGCCGCTGCTGTGGCTGCGGCCCAGTCCCCGGCCGCTGCGGCCGAAGCCCTTTCCGCCCCGGTGGGCGCGACGGCCCCGATGGAGGCGCTCGACGCCGTCGCCGAGGCTGCCGATTCCGGAGTTCCCCCGGAGATGCCCGACATCGCCGACGCCGCCGACGCCGCGGCGGCCCTGGGAGAAGACTTGGGGCTTCCAGTCCGAAAGAGCAAGACCTGGCTGTGGATCCTGATCGGGGTGGGCGGGTTCCTGACCCTGGTGGCCATCGCACTCGTGTTGTTCTTCTTCGTGTTCGCGACATCCGCGCTCCCGCGGGCGATGCCGATGAACCTCCCGCAGGGCGTGCAGGGCTTGCCGACGATGCCCTCGGTGCCGGGCATGCCCTCGGTTCCGACAATCCCGACCATGCCCGGTGTCCCTGCCATGCAGCCGACACCGGTCCCGGCTCCCGCGCCCGCTCCCGCACCAGCCCAGTAGACGGCCGTCAGCTCCGGGTTTCAGGCGAGCCCGCCGATGATCCGCGCCAGCTCTTCGGGCGCCTCCAGCATCGGCAGGTGACCGACGCCGTCCAGCTCCAGGAACCGTGATCCAGCGATGCCGAGCGCCAGCTCGTGACCGAAAGAAGGCGGGACCAGGCGGTCCGCCCGGCCGTGCACGACGATCGTGGGGCAGTGGATCTCCCGCAGGCGATCCCGGACGTCGAAGGCCAGGACCGCGGCCCGCTGTCCTGCCACGCCGCGACCCCTCGGCGGTCCGGCGAGCCTGGCGGCCACGAACTCCTCGAACCGCGCGGGCTGCCTCGCGGCGAAACCCTCGGCCGCGGCGTCGGCCAGGTTGTCGCGAACGACCTCCTCGAGAGGGCCGCGGGTCCGCGCCAAGGGGGGCAGCGCGTCCGGGGCGGCGCCGAGCCGACCGAGGTCCCCGCAGGAGGCCGTGGAGACCAGGATCAGGCCGTCGACGACGTCCGGGTGCTCGAGGGCGAGCTGGAGGGCGACGAAGCCGCCCAGGGAATGGCCCACCGCTGTCGCGCGATCGATGCCCATCGCGGTCAGCACGTCGCGCACGTCGGCGGCCATCTCCTCCACCGAATACGGCCCGGGCGGCGCCGGGCTCCGGCCCGAGCCCCGGTTGTCGACGAGCAGGCAGGCGTGACGGTCCGCGAGCGCGCCCGCGACCTCGTCCCACGCGCCCAGGTCCAGGCCCAGGCCCGGAACGAACACAAGCGCCGCACCTTCGCCGCGCAGCTCGTGATGGATCTTCATCAACACATGATAGCGCGCATCCGATCCGGGACCAGCGGGTTCGTACCGGAGCCCCGTGCGGCGATGGGCGTTGACCGTGCGACCCGGTTGGGACTAGAGTTCCCGCTGGAACGCGATCAGCGGCGCGCCGCGCCAGGGAGGCACCCATGAACCAGGGAGGGTACGGCTACGGCCCCCAGGGAACGAGCTACTCCATCGACCAGGCCCTCGCGCTGATGCGCTCCGTGCCGGCGGAGGGCCTGAACGAGCGGCTGGTGGTCCAGGTGATCCGCAAGACCCTCGAGAGCACCGGAATCAGCATCCCCGAGCTCCTCGGCGGAGTGGTCCAGCGCCAGGACGAGGTCACCAACGAGATCGTGCGCATCCAGACCGAGATCGCGAGCCTGCACCAGCAGATCGAGATCAAGACGGCCCAGGTCCAGAACTACCAGGAGCAGCTCGCCGAGATCGACCAGCTCCGCGAGAGGTTCGAGGACTGATGCGCGCCGCGGTCATCTCCGTCGCCATCGCCGCCTCTGTCCTGCCCCTGCTTTCGGGATGCGGCGCCGGGCCCTACGGTTTCAGTCGCGAATATGTGCCATTGCGCGAGGAGAAGACGCTCCACGCCGAGGGCGTCGAGGTCCCCTACGCGGCGGTGGTCACCGAGCCCACGGAGTACCAGGGCAAGCTGATCGCCTGGTTCGGCGTGGTCGAGGCCATGGACCAGGCCCCGGACGGCCGCACCCTCGTGCGAATGGCGCACCGCAAGCACCAGGATCGGCACCTGTGCGATGGCGAGTCCAACGACTCGTGCCGGGTCACGGTCCAGTTCTCCAGCCAGGGCGGGTTCTCGGCCCTCGTCGACTTCCGCCCGGCGGATCTCGTCCCCGGGCTCGACAAGGTCCAGCCGGGCACGCTGCTGCGCATCTTCGGCAAGGTGCGCTGCGTCGAGAACGACGACGAGCAGGTCGAGTGCGAGTACGACGAGCAGGGGGGGATCGTGCTCGACGCCGTGTGGTACCGACAGTGGCCGGCGCGCTACTACGTCACCACTCGCGCCGCGGCCGGCATGCGGCGCTAGCCCCCGAGCTTCCCGTCCGCCTCTCCGCCTCACTCCACCGCGTCGGGGCCGGCGACCATCTTCTGGAACAGCCGCGCCAGGGACAGCCACGACGCCTCGTCGAGGCCGCTGGTGCCCAGCTGCGGCAGCAGCAGCAGCGGCAGGCCCGTGGCCTCGCGCAGGCGCTCCATGTTGCGCCGCTGGGCCTCGCGCCGCTCGAGCAGCGCTCGGGCCGGCAGCAGCCAGTCGGCCCGCCTGGCCGGGTCCTCGAGCAGCGCCGCCAGCTCGTCCAGGGTGTCGTCGACCTCGACCCCGTTGACCACGATCCGCCGGGCGGGAAAGCCCATCCGGGACAGGGCCTCGACGAGCTCGATGACCTCGTTGACGGCGAGCTCCTCCGGTATGGTCACGGGCAGGACCTCGAACCGCTCCGGATCGGCCATCAGCTCGACCCGCCGCGCCGCCTCCTCGCGCATCCTGCCGCTCGGGACCCCGGCGAGGATCGCCCGGGGCAGCGCCAGGACCTCGAGGCCGTGCCCCGTCGCCGGCGAATCGAAGACCACCATGTCGTACTCCGGCCGGCCATCGACCTCCCGCAGGGCGTGGAACGAGGCCTTGCCGAACACGGCCCACTCGGCCAGGCCCGGGATTGCGTCGAGGAACGCCTGGACCGTGCGGCCACCGAACACGAGGCGGTGCAGGGTGGGGCTCGGCAGCACCTGGAGGCCGTACTCCTCCCTGGCCGCCCTGGGCTCGAGGTTCGCGACGTGCAGGCGTTCGCCGACCCGGCGCGGCTCCGGGCCGAGGGCCACGCCGCCCAGGAGGTCGGCGTAGCGCAGGGGCGCGTTCACCAGGCAGACCAGCGAGCGGCGCCCCCGGTGCGCGGCCGAGCGGCCGGCGATCATCGACACGGTGGTGCGCCCCACGCCGCCCTTGCCCGCGACGACCAGGAGGCGCCTGTCGAAGAGATCGGGCATCCGCTAGCCCGGTGTCGGGGGCTCCCCGCCGGCGCGCTTCAGGGCCTCGAGCAGCCCCTTCGCGGCGCGGGGCTCGACCCCCGCGATCCGCACGAGCCACGGGCCGAGGGCCAGCACCAGGTGGTCGCGTCCGCTCCCGGCGGGGATGACGAAATAGGCGAAGAGATCGAGCAGGACGCCCGCAGCCACCACGCCGGCGCCGAGCAGTGCCAGGTAGGGGAAGCCCGCGCGCAGGCCGTCCACCAGCCACTGGATCCCGACCCAGGTTCCCACCGCGAGGCAGCCGAAGCCCACGAGCAGGTGCACGGTGCGCCGCCGGTTCTCGAGCCGCACTGCCTCCATGCCGGCCAGGGGGACGAGGGTGGTGGATTCGCGGACGATCCTGCCCGCGATGCTCCAGCGCACGTCGAGCGACAGCGCGCGGCCTTCGAGCCGTACCGTGGCCTTCGAGCGGACTCCGAGCAGGTAACGGGCGGCCAGGGTCAGGATGCCGCGGACCAGGGCCACGCCCGTGATCACCGCCAGGACCCGCAGCGGCGCGAAGGCCAGGCGCCTGGTCACCTGCCCGGTGACCACCTTCGGGGCGGCCGACCCTTCATCGATCGCGGTCCCGTCCGTCACGGCGTGTCCTCCCGCAACGGGCGACGCTCCATCTCGATCTCGAGGAGCTCCCCGTCCCTTTGGATCGAGAGTCGCACGCGGGTCCCCACCGGGCCACGCAGGGACTCCCGAACCTGCTCGAAGGGCATGTCCGTCACGTCCTTGCCGTCGATGACGAGCAGCCGATCCCCGGGCTCGAGGCCCGCGCGCTCGCTGAGGCTTCCGGGTCGGACCTCGTGGACCACGGTCGTGCGATCCGACGGGCGGTAGCGGAACACCGCGTCCACGCTGCCCATCCACTTGTCCGTTCCACCGCACGCCGCCATCAGGAACAGTGCCGCCAGCAGCGATGCGCATCTCTCGGCAGACATTCTCGTCGCTCCTCGTGCTTTTGGGCCGGGCTTCCGTCGCCAAGAGACTTACAACATTCGCGACGCCAAGCCTAGAATTCGTGCATAATACCCAGGTTGAAAAGCAGATCGCAACGCGGGCGACGGCTGGGCCGCGCGCGCCGGACGACAAGGGGACGAACCATGAGACTGGCCACCTGGATGCTCGTGTCCGCGGTCGCGCTCGCGCCGATCTGGGGCTGCGCTTCGGAGGACCCGCCGTTCAACGCCGACGACGGCGGCACGGATTCGGATACCGACGGCGACACCGATTCCGATTCCGATTCCGACGGCGACACGGACACCGGGGAGGACGAGGTGCCTCCGGATCTGCCGGCGAGCTGCACGGCGGACAGCGTGAACGTGGCCGTGAGCGGCGCGGGCGACGGGCGCTGGCCGACAGTGGCCGACGGAACCAGTGGAGCCCTTCTGGCCTGGGCCTACGACGAGCAGCAGGAGCAGGCCGACTGGGACATCCAGGTCTCCACGTGCCAGTCGGGTGTCCCGCCGGTGATCGGAACCCCTGGGGAGCCCATCGCGCCCTCGACGCTGTCCGAGAAGCCGGCCATGGCGGCGCGCGGCGAGGTGTTCGGCCTGGCCTGGCTCGATACCCGCTGGGACGCGGGC
>CAYZAI010000089.1:0-14417 GCA_964476305.1 uncultured Myxococcales bacterium
GGGTCCGGGTCCCCCGGCAGGTACCGCGCCCCGTAGTTCGTCCCCGAGTCGCCCCCGCCCCACACGATCATCTCCGTGCCGGTCCACACCGTCGTAAACCAGCGGTCTACCGTTGGCTCTTCTCCGCCTGATGGGAACGGGTAGCCAGTGCCGAGCCATGGGTCATACGCTCCGCCTTCTCCGCCCCAGCCCATCACGTATTCCCCGGTCCAAATGTAATGAGGACGATCAATTAGTGGTCCCCACGTCGCAGTCGCCTCCCAGTCGTCAGCCACCGGGTCGTACATGCTGGCGAAGTCGTTGTGATCGGGTATTCCTCCCTGGACCAGCATCTTCCCGTACTCCGGCATCCACACCGCGTCGTGGTGTACCGTGCCCATCGGCTCGGGTCCGTCCAGCGACAGCGGGAACCACGTCCACGTGCACCCCAGGCCGGTTCCGGTGTCCGTGTCCGAATCGGCGTCCGTGTCGGCATCGGTGTCCGTATCCGTGTCGGTGTCCGTATCCGTGTCAGCATCCGTGTCGGTGTCCGTATCCGTGTCAGCATCAGTGTCAGTGTCCGCATCGGCGTCGGTATCCGTGTCAGTGTCCGCATCCGCGTCAGCATCCGCGTCGGTGTCGGTGTCGGCATCAGCGTCCGTGTCGGAGTCGGTGTCTGCGTCTGCGTCGGTATCCGTGTCGCCGTCCGTGTCGGCATCGGCATCTGCGTCGGTGTCGGCGTCGGTCCCGGTGCCGTCGTCGTCGTCATCGGACGAGCTGCCGGAGCAGGCGGCGAGGATGGATGCCAGGGCCAAGCAGGCGAAGCGAGCGGGTCGTGCCATGGTCGAACCCCCTTTCGGTGCGGCGATTGTACCACGGACCGCGTCGAAAACCGCCCGGCAAGCTCAGCGCAGGTAGCCCAGCTTCTCCAGCTGGCGGCGCTGGTCTTCGGTGAGGTCGGCACCGGCGCCGGGGGCCACGGGCGGGATCGACGATTCGAGCTCGCGAGCGAGTCCGTCCGCCACGGCGGGGCGCGCGGCGGACAAGTCGTTCGCGGCGCCGGGGTCCGCAGCGTAGTCGTACAGGGCACGGCTGCTGTCGTCGCCCGCGATCAGGGCCAGAGCCCCGCGGCGGATCGCCCGGTAGTCGCGACCGTAGACCGGCGCGGCGCCGGCCACCGCGGGATCGGCGAAGGCCTCGGACAGGGCCGGGCGGGGAGACCAGCCCTCGCGACCCGACAGGAGCGGCCAGAGGCTTTGGCCCCGGTTCCAGTCTGGCACTTGCAGACCCGCGGCCTCGAGGAACGTGGGGAAGAGATCGATGAGCTGCACCGGTTCCGGAACCGAAGCGCCGGCCCGCACCCCGGGACCGGCCACCACCAGCGGCACCTCCAGCAGCTCCCGGTGGAGCGTGCGGCCGTGGTCGTAGAGCCCGTGCTCGCCGAAGTACTCGCCGTGATCGCTGGTGACGACGAGCAGGGCGTTGTCGAAGATGCCACTGGTGCGCAGGCCGTCGAGCAGCGTTCCGAGGCCGGCGTCGGCGCGGACGATCCCGGAGTCGTAGTTGTCGATCGCGGCGCAGCGCTCGTCTTCGGCGACGGCCTCCAGACCGGCGGCGATGCGGGCGAAGCGCGGCAGGCCGTCCACCTTGCGGGCGAAGTCCACGATGCGCCGGCCCTGGCCGGACGAGAGCCACGGGCCGTGCTCTGGGCGGGCCACGTACGGGCCGTGGGCGTCGTAGAAGTTGACCAGCAGGAATAGGGGGCGGCCCTTTTCCGCGCGATCGATCCGGGCCAGCAGCCGCTCGACGACCTCGAGGGCCGACGGCTCGGCGTCGGGCAGGGCGCCGTCGAAGCCTCCGAAACCCGCGGTCACGCCGAAGCCCTGGGCCAGGACCGGCGCGCCCACCGAGGCGAGCGTGACATAGCCCGCCTCGGCCAGCAGGTGCTGAAGGAAGCGCCGGTGGCGCGGCTTCAGGATCGCGTGGTCCACCGCGCCCGCGCGTCCGGCGTAGCGCGCGCCGTGCTCCGAGACGTGGAGCCCGGAGAGCATCGACGCATGGGAGGCGTGGGTCCAGGCCGCGTTGGAAAGGGCCGCGTCGAAACGGGTGCCCCGGGCGGCCAGGGCCTCGAGGCTCGGCGACGTGGGGCGCGGGTAACCGTGGAGCGCGAGGTGGTCGCGGCGCACGGTGTCGAGCACGATCAGGATCAGGTGGGGCGCGCCCGGCCGGGCCCGCGGCGTCGCGGCTTCCGGGGCGGGGGTCGCGGGCGGCGGGGCGCTCTCCTTGGCCGGCTCGCGGCCGCAGGCGAGGATTGCGGTCACCGCGAGGGCGACGACGGCGATCCGCGGGTTGATTCGCTGCCCGGTCATGGCATCATCGACCTTACACCGAAACGGCGTCGGCGATCGGCGTTTCGTTCCCTTAGGAGGTGACCAGGATGGATCTCTTCGAGGCGATGACGGACCGGCGCAGCGTGCGCGCCTACACGGACGAACCCGTGGACGACGGCGATCTGGAGCGGATCCTCGAGGCGGGTCGCGCGGCCGCGTCGTGGGCCAATACCCAGTGCTGGGAGATCGTGCTGGTGACGAGGCCCGAGACGAAGGCCGCGTTGCAGGAGACCCTGTCCGCGAACAACCCGGCGCGGGCCGCGATGATCCAGGCGCCGGTCCTGTTCGCCGCCTGTGGGCGCACCGGGCGTTCGGGGTTCAAGCAGGGACAGGCGGCCACGGCCTACGGTGACTGGTTGATGTTCGACGTGGCCCTGTTCCTGGCCAACGCCACCCACGCGGCCCACGCCCTGGGTTACGGCACGGTGCACGTGGGCCTGTTCGACCACGCGGCCGCGGCGGGAATCCTCGGACTGCCCGGGGACGTGAGGGTCGTGGAGCTGCTGCCCCTCGGACGCCCGGCCGGGCCCGTGTCGCCCAGACCGCGCAAGGCCGTGGCCGAGTTCCTCCACCGCGAGTGCTGGGGCGGGTGACGGTCAGCCGTCGTTCTTGTTCGGCGGGAACGACGGGCGCTGCACATTCTCGATCTTCCTGGTGGATCGGTTGAGGGCGCGCTGCGTCTCCTTGGGATCGAGAGGCGGTTCGAGCATCGCGATGACCTCGTCGTGGGGGCGAAGCTCCAAGGCGAATTCCCCGACGAGCACCTTGAGCACGGCGTCGGCGCGGCCCGAACCGTCGTCGCCGATGCCGTCCGAGACGAGGATCACGCCGAAGTCACGCTCGTCGGCGTCGACGGCGGTGCGGCAGACGCCCACGTGGGCCTGGCTGCCCGCGAGGATGACGGTATCGACGCCGGCATTGCGCAGGAACGCATCGAGGCCGGTGCCGACGAAGGCGGAGCGCCGCGTCTTGTTCAGGCGCTTGTGGCTGGCCTTCACCGTGATGCCATCCACCGCCTCGGCCTCCGAGGTGCCCTCGAGGAATCGCCCCTGCCCGCGCCTTCGCATGGCCCGGTCCCAGGTGCTGCCGTCCCGCTTGTGGACGGTCAGGGCATGGATCACGGGCCACTCGTGCTCGTCGAAGTGCGCGACCAGCCTGTTGACGGCCTGGATCATCAGATCCAGGTGGCGGCGCGTGGTCGGCAGGGCCTCAACGAATCCGTGCTGCATGTCCGTGATGACCAGAGCTGGGCGCATTTGCCGCTCCTGTCGCAAAGAAACCGGAAAGCGACCATCTGACGTAACACGAGCTTACAGAAGCTCCGCAAATGCATCAATGGTTTTTCATCACCCGACAAAATTGGTGTCAAATGCATGGAACGATACGATATTGTTCGATTATCAGGAATGAGTGATCGGCTGGGGTGGCGAGCTAGCCCTGTTTGGGCTGGTGGCAGGTTTCACAGCCAGTCGAGAGGCCCTTCTTCTTGTGACAGGGGTTGCAGCTCGAGTGGAAGGCGCTCCTGGCGGATGGGGCGTTCACTTCCTTGAACTGGTGGCAATCCGCGCCCTTGCCGCAGGACCTGCCGCCCGCGCCCTTGTGGTGGCACTGGCCACACTTGATCCCGCCCTGCTGGTGCTTCCAGTGGTCGAAGTTGGTGACGCCCTTGGCGCCGGCGTTGGTGCCGAGCACGGCTTTCTCCTTGCCCTTGCCCTGGAATGCGGTCTCGGCGGGAGCGGGTTCCGCCACCGCGGCCTCGGGTTCGGCCGGAGCGGGCTCTGCCGCCGGAGCGGGCTCTTCGGCCGGAGCGGGCTCTTCTGCCAAAGCGGGCTCTTCTGCGGGAGCGGGCTGCGCCGCCGGAGGCTCCGGAATGCTCGTGGCCGGTTCGGAAGGCCCGCCGCAGGCCCAGATCGCAAAGGCCGACGCGCATCCCGCGATGAAAAGCAGTGACTTGTTCATTCAATTTCCCTTCCGCAGTACCGCGTACGCGGCCGTTCTCGTCTCTGGTCCATGGGCCGCAGTCTACCCTGGTCCGCACCCGCCGGGAACGCCTTTTCCACCTTTGTCGACCTGGACCAGCTCGTAGCGGCTCGAGCCGAGGCCGAGCTTCTCGGCGTGGGCGATCTGCACACTGGCATCGTGGCGCGGGTACGACATCGACTCGAGGGTTCGGCCGGCGCGCTCGGCCACCAGGTCGAGCACCGCGGCGTCGATCGCCACCGGGTCGGTGGAGGCCAACAGGCCGATGTCGGGGAGCAGCGGCTCCTGGGTGCGTCCGAGGCAGTCGCAGTCCTTGGTGATGCCCGTGGCGGCGGTGACGTAGGCGATGCGGCCGGGCTTGGCGCGGACGACACCGGCGGCGTGCTCCACCACGCGCTCCTGGAGCTCGCGCCCGTCCACCGTCCAGTCGAAGGACACGGCCCCGTCCCGGCAGACCGCGATGCACTCGCCGCAGCCGATGCAGAGCCCGCCGTCGATGCGCGCGGCGCGGTCGACGGTGATGGCCGACGAAGGGCACCAGCGGGCGCATTCGCCGCAGGCGGTGCAGGCCTCGGCGTCGATATGCGGCTGCTGGCCGTGGTGCTGGCGCAGCTTGGCCTTGCGCGAGGCGCAGCCCATGCCGAGGTTCTTGAGGGCCGCGCCCAGGCCGGTGCCCAGGTGCCCCGTGGCGTGGGAGAGCACGAGCATCGAGCGCGCCCGGGCGATGCCCGAGGCCACGGTGACGATCTCGAAGTGCTTCCCGCGGATCGCGACCTCCACCTCGTCCGCGCCGATCAGGCCGTCCGCCGGGATGAACGGCGCACCCACGGCCTCGATCCCGAAGCCGCGCTCATGGGCCAGCCGGGCGTGGCCGGGCCCCGTGTCCCGCGGGCTGCGGTAGAGCACGGCGGTGTCCGTGAGGAACGGCCGGGCACCCGTGGCCGCCACGCACCTCACGAGCTCGCGGGTGACGGCGGGTCTCAGGCTCGTGACCACGCCGGGCTCCCCCACGTGGAGCTTGATCGCCGCGAGGTCGTTCTCGCGGAAGCACCCGGCGAGGCCCGCGGCCTTCCACAGGGCGTCGATGGCGGCCGGCAGGCGTGACTCGTCGGCGAAGGCCGAGGCGGGCAGCAGGTGCACGGTGCTCATCGTCCGACCTCCTCGATCGCCAGGTCGTAGATCCGCTTTCGCGGCAGGCCCAGGCTCGCGGAAAGGTCGGCGGCCACGTCCCGTGCCGACTTGCCCGCGGCCAACCCTGCGGCCACCAGCCGGCGCAGCCCGGCGTCGTCGATGTCGGCATCCTCCGGAGGCGGCGCGCCGGATATCACCACGGCGATCTCGCCCCGGGCGCCCTGGGCGAAGCGCGCGGCGAGCTCCTCCAGCGTTCCCCGGGCCACCTCCTCGTGGAGCTTGGTCAGCTCGCGACAGACGACGGCCTCGCGGTGCCCTCCGCAGGCGGCGGCCAGGTCGCGCAGGGTGGCGGCCAGCCTGCCGGGAGCCTCGTAAAGCACGGTGACCGCCCGATCCCCGGCGATCCGCTCCAGCGCGCGCCTCCGCTCGCGACCCGAGCGGGGCGGGAAGCCCCAGAAACGCAGGCTCTCTCCGTCGAGGCCCGCGACGGACACGGCAGCGGTCAGGGCGGAGGGCCCCGGGATCGGCACGACCTCGAAGCCGGCGGCCAGGGCGGCGGCCACCAGGGAACGGCCGGGGTCCGAGATCGATGGCGTGCCCGCGTCGCTCACCAGCGCGACGCCGCGGCCCGCGGCGAGGCGGTCGAGCAGCTCAGGGGTGGCCCGGGCGGCGTTCTGCTCCCTGAAGCTGACGAGGGGAGTGCGGATCCCGTGCCGGGCGAGCAGCTTGCGGGTGACGCGCGTGTCCTCGGCCGCGATGACGTCGACCTCGCCGAGTACCCGCAGGGCGCGCAGGGTGATGTCCTCCAGGTTGCCGATGGGGGTGCCGATCACGTGGAGCACGCCCGCCGACGGCGTGCGCTCGGTCACGGCCCGTCCTCGGGGAAGTACTCGGGCAGCTCGGTCTCGAGGAAGCTGCGCAGCTTGGCCAGCAGTCGCTTCTCGATCTGCCGCACCCGCTCGCGGCTCACGCCGAACTCGGCGCCGATCTCCTGGAGCGTCTTCGGCGTGTCCGAGATCAGCCGCTCGCGGAAGATGTAGTCCTCCTTGTCGGTCAGGGGTGCGGCGAACTCGACCAGGCGCTCCTTGATCGCGTCGTCGAAGTGGACCTCCTGCAGCAGGACATCGGGCAGCACGCTGTCCGAGGCGAGCATGTCGAGGCGGGACAGCGGGCGGCCTTCGCCGTCGCTCACGTCCTGGTCCAGGGAGAGATCGTCGGAGTGCAGGCGGTGATCCATCTCGATCACCTCGTGCTCGGTCACGCCGATGCGCTCGGCGAGCAGCTCGGTGGTCGGCTCGACTCCCAGCGACTGCAACCGGGCGCGCTCCTTGTTCAGGTTGAAGAACAGCTTGCGCTGGGCCTGGGTCGTGCCGAGCTTCACCAGTCGCCAGTTGTTGAGGATGAAACGCAGGATGTAGGCCCGTATCCACCACGCCGAATAGGAGGACAGCTTGACGCCGCGGGTGGGGTCGTACTTCTTGACCGCGTGCATCAGGCCGATGTTGCCCTCCTGGATCAGGTCCATGATGTTGCGGTAGGCGCGGCGGTACTCGAAGGCGATCTTGACCACCAGCCGCAGGTTGGCGGTCACCAGGCGCGCCGCGGCGTTCACGTCGCCGGTCCTCGTGTAGTGCTCGGCCAGGGTCTTCTCCTCCTCGGGATCGAGCAGCGGGTACTGCTGGATCTCCCTGAGGAAGGCGTCGAGGGCGTCATAGCGCGAGACCGAGCCCGAGGGGCTCTGGCGCTGGAGTTTGAGGGTGATCGGGCCGCGGGCCTCGACCTTGGTGGGGGTGATGTCGATGAAGTCGTCGGGTGTCCGGGGCTTTGCGGCGTCTTTCGCCGCCCCTTTTTTCGTCCCGACCTGTTCGCCGTTCCCGCTCATGGCGGCGGCACTATAGCACAGGTCGGCCCGGCGGCGGGAACTCCCGCGTCGAGGACGGATCGCCGGCGCCCGCGAGCACTCGCACCTCGCCCCGCAGGATCTCCAGGGCCTGGGGCGCGCCGCCGTAGTGGGCGCACATCCCTGTGTCGACGCGCCAGACCAGCCCGTCGCAGGCGGGGTTGATGCGCTCCTGGACCGTGTGCCCGATCGCCAGCCGGCGCACACCGAGGATGGACAGGGTCTCGGCCACGTCGGCGCAGGCGGCGGGGTCCACGGTCTCCGCGCCGAGATCCCGGCTCCAGGTCACGCTGCGGGCGCCCCGGTCCAGGAAGGCCGGAAGATCCGGGAGCTCGCCGCGAGCGAAGGCGCGCGCCTCGTCGTTCAGCCGGTCGAGGCCCTGCCGGGCGTGCTCGGGGAAGAGCGCGGCGTGGGCGAAGGCCGTGTCGCCGACCACGGCGGCGACGGGCAGCTCGGCCAGCCGGCGGCCGTAGGGGCCGTCCGGCAGCAGTGCGGCACAGCGGCGGGCGCAGGCCGGGCCCGCACCGGCGCAGGGCAATCGAGCCGTGTCGAGATCCTCGAGATCGGCGAAGGCGGCGCAGGCGCTCTCTGGCACGTAGCGGAAGTCGCCGGCGAGGGCGAAGTACTCGTGGTTGCCGTTCAGCAGGACGACGCGCCCGCCCGTGGCCGGGGCCTGATCGCGCAGGGCGAAGAGCAGATCCATCACCGCGCGCTCGTCGTCCCCGCGGTCGAGGCGGTCGCCGACCTGCACCAGCACGGCGTCGCCACCGGCCCAGCGGTCCCGCTCGTCGATCAGCCGGGCGATGCGCAGCACGGCGCGGGTCGCCGTGACATCGCCGTGAAGGTCGCCCACGGCCACCACCCGCGACGGCTGATCGGCGGCAGGCGAGGCGACCGCAGCCGTGGTCTTGGGGGTTTCCGTCGCCCGCTCGCCGCCGCAGGACGCGACGAGCGCCAGGCACACCAGCACCGCAGCAGCGAGCCGGATCCGCCGACAGACCGTTGTCGCGAACTCCTCCATCGCCGCGGTTCTACCTCGAAAGCCGACCTGCGTGCTATAGTGCCGTCCGTGATGCGTCGCCGTCCCGGAACCGCCGCGCTCTTCGCCCTGCTGGCCGCGGCCTGCTCGACGGGCGCCGGGGACGGGCGGGTCTGGGGCTCGGTCGATCTGCCGGGCTGCGTGGGCGAGCAGGACGACTTCGACATGGAGGTCGACTTCTTCGCCGCGGACTGGTTCAACGGGACACTGACCATCCGGCTGCAGCACGGCGGACAGAACCAGGCCTTCTCGGACGGCGTGGTCCTGCGGGTGAACGACCCCTACCTCTTCTCCGAGGCTCCCGGAGAGACCTTCGCCGTCGAGGTCGCCCCGGATCTGGACACCTTTCTCGAGCAGGGGCCGGACGCCGGCATCCCCGAGACCGCGCCGGGCTCGCCGGTGCGGGCGACGCTCTACCTGAACGAGACCTGCCCGGGAAACGATTACGGTTTCACCGACGGCGAGGGGGAGATCTCCTTCGATGACATCTACGTTCCGGACGAAAGCAAGCGCATCCGCGGGCGGTTCCACCTCCGCTTCGTCGATCCGCGCTCCTGGGAATCCCCCTCGGAGATCGGGCCGTCCGCCGACCTCCACGGCGAGTTCGATTTCAACTACACACGCGGAAGCCCCGCGCAGACCTTCCCCGATTGATGGGCGGCGCCAAGATGACCATCCGGGTCGAGCTGGAGGGCCTGGCCGCGGGAGGTGACGCGGTGGGGCACTGGAACGACCGGGCGCTGTTCGTGCCTTTCGGCGCGCCGGGGGACGTGGTCGAGGTCCGGCCCGACTCCGCGGGCCGCGGCCCGCGCCGCGCCGAGATCGTGCGGATCCTCGAGCGAGGGTCCGGGCGCCGGGAAGCCCGCTGTCCCCTGTTCGGTCACTGCGGCGGGTGCCAGTGGCTGCACCTCGACGAGGAGGTCCAACGGGCCGCCAAGGAGGCGGCCCTGGGGCGGGCGCTCGGCATCGATCGCGTACCGGTCGAGCCCTCGCCGCGGGCGCTCGGCTATCGCGGCCGGGCCCGGCTCCAGGTGCGGGCCGGGAAAGGGCGCCCGATCCGGCTGGGGTTCCTGCGGCGGCGGTCGACCGAAGTGATCGATCTCGGGTCCTGTCCGATCCTGGCGCCGGGCATCGATCACTGCCTCGACCCGTTGCGCCGCGGGCCGCTCGCGCACGTCGTCGGGCGGGCCGAGTTGCGGCTGGCTGATGGCATCGACGGGCCCATCGCCGCCATCAGGATCGAGGGTTCGGCCCGGCCGGAGCTCTACGACGAGGCGCGCCGGCTGGTTCCGGGGCTGCTGGCCGGGATCGGCGTGGAGGCCGGTGGCGCGGCCACTGGCGTGATCGGCGCGGGCTCGGCCCTGGTGCCCGGCGGGGACGGTGAGCCGCTGCGGATCCCGGCCACGGGCTTCGGCCAGGCCAACCCGGAGATCAACCGGTCCCTCGCGGGTGCCGTGGCGCGGTGGGCGGCGTCTCTCGGGGCGAGGAGCGCCATCGAGCTGTTCGCCGGCGCGGGCAACCTCTCGACGCTGCTGGGGCGCCACGTGGACCGGTTGACGACCGTGGAGATCGATCCCGCGGCCTGCGCCTCGGCCCGCGAGAACCTCGCCGCCCGGGGGCTGGGCCGTGTGCACGTTCTGGCCGGGGATGCGCTCGAGCGGTTCGATGTCGATGGTCTGCGGGCCGACCTGGTGGTGCTCGACCCGCCCCGGGCCGGGGCCGGCGAGCTGATGGCCCGGATCGCCGGGGCGGGCCCGAGGCACGTGATCCACGTCTCGTGCAACCCGGTGGCCCTGAAGCGGGAGGCCGCGGTGATGGCCGCCGCCGGCTACCGGGTGCTCGAGGCCCGCGGGTTCGACATGTTCCCGCAGACGCCCCACATGGAGGCCGCGGTGCTGTTCGGACGGAAGTAGGAGGGGAAGTTGGAAGTGCCCTGCGACGAGGTGTTCCGCGAACAGAGGTTGCGCTACGGCCTGCGCTTCGCCTGCGAGCATTGCGCCCACTTCGACGAGGTCGCGGGCGAGTGCCTGCACGGGTTCCCGGTGCAGCCCCACCGACTCGGGCCCTACGCCTCGGATCACCCGCCGCCGGCGATCCTGTTCTGCAAGGACTTCGACCTGGCGTGAGGGGACTACTTCTTCTTCTTCCGGCGCTGCTTGCGGTCACCCACCACCCCCGCGGCCGCGACCTGCTTCTCGAGGACGGTGAGCTCGTCCATCCGCATCACCGGTGCACCGTCCCGGAGTCGCACCTTGCCCCGGACCCGGACCCGGGCCCCGGGCAGCACGAGCTCCTCGACGCCCTGGAAGCCCTGGGGATACTGCCGGGCCAGCTCCTGGTGCTTTTCCCGCGTGAACGTGCCGGGCTTGGCGGGCACCACGGGCAGGGCGCCACCCTCCATCTCGAGGTGGAACGGGGCGTAGACCTCGGCCTGGCGCAGCTTGTGGATCGCGGGCTGGCCCGAGCGCCCGGCCGGGATCACGAAGAACGAGCGGTAGAAGTAAGCCACGCAGTTCTGTCCCTTGACCGGCGAGCGCAGCGGCTCGTCCACGCGGATGACGCCGTCGGCGATGTTCAGGCCCGAGGCCACGTCCGCGAGCCGCGAGATGGGCTCGGGATCCTTGAGGAACGTGGAGATGGCGCGCTTGATATCCACCATGGAGCGGGCAAGATAGTGGGGCTTTCGCGCCGGCGCAAGGAATTCCGGATGGAAATCAGTCGCCCGACCGCCAGCGGCCCAGGCGCGCGATCGCCTCGTCGAGGGCCGCGTCGGTCTTGCAGAAGCAGAAGCGCACGACGTCGCGGCCGCCGCGGCGGTCCTCGTGGAAGAAGGACGTCGGGATGCAGGCCACGCCGATCTCCGTCGTCAGGTACCGGCTGAACTCGAGGTCGTCACCCAGGCCCAGGCCCGAGATGTCGAGGGTGCAGAAGTACGTGCCCTCGGGCCGGCCCACGTGGAGGCCCATCTCCTCGAGGGCGCCACAGAGCCTGTCACGCCGCCGCGTGTAGTCGGCGAGGAACCCGTCGTAATAGCCGTCATCCAATGCCAGGGCTCCGGCCATGGCCTCCTGCAGTGCGCCGGGGGTGCAGAAGGTGAGGAACTGGTGGCTCATCCGCACGGCCTCAGTGAGCCGCGGGCAGGCCGCGGCCCAGCCCACCTTCCATCCGGTCATCGAGAAGGTCTTGGCCGTGGACGAGATCACCACGGCCCGCTCCCGCAGGCCCGCCACGTCGAGCAGGGTCACGTGGCGGCGGCCGTCGAACACCAGGTGCTCGTAGACCTCGTCGCCGATGACCACCGCGTCGTGCTCCGCGGCCAGGGTGGCGACGATATCGAGCTCGGCGCGGGTCCAGACCTTGCCGCAGGGGTTCTGGGGGTTGTTGATCACGATGGCCTTCGCGCCCTTCGCCATGGCCGCGGTCAGAACGTCGGCGTCGAGCCGGTACCCGGGCGGGGAGAGGGGCACGCGCACGGCCACGGCTCCGGCCCGGGCGACGATGGGCGGGTAGAGATCGTAGGCCGGGTCGAACAGGACCACGCGGTCGCCGGGCTCCAGCAGGCCGAGCAAGGTCGCGGCCAGGCTCTCGGAGGCGCCGGCCATCACGGTCACCTCGGCCTCCGGATCGACCTCGACGCCGTGGAAGCGCCGCATCTTTTCCGCCACGGCCCGGCGCAGCGCGGGCAGGCCCGTCGTCGGCGGGTACTGGTTGGGCCCGCGCAGGATCGCCTCGGCCGCGGCCCGCCGGATCTCTTCGGGACCGTCGAAGTCGGGGGAGCCCTGTGAGAGGTTCACCGCGTCGTGGGATCGGGCCAGGGCCGACATCTCGGTGAAGATCGACGTGCCGAACGGTCGCAGCGCCCGGCAGACCGCGGGCTCGATATTCTCGGGGGGGGCAGTGGCCAAGGGTCACCTCCGGTCGTTCAGGCCGAGCGCCGCGGGCAGGTCGAACACGCCCACCACCCGCGTGCCGTCGTCGAGCGGATGAGCGCACTCCGGCCTGGCCACGACGAAGGTCGATGTCCGGGCGAAGTCCGGGATCCGCTTCTCCCCCACGATGCGCGCGAGTCGCGCCAGGCTCCGGGTGTCCGCCGCGTCGGGGCTCTCCGTCCACTTGCATTCGACGAGCCGGCCCTCGCCGCCGCCGAGCACCAGGAAGTCGACCTCGAGCCGGCTCTTGTCCCGGTAGAACCAGAGGCTCACCGGGCTGGGGGACAGCCGCGCGGCCTTGCGCAGCTCGGCGAAGACGAACGTCTCCCACAGCGCACCGACGAACGGGCTCGTCGCGAGGTTGTGCTCGGTGACGCCCAGCAGCCAGCACAGAAGGCCCGTGTCGGAGAAGTACATCTTGGGCGCCTTGGCGATGCGCTTCCCCAGGTTGGCGAACCACGGCTCGAGAAAGGCCAGCTGACCCGATGCCACCAGCACGCCCAGCCATGAGGTGACGGCGGTGATGCTGACACCGACGTCCCTGGCCAGGGCGGTCTTGTTGAGGATCTGGCCGCTGCGGGCCGCGCAGGCGCGGACGAAGCGCTCGAAGTCCCTCAGGCTCCCCACGTTGACGATCTGGCGGACGTCGCGCTCCAGGTAGGTCGCGAGGTACGAACCGAAGAAGGTGTCGGTCGGGATCGAGGGATCCCTCCAGATCTCGGGGAAGCCGCCGTGGACCAGGAGGCGCACAAGCTCGCGCCGGTCCGCGGAAACGGTACCGGTCGCGGTAATTTCCCGGGAGGACAGCGGTTCAAGCTCGAGAACCGCGCACCGGCCCGCGAGGCTCTCGGAAACCTCCTTCATCAGCGGGAACCGCTGCGAACCGGTGATGATGTACCTCCCCATGTCGTGGCGCGCCCGGTCGATGATCGACTTCAGGTGGCGGAAAAGCCCTGGTGCGTACTGGACCTCGTCGATGACGACCGGTACCGGGTAGCGGCCGAGGAAGTCCGAGGGCTCGCGCTCGGCCATGGCCGCGATGCTCGGGATGTCGAGAGAGACGTAGGAATGGCCGCCGAAGTGCCGGCGCAGGAGGCTCGTCTTGCCGGCCTGGCGGGCGCCGGTGAGCACCACCGCGGGGAAGTGGGCGGCCGCGGCGGTCAGCTTCCCGGTGATGTCGCGGGGGATCCACATTAGGACATATCTTACATTGGAAATAAGATTTGTCCAACCGCAGAAGCGCTACAGCCGGATCACGACGTAGCGCCAGTCGCCGCCGCGGAAGACGAGCAGCAGCAGGTCGTCGCCGGCCTTGAGGTCGGCCACGGCCTTGGCGAACCCCTCGGGATCGCGGACGCGCTGGCCTCCGGCCTCGGCGATGACGTCTCCCCGGCGCAGCTTCGCCGCCGCCGCCGTGCCCCGCGTCACCCGGGTCACGACGACGCCTCCCTCGACCTCGCCGGCCTTGAGCCGCGCTCGCAAGTGGCCGTCGATGGCGTTCACCTGGAAGCCCAGGCGCGCCGCGTCCGGGCTCCCGGTCTCGGCCCCGGGGCCTGGCCTGTCCGGCTTGTCGGAGGGCGGCTCCTCGCCCGGGATCTCGCCAACCTTGACCCTCAGGGTGCGCTTCGTCCCTCCCCTCAAGACCGCGATCGGTACGGTCTTCCCGGGCTCGAGCCCGGCCACCAGGGTCGGCAGCCGCCGGGAATCCCCGAGGGGCTTGCCACCCACGGCGACGATCACGTCCCCGGGCTTCATCCCCGCCTCGTCCGCCGGCGCGCCGGGCGTGACGTTGGCCACGAGCGCGCCCTTGGCGTCCGGGGCCTTCACCGCCACGGCCAGCGAGTCGTCGAGGGGTTGGAACGTGATGCCGAGCCAGCCGCGAACGACCTTGCCCTTGTCGCGCAGGGAGTCGATGAGGCCCTGGGCGAGGTTGGACGGGATGGCGAAGCCGATGCCCTGGCCCTGGGGCGCGATGGCCGTGTTGATGCCCACGACCTCGCCGCGCAGGTTGAAGAGCGGGCCGCCCGAGTTGCCGGGATTGATCGATGCGTCGGTCTGGATGAAGTCGT
>CAYZAI010000090.1:0-6906 GCA_964476305.1 uncultured Myxococcales bacterium
GCTCCCCACCCTGCCGGTGAGGCTCTACGACGGTGTCAAGGAATCCACCCAGGATCTCATCTACAACGTGAACCCGTACATGTTCAACGGCGACTTCGGCGGCATCTACGTGCGCGCGTCGTCGGACAAGCTCACGTCTTTCAAGGTCGGAGGCGTGGCGACCGTGCTCCCCGTCTTCCTGGAATCGACACCTTCGTCTTCATAAAGCGGACGATATCCCTCGGGAGGGTTGGATTTGGGACACGAATTCGAAGCCTACCTGATTGCTCACCGGCAGGAGGTCCTCGATCTGCTCAAGGAGCTGGTCGAGATCAACAGCTTCACCAGGAACCCGGAAGGGGTCAACAGGGTGGGGGTCGTCATGTCCGGCTTCCTCTCCCGGCTCGGGTTCCAAGAGGAGGTCCACGAACGCCGGGGTATCGGCCACCACCAGGTCTTCACAAGGGGCGGAGAAGGCAAGCGGCTCCTGTTCCTCACCCACAAGGACACGGTCTTTCCCGAGGACTCGGGGTTCGACGAACTCCACGTCGAGGGTGACCGGGTCACGGGGCCGGGTGTCATCGACATGAAGGGCGGGATCGTGGTCCTCCTGTATGCGCTCAAGATGCTCCAGGACATGGGAATCGCGTTCCGCAGCCACTGCACCATCACCGCGGCGAGCGACGAGGAGGCCGGGTCCGAGGATTCCAGGGCCGTCACGGAGGCGGCCGCCGAGGGGAAGGACTACTGTCTGGTCTTCGAGTGCGGCGGAGAGAAGGGCGAGCTGTGCACGTCGAGGAAGGGCGTGGGCACCTTCTTCATCGACATCCAGGGCAAGGCGGCCCACGCCGGCCATTCCTACACGCTGGGCGTGGATGCCAACCTGGAGCTCGCGAAGAAGCTCATCGAGACCCAGGCGCTCACGGACCTGGAAAAAGGCACGACGGTGAACGTCGGGGAGATATCCGGCGGCATCGGCGCGAATACCATCAGCCCGCCCGCCAGGATGACCATCGACCTGCGCTTCGAGGAGCCGGAGGAGGGGGAGCGGGTGCACAGGCGCCTCGGCGAGATCGCCGCCAAGTCCCATGTCCCGGGCACGGCCTCCAGGCTCAGCGGCATCATCCAGCGGCCCGTGATGGTGGAGACCCGGGCCACCAGGGACTTCCTGGGGCTGGTGAGCCGGGCGGTCGGCGAGCCCATCCCGTCCGAGCACAGGGGCGGGGTCTCGGACGCCAACTTCACCGCGGCGCTCGGCGTGCCCACCCTCGACGGCTTCGGCCCCAGCGGCGGGGACGACCACAAGCCCACCGAGCACATGACCGTGGATACCCTGTTCCAGCGGATATCTCTCCTGGCGAGACTGCTGGTCCACATCAGCGAATCGTGATCTCCCAAAGCCGGCAGGACCGGTCCGCGCCGTTCCACCGACGGTTGACGCGCGCCAGCCGTAGGGCCGATAATCAAGTGAACCCCCACCACTGACAGGGTTGCCATGACGAAGAACACACTTGCAGCAATCCTGGCGCTCGCGGCCCTGGCGGCCGCCCCGGCTTGCACCGGGGACCGCGCCGACGAAGGCACCGGAACCGATGCGGACGCCGACTCGGACACGGACAGCGACACCGACACGGACACCGACACGGACACCGACACGGACACCGATACGGACACCGACACGGACTCGGACACGGACGGGGACGGCGCCTGCGACAACCCGGCGGATCAGGCGATCATCGACGGCGGGGACCTGGGATCGGCGGCGTACGGCTGCCTGCTCACGTGTGTCTCGGACGCGGATCCCGAGGCTTGCGGGACCGAGTGCTTCGCCGACACCACGGGCGTGTCCGAGGACTGTGCCGCCTGCTATTCGACGACCGCCGCCTGCGCCTTCGGCTCCTGCGCCGCGGACTGCATGGGTGGGCTGATCTCCCCGGAGTGCCAGGCCTGCGCCGAGGCGGCCTGCGGTGCCGGGTTCGAGGCCTGCTCCGGGATCCCCCTCGAGGACGCCGGGCTGTGGGGCGGGGACACGGACACCGACTCGGACACCGACACAGGTCCGGTGGACGCCTGCGACAACAGCGGCGATCTGTCCGTCATCGGCATGGCGGACATGAACATGATCCTCTACAACTGCATCTCGAATTGCCTGACGGACTCCGATCCCGAGGATTGCACCGGGACATGCGTGGAGAACGGGACAGGGCTGTCCGGGGACTGCGCCTCGTGCTACGGCGCCCTCGGCGCGTGCGTCATCGGAAGCTGCCTGTTCGCCTGCGCCGTCGATCCGGAGTCCGTCACGTGCATCGACTGCACGGAGACCGCCTGCAGCGCGGCGTTCGAGGTCTGCGCCGGGATCCCGTTCGAGGACGCTGGGCTGATCTGAATCGGGCGGCTGCACCAAGAAACCACGGCCTCCAGTGCTCGGCACCCCCATCCCCCCGGCCCCCTTCCCTGCGAGGGAAGGGGGAGATCCGCTTTTACTCCGAGCCCCCCTTCCTCGCAGGAAGGGGGGAGCGGGGGGTAGGGTGATGCGGACGGGCAGGTTCCGTTTTTCGGGGTCTACGCGCGGCGGCCGCGCTCACTCCTCCACGAGCTCGGCCTTGATGATGTAGTCCAGCTGGGGGAACTCGCGCTTCAGGTACGAGTTGCCCTCGAGGTGCATCCGCTGCTGGTGCGGCCCGTTGCCCTTGGGCGCACCCTCGCCGTAGCCGGAGTAGAGGGCGTCCACGGCGGCCATGTCCCGCACCTGGCCGAACGCCGCGAAGCCCATCCGATCGAGACGGGCCGGCGTGCCGTAGTTGATGAAGAACTGCGTGGTGCGGCTGTTCGGCCCGGCCATGGCGAAGGTCACGCGACCGCGGGTGTTGCCCTGGACCACGGGATCATCCGGGATCCGCCGCTCACGCCACAGGGCGGTCACCGCGGGATCGCCGTGGAGCCCGGCCTGGGCCATGAAGCCCTCGAGCACGCGGAAGAAGGCCACGTCCGTGTAGTAGCCTTCCTGCACCAGCCGGTAGAAACGGTCCGCGCCGTGGGGGGCCCAGGCGCGGTGGACGTCGATGACGATGTCGCCCTTGGTGGTGGTGAGCTTCACGGTGTACTCGTCCGGTCCGCGCGGGTCGGTCCCGGCCGCGGGCCCGCGGGGCTCCTCGGGCTTCGCCGCGCGCCCGGCCTTCGCCTCCGCGGGCTTCGCGCCGTCCGCGGCCTGCTCGCCGCCGCAGGCGCACAGCAGGCCAAATGCCGCCATCAGCAACAGAACGCGTCCCATGGCATCGCCTCCTCTCTTCCGTTCCAGCCGGGCGCATCCTACCAGATTTTCGCGGAAGGGCACCGGTTGTCCGGACCGAGGCCCCTTTTGCGCCGCGCGGGAGACGATGGTGGTAGGATCAACCGGACGAAAGGGGTTGCAGTCATGAAGAGACCGGGTCTCGTGCTTTCCTGGCTGGCGGCCCTCGCCCTCGCCGCGTGCAACCGCGGCTCGGGGGTGGAGGCAGACTCCGGCCCCGACGCGGACGGCGACGGGGACAGCGACACGGACAGCGATACGGACGGCGACGGCGATACCGACACGGGCTCGGAGATCGACACGAACTGCTTCGATTTCTGCGAGGACGATGACGTCGGAGAGAGCGTCGATGCATCGATGTGGACAAAAGTGGATCTAGAACCGGAAATCTACTGCCACTTCGGTTTCGACAACTACGCCAAGATGGTCCAGGAGTACATCTGCCAGGAGCAGACGGGTCTGGATTGCTTCCTTCCTCCGGGAACGCAGAATTTTTTGGGTTTAGTGATCATCACAAGCGAGGAAGCCCTGGAACCCCTCGGACCGTGGTGGGGGGATGTCTGTGTCGACCTCCTGGATGGCGTGGACTGGGAGTCCGAGAAGGTGATCTACGGTTGGGCACGCATGTCGGACCAATTGCCGAGCACACAAAAGGACTACAGGTTCTACGAAAACGAAAACGAGGCGTTGCAAGCAAATCTCTTCATTTGGAATCCTCCTGCCGATATTCAGATAGATCAGCAGCTGCAACACGGCATCATGCTGGTCCTGGACAGCGACCAGGAGATCACCACTTGCCTGCACAAACACGCCCCGTGCGACGGCCTGTGAACTGAGACAGGCATGGGACGAGTGCAGCGAGAGCTGCGACTAGGGGGGAGCCGTGCTTTCCGCACCGATATCGGCTGCGGGCCATCCCGACCGCCGCCTTGACCCGCGGCGCTCGATGAGTATACTTGAAGTGTACACATGGAGGTCCGCCGATGAAGACCGTCAACGCCCGCGAGGTCCGCGCCCGGATGAGCGAGCTGCTCGACGAGGCCGAGCACGGCGAGGTGATCGCCATCACCCGCCGCGGCAAGGTGGTGGCCAGGCTCGTCCCGGCGGATCCGGGCGTCCCGCCACGCCTGCCCGACCTGGAAGCGTTCCGCGCCGGCATCGCCGTCGCCGGCCCGCCGACGAGCGGGCTCGTGGGCCGGCTGCGGCGAGAGGAGCGCTCGTGAGCGGCTACGTCGACACGAGCGTCCTCGCCGCGTGCTATCTCCCGGAGCCGAAGAGCGCTGCGGCGAACCGCCTCGTGGCGAGCCTCGACGGCCCGGCCATCAGCTCCTTGACCGAGGTCGAGCTCTGCTCGGTCCTCTCGCGCCGCGTCAGGGAGCGCGAGCTCTCGCCGGAGGACGGGGGGCGGGTGCTCGCCCTGTTCCGGACCCACGTCGAGGGCGGCTTCTTCCGGTGGCTGCCGCTGGGCCGGCGGGAGTTCGAGCAGGCCCGGGAGTGGCTCGCACTCTTCTCGACCCCGCTGCGGACCCTCGACGCGCTGCACCTGGCCGTGGTCGTCTCGAACGGGCTGGCCCTGCTCACCGCCGACCGGGCCCTGGCGCGGGCGGCCCGGCGACTGGGCGCGACGGTCACCGTCGTGTGAAGCGGATGGGACGCTTCACGATATCGACAGCCGTGCTGGCGACCTGGGTCGCGGGTTGCGCCGCGCCGCCGGCGCCGGCGCGGGAGGAGACCCGGCCCGTGGCGGGGGCGGCGGAGGTGCCCGTTCCCGCGGCGAGAGTCCCCGCGCCGGAACAGGGGCCGGACGCCGGGACGCCGGCGGTCCCGGAGACGACCGCCCCGGTGTCGGATCCGGACGCCCCGGTGCTGGAGGAGCGCTTCGCTCCGCCCCCCGGGTTCGCGCGAGTTCCGGTCGAGGAGGGGAGCTTCGGCGCGTGGCTGCGGCGGGTCCCCCTGCTGCCGCCGGGCTCGCCGGTGCTGCTGCACACGGGCGAGCCCAAGCCCAACCAGCGCGTCCACGTCGCAGTGCTGGACTTCGACGTAGGAAGGCGCGACCTGCAGCAATGCGCCGACGCGGTGATGCGCCTGCGCGCCGAGTACCTGCTGGCCGCGGGCCGGGCCCGGGAGATCTGCTTCCGCAACGTGCAGGGCGACAGGCTCCGCTGGCAGGGCGGCGGCCGGGCGGCCTTCCGCAAGTACCTCGACCAGGTCTTCGCGTACGCCAACTCGGCGAGCCTCCTTCGCGAGCTGGATCCGGTGCCGGGTGACGCTTCCATCGAGCCCGGCGACGTGTTCATCGTGCCCGCGGGCGGCGGCTTCTTCGGCCACGCCGTGATCGCCATGGACGTGGCAGAGGATGGGCAGGGGCGGCACGTCTTCCTGCTGGCCCAGAGCTACATGCCGGCCCAGAGCATCCACCTGCTGGTCAACGGGCGGGAGCCCGCCCTCGATCCCTGGTATTCCGACGTCCGCGACACGGATCTGGCCACGCCGGAGTGGACCTTTCCTCCGGGGTCCCTGCGGCGGTTCCGCGACGGCGCCTGCGCCGGGCCGACGCGGTAGCGGGGCGGCTTCAGACCGTGGCCAGGGCCACGGCCATGCCGGTGGCCAGCAGCACCAACCCCAAGACCATGAGCAGAAAGCCCGAGCCGGCCACGTACATCAGCGGGGCGGTCATGCGCCGCTCGGCGGGATCCAGCTCGCGCTCCAGGGCTCCGGGCCGCCAGATCCAGCCCCTGGGCACCGGTCCGCGGCGCGCGAGGGCGCTGCGAAGCGCCACGTGGAAGGCCACGCCAACGGGCAGGCCCACGAGCCAGCCAGCAGCCAGGATCCCGGCCCCCGCCCACATCAGCGTCCGCCAGTCGGCGAGCCACAGGGCGCCGGCCAGGGCCAGCGCCGCCAAGACTCCCAGCACAAGCAACCCCTCGCGCATCGCCCCGGTCAGCCTGCGCGGGACGGCGCGTGCCGGGCGCGCAGGTGTTCGATCAGCTTCGTCGGATCCGGGTCGGCCCCTGTGATCTCGCGGATCAGGTCCCGTGGCCGGAACGTGCCCCCGGCCCGGTGGACGTTCTCGCGCAGCCAGGCGAGCAGGTCGCCGAATTCCCCGCGGGCGAAGAGCTCGTCGAGGTCGCCGATCTCCTCCTCGGCCTCGGCGAAGAGCTGGGCCGCGTAGACGTTCCCCAGGGTGTAGGTGGGGAAGTAGCCCACGAGGCCGCTCGGCCAGTGGATGTCCTGGAGCGGGCCGTCCGCCACCCGCGCCGGCGCCAAGCCCAGCAGGGCGCGCATCCGCTCGTTCCAGGCGCCGGGCAGGTCCGCCACCGCCAGCCGACCGGAGATCAGGGCGCGCTCCAGCTCGAAGCGCAGGGCGATGTGCAGGTTGTAGGTCACCTCGTCGGCCTCGACGCGGATCAGCGACGGCGAGACCGCGTTCACCGCCGCGACGAAGCGCGCAAGCGGGATCCCGTCCAGCGCGGGGAAGTGCCTGGCGCAGAGGGGCAGGGCGTGGGCCCAGAAGCCGTCCGATCGGCCCACCATGTTCTCCCACAAGCGGGACTGGGACTCGTGGATCCCCAGGGAGGAGGGCTCCCCGACCGGCGTGCCCCAGTGCTCCGCGGGCAGGCCCTGCTCGTACAGGGCGT
>CAYZAI010000090.1:6916-14358 GCA_964476305.1 uncultured Myxococcales bacterium
CCCACCTCGTGGATCGTGCCGAACAGGGCCGGGGCCAGGCTGCCCTCGTCGAAGCGCGTGGTGATCCGCGTGTCCCCGGGGCCGATGCCCACGGTGAAGGGGTGGGCCGAGACGTCGAGCCGGCCGGCGCCGAAGTCGTAGCCCAGCATCGAGGCCACCTCGCGGCAGAAGCGATCCTGGCTGGCCACAGGGAAGGTTCCGCGCGGCAGACCGGCCCCGTCCCCGGCCTGGCCGGCGGCGGCGGCCAGCGGCACCAGCGCGCCCAGCAGCTCGTCGAAGAGCGCGCCGAGGACCGCGGCGGTCTCGCCGGGCTCGTATTCGTCGAGCAGCGCGTCGTAGGGCTCCGCTGCGTAGCCGAGGGCCTCGGCCTTCTCGCGCTGCAGCGCGACAATCCGTTCCAGGAAGGGGCAGAAGCCGTCCCAGTCGTCCGCGGCCCGCGCGGCCTCCCACGCCGACTCCCCCTCGGTCGCGGCCCGGGCCAGCTCCACCGCCAGGCGCTCGGGGATGCGAAGCGACCGATCGAAGTCGCGGCGCCATTCGCGGGCGTTGACCGCCTCGGGGGAGGTGGGGCACGCGACGAGATCCGTGCCCTCGACCCGCGCCAGATCCTCGCCGATCCGAAGGTCGGTTGAGCGCTCGTGGAGCAGCCTGGCCATGGCCGCCATCTGGCCCGCGCGGTGGGCATGGCCGCCTCCCGGCAGGCAGGTGCGCTGGTCCCAGGCCAGGATCTCGGCGGCCGAGGCGAGGTAGGCGGTCTGCACCGAGTGGGCGCGCAGCCGGTCGTAGGCCTCCCGCGGGGTCATCGATCCCGGCGGGCGAGCCCGAGGATCGCCGCGAAGAGCCCGCGGGTCCCCGGGGCCGGGGCGAGGCGGCAGCCGGCAGCGCCGCCGGTCACCGTGCCGGAGGAGGCGGGGCCGCCGTCCAGTCCGGCGTCGGGCGCGGTCTCGCAGGACGGGTCGGGCACGCAGACGCCGGCCTCCTCGTCGCAGGTCACGATCTCGCAGTCGGCGGTGGGGACGCAGGCCGGGGCGGCGGACGGCACGCACGAGCCGGTGTCGCACCGCTCTTCCCCGTCGCAGAACATCTCGTTGTCGCACTCCGAGTCGTCACGGCACATCACCAGGCGCACCAGGGGATCGCCGTAGAGGTTCTGGATCGACTTCTGGTACCAGCTGTTGTTGCCTTGGCCGTTTGTGGTCAGGGCGATGGCCTCGCCCAGGGCACGACCGGCCTCCATGCCGTCGAGCAGGTTGACCGCGTACTCGCTGACGATGTCTATCACGTCCCCGTCCCAGGCGTCGGGCTTCTCCCAGATCTCGGGGATCTCCGTGGGCCAGTGCCAGGTCAACGCAGGGCGGGAGGCCGAGACCGTGCCGATGGCGCCGCGGCGCAGCATGGAATAGCCCAGGTTCGTCGAGTCCTCCGGGGAGCCGTTGGAACAGGAGCCGTGGACCACGAAGGGCGGGGGCGCGTCCGTCAGCATGTTCAGGTTGGCGCTCTCCATGAACGAAGGGGAGTCGAGCTCGTGCGGGTTCCAGTCGGGCACCTGGTTCTGGTTGTCGTCGTTGGTCCAGATCAGCCGGTAGACGCCGGTATTGGACCCGTGCCCGGTCCAGAACACCAGGCCGTAGCCGCGGTTCCACTGATCGACGACGTTGTAGGTGTCCAAGGGAAGGTGGCTCTCGAAGTGGCTGGGCGACACGCCCTCCTGCTCGTAGAGGGTGGTCCACTCCATGCCCCGCGGCACGAGCTGGTCACGGATGAGCCACTCTCCCACGGTGGCGCCGTCCCAGCGGCGGTAGCCCGTGTCGCCGTACTGGTTCTCGAAGAAATAGATCGAGTCGGGCAGCAGTGTCCGACGCCGCCAGTGGATGTCCCCGTCGACCGAGGCCTGCTCGTAGGCCGTCAACCGGTCGATGATGTCGTCCACGGCCGTGGCCCCGTCGCTGTAGGCCGGGATCCGGCCGACGTAGACCTCGGGCACGAAGTCGATGGCGCCCTCGCCGGAAAGGTCGACGTCGTCGAAGCCGAACTCACAGACCACGCCGTTGCCGCTCTGATCCCACAGACCCGAGAGGTCGGCGTAGTAGAAATCAGTGATGGAGGGCTCGCCCGAGGACTGTGCGCAGGGCTTCATCGGCACGTTGTGCTGCATCTGCCCGCTCGGATCCGGGTTGCCGACCAGCAGTACGAAGCCCAGGTCCTCGTCCACGTAGCTGTCCCTGAGCCAGGTGCGGATCCGATCCGCCCGCTCGTCCAGCTGGTTGCCCGTGGGCACGTCCCACTCGTCCTCGGTGGCGACGAGCACGTTCCATCCCTGGTCCTCGCGCATCGCGATGTAGCCCGCGAGACGCGTGCTGGCGTCCGCGATGCTGGCGGTGGTGACGATGGCCAGCCCCGTGGGGGTGACGGGAGGCCCGAGACAGGGCTCGTCGTACCAGAGGCGGGCCTGCTCGTGGTTGTGGAGCAGCTTCGCGGCCAGGGTCTCGCCGCCGCAGTCCGCGTCCAGGGCGGTGGGGCGTCGCACCTGCCGTTGGAAGCGCACCGTGACCTGGAACCCTGCGGCCCGGTCCAGCAGGCCGGAGAGGGGTCGGTAGCGCACCGGGTACAGGCGCACCGTGGCGAAGCGGTAGCGCCTCAGGCCCCCCAGGGACTGGTGGGCATCGCCCCAGGTCGCGGGGAACGAAAGATCGCTGCCGTAGACCAGCGGATCCCGGCGGTCCACGATGCGCGCGGAGGCCGGGCCCCAGTCGATCGTGCCGCGCCCGATCAGGCCGATGGGCGGGGCCGGCGCCACGTCGTGGGTGCCCGGGAGGCGTTCGATCCCCAGGGGCGTCACCTCGACGGTCACCGAGTCCGGGATCGCGTCCGGGGGCAGGGCCAGGCGCAGCACCTGCTCGGGCAGGGCCGGCTCGCCCGGGCGCGAGGCCGTGCCGATCCCCGGGGCGACGACGCGGGTGGTCCCGTCCGGCGCGGGCCGCAGCTCCAGTGGGGCCGCGGCGAAGGTGTACTCGAGGCGATCGGCCGAGGCGCCGCCCGCGAGGAGCAGCAGCGCAAGGACGCCCGTTCCGACGAGGAGCAAGCGGCGGTTCACAGGTCACCTCCCGTCTGGTCGTCGAGCCAGTCGACGAGGGCGTCCACGGCCGCCTCGGCGATGCCCTCGGCTGAGCCGTGCTCGGGCCAGCCGTCGTCCCGGGTGCCCGAGGTCAGGGCGTGGGACAGGCCGTCGAACTTGGCCAGGGTCACGTCGGTCCCGGCGCCGGCCAGGGCCTCGGCGAGATCTGCGACGGACGCGTCATCGACGAGGATGTCCTCGGCGCCGTGCAGCAGCAGCACCGGCGGCAGCGCGATCGGGGAGCCGATCCAGTCGGTGTCGAAGAGCGACTGCCACGCCGCGACCGAGTGGCCCCGGAACCAGTCGCCCGCGTAGCTGCCGTCCTCGAGACTTTCGACAATATTCATTTCGTCGAACCGCTTGGCAATCACGCACTGCTCGCGGAAGTCGAAGCTGTCCAGGTACCAGGCGCGAATCTCATCAGCGTCCGCGACGAAGTCCCCGGCGAGCGGGGCCAGCAGGATCGCGCCAGCCACGGTGGCACCGGCGTCGGCGGCCACGGCCGCGGCCACCCGCGCGCCCTGCCCGCGGGCCAGCACGAAGATCCGGTCGTCGTCGGATTCGGACAGCTCCCGCACCGTTTCCACCGCGGCGATGCCGTCGTCGATCAACTCGTCGAGCAGGGCATCCTCGAGGGCGCCGCCGCTGCCGCCGGAGCCGCGGGCGTCGAGGCGCATCACCAGGTAGCCCGCCGCGGCCAGCCGATCCGCGAGCTGGGCGAAGAGATCAACGGCGCCGACCTCGCCCAGGCGGGTCACGTGGTCCCAGCCCGGCAGCATCACTACCGCCGGGTGGGGTCCGGCCCCGGTCGGGTCGTCGACCACGCCGGCGAGGGTGACGTCACCGGTGACCGCGACCTCCGCGCTGTCGTAGCCGCCGAGGGGCGCCGGGGCCGCCACCGCCGTGCCCGGCTCGAGCACGGCCAGGTTGAGCTCGGCCGCCGGCGCGCTGACGACCTTCAGCTCGTGGTGCTCCCGGGAGCCGAAGCATACCGGGATCCCGTAGGCGTACTCGATCTCCACGGCGTTCCGGTCGTAGGTCAGGTCGCCCGATTCGTACGGGGGCAGGTCGAGGTCCAGGGGGTAGCGCAGGATCAGCGTGTCGTCGTCCTGCGCCTCGGACACGGCGACGCGGTCCAGACGCTCGGTCTCGGGCGAGTAGACCTCAATCCACTGCGTGCCGCCCGCGTCCCAGTCGTAGCGATCGCCCAGCAGGAAGGCGAAGAGCGAGGAGCTGCTGCCAAAGCCTTCCAGCGGGAACTCGCGCAGGTTCCACATCACCAGGGGCGCCGCCTGGGCCTCGACGGTCTTCGTCCACGTGCGCCCCCCCGCGGTGGTCGTGGCGGAGAGCAGGCCGTCGCCCGCGTTCCACGAGATCTGGTAGCGCTTGAGCCGCTCGGCGTGGCCCCAGAGGTTGTAGACCGTGGCGTCCACCGAGATCAGGTCGTGGCCGCTTCCCTTCAGCGTCCAGTTCGAGATCAGGCGCTGGCGGTAGAGGTCGTAGGACCAGGAGTTCTGCGACTGCCAGAAGACGACGTAGTAGTCGTCCACGCCCATGGCGTTCACCTGCCCGGCCGTGCCGGGGTCCAGCTCGAACCGGCTCTGGCCGCGGACGTGGCCGTCCTCGATGTTGGCCAGCTCGTAGACGTACGAGCAGTCGTCGGCGCAGGGGCCGTCGATCTCGACGATGCCGTCGTCCCAGAAGTCGCCGGCGTCGCCGAAGCGCCAGTCGGACTCGGTCCCGGTGTCGGTGTCGACGTCGGCGTCGGTGTCCGCGTCGGCGTCGGTCACACCCGAGTCGAGGTCGGCCGGGTGCTCGCGCCCGCCCTGGTCGCAGCCCCAGGCGAGCACTGCCGCGAGCAGCGCCGCGACCGCCGGCCCATCGGATCCTATCGATCCCGATGGCGTGCGGCTCGAAAGGGTTTTGTGCATGGGTGTTTCCTTCCCGGGGCAGGTCCAGTGCGCCCTGCCAGCACGAGTCCAGTGTGGTGGAGTATAGCCGTTTTCGTCCAGGCGAACAGCCCGGAGAGCATCGGACCCCGTCCTGGACAAGGACCGGGATGTCGGGGAGAATGAACCGTGCAGATCGATTTCGAAAAACGCGAGATCCAACTCAAGATCGTCTACTACGGCCCGGCCCTGAGCGGCAAGACAACGAATCTGGTCTCGCTTCACCGCCGGACCGCCCCGGGTGCCCGCGGCCGGCTGATGACCCTCGACACCCGCGACGACCGCACCCTGTTCTTCGATCTCCTGCCGATGAGCTTCACGAGCGACTCGGGCCTCTCGTTCACGATCAAGCTGTTCACCGTGCCCGGCCAGGTCATCCACGACGCCACCCGCCGCCTGGTGCTGCAGGGCGCGGACGCCGTGGTGTTCGTCGCCGACTCCCAGGTGGCCGAGACCCAGGCCAGCCGCGACTCGTTCCTCGATCTCAAGCGCAACCTCGCGGTCAACGGCCTCGACCTGAAATCGATGCCGGTGGTGATCCAGTTCAACAAGCGCGATCTGCCGGGCATCCGCACCGACGCCGAGATCGACGCCCTGGCCGCCCGCGGCCGCGAGCCGGTGTTCAAGGCCGTGGCCACCCGCGGCGATGGCGTCATGGAGACCTTTCTCGGCGCGCTGTCCCTGACCTGGGAGCGCCTCAACGCCTGGCACGACCTGGAGGGCAAGTTCCAGGTGAAGGGGGACGAGCTGATGCTGAGCCTCGAGCGGTTGCTCTCCCCGCCGGAGGTCAGCTGAGCCATGGATCCCATCGCCCCGGACCTCGCGGTGGACCTCGGCCGGATGGTGGATCAGGGCACCCTCGTCGATCAGTGCCGCGTGTTCCACGAGCTCGTCGAGATCCCGTTCCGCGTCTTTGACAGGGACGGCAACCTGCTGGCCGAGGCCAGCAGCGAGCACCCCGTTTGCGAAGAGCTGAGGCGGGACGAGCGTGGCCGCTCGACCTGCACCACCCACCGGCTGGCGGTCAAGAACCTGCCGCCCGCCGCCGGGCACCACGACTGCGTCTGCGGGTTGCGCTACGGCGTGGTGCCGTTGTCCCTCGAGGTGCAGGTTCTGGGCAAGATCGTGTTCGGTCCCTACCTGCCGGCCGAGCTGGAGCGGATCCCCCGGGCCGTGGTCGAGCTCGCGGCGGGGGGGGACCGCGAGCGAATCCGCTCGATCTACGGCGCGACCCGGCGGCTGAACGAGAGCTACGCCGGCCGGGTGGCCGAGGCGGTGCGCGCGACCTTCAGTGCCGTGCTGTTCTCGGCTCACCAGGCGTTCGTCACCGGTCAGCTGCACGTGGCCGCGGTGCAGGAGTCCTACCGCGAGATGACAGAGAAGAACCGCGAGCTCTCGGAGATGAACGAGCGGATGCGCCAGTTCGAGCGGCAGAAGTCAAACTTCCTGGCGATGGTCAGTCACGAGCTGCGAACGCCGCTGACATCGATCATCGGCTACAGCGAGATGCTGACCGAGGGCATTGCCGGCAGCCTCGGAGACGAGCAGCGGCAGTTCGTTCAGACGATCAAGACCAAGGGCGACGAGCTGCTGCGGCTGATCTCGTCGATCCTCGACTTCTCGCAGACCGACACCGGGCACCTCAGCCTGCAGCCGGCCGAGTGCTCCGTGGCAGAGCTCATCGGGCGTTCGGTCAGCCACAACCGCGATCTGGCGGACCGCCGGGGCGTGAAGCTCTCGCTGGACGTGCCCGCGGACCTGCCGCCGATACTGCTCGATCCCGAGAAGATCCGCACCGCGATCAGCCACCTCCTCGACAACGCGATCAAGTTCTCGCGGCCCGGCGGGCTCGTCGCGATCACGGCGCGGGTGGCGCCCGCGACCCGGGAGGACGGGGCCGAGGACGGCTTCGGCCTGGTGCTGATGGTGACTCCGGACATGCTCGAGATCGCCGTCGAGGACTTCGGCGCCGGCATCCCGGGCGATGCCCTCGGTCGGGTCTTCGATCCCTTCACCCAGATCGACGGCTCGTCCACCCGGGAGCACGGTGGCGCCGGGTTGGGCCTGACCATCGTCAAGCACTACGTAGAGGCTCACGGGGGGCACGTGACCGTGACCAGCAACCCCGGCGAGGGCAGCCGCTTCACCATCCGCCTGCCGATCCAGCCCGGCTAGAGATCCGCTGCGCGACCTCGGCGCGGCAGGCGCGCTCGATGTCGAACATCCGCGAGAGGGCCTCGTCGAAGCCGTGTCGCCCGGTGGTGAACACGCCGTGGCCGTGGACAATGGCCGCGCCGCCGCTACGGGCGATGGCCTGGGGCACGGTATTGACGAGCCCGTGGGGGCCGCTCCCGACTTCGCCGGGGACGACGGGTACG
>CAYZAI010000091.1:0-285 GCA_964476305.1 uncultured Myxococcales bacterium
GTTACCCAGGTACGCGCAGGTGTTGCACGCCGGTCCGGTGACAATGATGTTCAGATCGTAGTCGTTGCGGATAAACGCCCCGTATCCCTTGACTTGCACGAGGTATCGCCCGGCACCGCCGCTCGGAACCGTATAGCTCATGCTCTCGTTGCTGGTCGTGCTGGTGCTGTACGCCACACGGTTGCTGAAAGAAGGCGAGGAATCGTAGAGATACCAAAGGAAAATATCGATATCTCCACCCGCAAAGTGGGTGAACAGGGCGCTGACGTTGATGACCGCCGTCTC
>CAYZAI010000091.1:295-4570 GCA_964476305.1 uncultured Myxococcales bacterium
TCCTGGTCCGTTCCGCAGATGGCCAGGTTCGCTGCCGAGAAGTTGCCCGACAACAGGTACGCCTGCGTGTCGTAGTCGTTGTTCTCGTAGGAATCATCGATGCAGATATTGCACGTCTCGCTGTCCCAGCCCTCGTCGCACACGCACTCCGCCGGGCCGGTGAGGTCGTCGCAGTCGCCGTAGAGGCCGCAGTCCACCCCCCACAGGCCGCAGCTCATGTCGCAGTATTCGCCATGGTCGTTGAAGCCCGCCACGCAGGCGCAGTACGGCAGCGTCGTGTTCTCGGCGGTGCAGGTGCACACCGCCACGCCGCCCACCACCGCGCACGTGCCGCGGCCGTTGCACGGATCGGGCGTGCACGTCTCGTCGACCACGCAGAGCCCGCCGCTCAGGTGGTAACCCGCTTCGCACGTGTAGCAGTACGTGGTTTCATCCCAGTGCGTGGACCCGTTGTCGCAAGCGATCACGCCGCCGCCGTCGGTGCAGGTGCAGCCGTTGGCGCAGGACGTGGGCGCGCAGACCTGGTCGATGACGCAGTTCCCGCCGTCCAGGTGGAAGCCCGCGGCGCAGGTGTTGCAGGTCAGCCCGCCCCAGCCGAAGTCGCAGGCGCACTCGGCCTCGCCCCCCACCACGCTGCACGCTCCGTTCATGCACGGATCCGGCGTGCAGGTTTCGTCGACGACGCACAGCGCGCCGGACGGGTGGTAGCCGCTGTCGCAGAGGTTGCAATAGGTGCCCGCGTAGCCGGTGTCGCAGACACAGGACGCCGGACCGCTGGTGTCCACGCAGGTGCCGTGCACGCCGCACACGCCGGAACCCCAGAGCGCGCAGCTGATGTCGCAGGACGCGCCGTGGTCGTTGTAGCCTGGCGAACACGCGCAGTAGGGCAGCGCGGTGTTGGCCACGGTGCAGGTGCACGTCGCCACGCCGCCCACCACGGC
Organism: uncultured Myxococcales bacterium; assembly: GCA_964476305.1. Classification (GTDB taxonomy): domain Bacteria; phylum Myxococcota_A; class Polyangia; order JAAYKL01; family JAAYKL01; genus CAYZAI01. Next base: position 1,237 of record CAYZAI010000091.1, read on the forward strand.
GCACGTGCCGCGGCCGTTGCACGGATCGGGCGTGCACGTCTCGTCGACCACGCAGAGCCCGCCGCTCAGGTGGTAACCCGCTTCGCACGTGTAGCAGTACGTGGTTTCATCCCAGTGCGTGGACCCGTTGTCGCAAGCGATCACGCCGCCGCCGTCGGTGCAGGTGCAGCCGTTGGCGCAGGACGTGGGCGCGCAGACCTGGTCGATGACGCAGTTCCCGCCGTCCAGGTGGAAGCCCGCGGCGCAGGTGTTGCAGGTCAGCCCGCCCCAGCCGAAGTCGCAGTCGCACTCGGTCTCGCCGCCCACCACGCTGCAGTCGCCGTTCACGCAGGGGTCGGGCGTGCAGGTCTCGTCCAGGACGCACAGCGACCCCGACAGGTGGTAGCCGAACGCGCAGGAGCCGCAGTACGGGCCCGTGTAGCCGGTCTCGCACTCGCACGACGCCGGGCCGGTGGCGTCCACGCAGGTGCCGTGGCTGCCGCAGTCCACGCTCCACAGCGCGCAGCTCATGTCGCACGCGGTGCCGTGGTCGTTGAAGCCCGCCGCGCAAGCGCAGTACGGCATCGTGGTGTTGGTGACCGTGCAGGTGCAGGCCACCACGCCGTCCACCACCTGGCAGGTGCCGTGGGTGTTGCACGAGTCCGCGGCACAGGTCTCGTTGGCGACGCAGGCACCGCCGTCGAGGTGAGTGCCGCTCATGCAGGTGTAGCAGAACGTCGCCGGATCCCAGTAGCCGGTGCAGGCGCAGGTGACGACCCCGCCGGGGGCCGTGCAGGTCCCGCCGTTGGCGCAACTCGTGGGCGAGCACACCTGGTCGATGATGCAATTCCCGCCGTCGAGGTGGAAGCCCGGCGCGCACTCGTCGCAGAGCTCGCCGGCCCAGCCGTAGTCGCAGCCGCACTGGATTTCACCGCCGACCACGCTGCAGTCGCCGTTCACGCAGGGGTCGGGCGTGCAGGTCTCGTCCAGGACACACTCCAGGCCGGACAGGTGGTAGCCTTCGGCGCACGCGCCGCAGGTGAAGCCCGTGTAGCCGGTCTCGCACTCGCAGGCCGCCGGACCGTCGTCGTCGACGCAGGTCCCGTGTTCGCCGCAGTCCCCGATCCAGAGCGCGCAGCTCATGTCGCACGCGGTGCCGTGGTCGTTGAAGCCCGCCACGCACGCGCAGTACGGCATCGTGGTGTTGGTGACCGTGCAGGTGCAGGTCACCACGCCGTCCACCACCTGGCAGGTGCCGTGGGTGTTGCACGAGTCCGCGGCACAGGTCTCGTTGGCGACGCAGGCACCGCCGTCGAGGTGAGTGCCGCTCATGCAGGTGTAGCAGAACGTCGACGGATCCCAGTAGTCTGTGCAAGTGCACGAGACGACTCCGCCCGTGTCGTCGCATGCCCCGCCATTGGCGCAAGTCGTCGGTGAGCAGACCGTGTCCAGCGTGCATTCGAGGCCGTCCAGGTGGAAGCCCGGCGCGCACCCGTCGCAGAGGTCGCCGCCCCAACCGGTGTCGCAGCCGCACTGGATTTCACCGCTCACCACGCTGCAGTCACCGTTCACGCACGGATCGGGATCACACGTTTCGTCCGGCACGCAGTCCTGACCGACCGGGTGGAAGTCATCCGCGCAGTAGTTGCAGTACGTGCCGGTGTAGCCTTCCTGGCAACTGCAGGTGATGACTCCGTCGGTATCGTCGCAGTCCCCGTGATCGCCGCAGGGGTCGATGACCTCACAGCTCAGACCCGTGTCCGTGTCGGCATCGGTGTCGGCGTCCGTGTCGGCGTCGGTGTCGGCATCCGTGTCGGCATCCGTGTCGGCGTCGGTGTCGGCGTCCGTGTCGGCATCGGCGTCGGCATCCGTGTCGTTTTCCTCAAAAACAGGAGCATCCCTTGAACAACTGGAAGCCGTCAGACCGAGAAAGAATGCCAGAATCAGAGTTGCCAGAATTTCCAGCTGTCTAGTCATCATCTACCTCCCCGCAGTGAAAAACGAGGTGACTATACCACAAGCGCCTCGCCTTCCGGTCGACTCTTTTTCCGGTAGATGACACCAGGAATGAGTTGCCGGCAACGAGTGGGGCGTTCAACACGTCGCGACCGCCTGGTTGGCAGGGGTCGGAAAGATGATGCCAAAGGCGTGTCGCCGAGCACCGTGGGCGCCCCGTCTCGTGAGCTCGACCTCACGGCAGGTTTCAAACGACGGGCGGTGCTGGTATGGTGACGAGACCCTCTCCCGACTCCTCGGCAAGCTTGCGGTAGCCTGCTTCGTAGCCAGCCTCGTCGGCGAGACACGATTTCAAGAACTGCACACCCATGCCGGGCGGGGTCACCGCGCCGCGGGCGTCTGCAAACTCCTTGCGCCACATCACCTGAGCCAGCAGGACCACGCTTCCGCGGCCGTGGGGCGGGCGGAAAGACAACTCGATTTTCGTCTGAAGAGGCAGGGGGGCCAGGGTGCGGACGAACAGGCCGTTCAGGTTGATGTTGAACGTGTATCCGTGGAACGCCGGGCCGGAATGATCCACCGGGCGAAACCGGATCGGCGCATGGTAGAGCAGCCGCGGTGTACGGCGCACGTTGGGAGGAGCCGGAGAAAGCAGTTCATTGAGAAGGAAGGTGAGAGATTCCGCGTCTGCTGCCGAGTCGAGGATTCGCACCCGCGGCCGGTCACCGAGATCCGCGCGAACCATGTCCAACTGGTCGCGGGGTGCGACCAGCACCAGGGGCAGTGGCTCGCCTTCGTCGTTTCGTGCCTCGGCGATGCTCAAATCAGACGCCCTGACCAGCTCCGCAATGGCGACCAGGGCCCGGGGGCTGACAAGTCCCAGTGCTCCGGGCAGTTCTTCGGTGGTCGCTGCGAAGTGCGGATCGAACCCGTTGCGCCTGAGAACGGCCCCATACCGGATCCGCTCCAGGCGATCGTCATGGGCCAGCAGCACGCGCCCGGCCGGCGCCCGCACGGTTTTCCAGGGATCCGCGGCCGTTACCGCGGTGAGCAGGGCCTGGAGCTGGTGTGTGGCCCCGTCCGGCAGGTAGTCGTCGACCCCGGCAGCAAATGCGCGTTCCAGCAGATCGGATTCGAGATCCGCGATCCGGGCCACCACCGGCGTTGGAGCCAGATCCGGGCGTTCCCGCAGCGCGGCCATCAAGGCGGGCAGGTTCGGGATTCTTGCGTCGACGACGAGTGCGACCGGTGTGTCGATCGCCAGCCCAGCGACGGCTGCAACGGCCCGGTGGCCCTCAGCGTCGCACCCGATACCTTCACCTGCGCCAATATCGGGGCAAACACCGTCACCCTCACCGTCACCGATGAGAGCGGCAATGTCGCGACCTGCACCGCCACG
>CAYZAI010000091.1:4580-14274 GCA_964476305.1 uncultured Myxococcales bacterium
TCGATCGCCAGCCCGCCGATATCCTCTCCCGGCAGGTGGAGCTTCGCCACGAGACCCGCTGCGGCCAGCGCATCGAGTTGGGCCGGAGCATCGGGGCCGGGATCGCCGATGAAAACGAGAGTCTTCTGCATCGAATCACCTCTTCATTCGCACTCGCGCTTGCCGGGCCGCAGCCGAAGCCGCCTTCCATCGCTAGGCGTCCACCTCGCCGCATCCTTCCTTCTCGCTTGCATGGCCCGGCGAACTGGTGGGCACACCCGGATGGGAGTGCGTCTTGCCGTCCAGGGTCTCCCGGATCATTCGCAGGAGATCCGGCCCGGAGAAGGGTTTGCCGATGAAGCGCCTGTCCGTCTCCATCACGCCGAAGTTGGCAATCATCTCACCCGAGTATCCGGACATGTAAAGAACCTTCAGGGCCGGGCGCCGCGCGACGAGCCGGTCGGCGAGGTCCTTGCCGCCCATCTTGGGCATCACCACGTCGGTGAGCAGCAGGTGGATCTCCCCGGACAGGCCGTCGCTGAGAGCCAGTGCTTCGTTTCCGTCGGCCGCAGTGAGCACGAGGTAGCCCGCGCGGAACAGGATGCGTTCGGCCAGGTTGCGCACGGCCTCCTCGTCTTCCACGAGCAGCACGGTTTCTGTGCCCGAGACGGAGCCGTCCAGGGGCGGCGGCTGGGAAGCCCTGTCCATCGGTCCGCTCGCTCGGGGCAGATAGATCTTGAAGGTCGTACCCCTGTCGGGCTCACTGTAGGCCCAGATGTTGCCACCGCTCTGCTTGACAATGCCGTAGACGGTGGAGAGACCCAGGCCGGTGCCCTTTCCCATTTCCTTGGTCGTGAAGAACGGCTCGAAGATCCGCTCCCGGATCGCACGCTCCATTCCAGAGCCCGTGTCGCTCACCGAGAGCAGCACGTAGCGGCCCGGATCGACCACTTCGTGCTGGTCGGCATACGAACCGTCGAGCAACACGTTGGACGTCTCGATGAACAGCCGGCCGCCCTGGGGCATGGCGTCCCGGGCGTTGATCGCGAGGTTCATCAGCACCTGTGCCATCTGACCTGGGTCGGCCAGCACACAGTCGAGAGAGGTCTCCGGCTGAAAAACGATTTCGATGTCCTCTCCCAGCAGGCGGCGCAGCATTCTCTCGACGCCGTTGACGACCTTGTTCAGGTCGATGACATCCGGGTCGAGCACCTGCTTGCGGCTGAAGGCCAGGAGCTGTCTCGTCAGCTCCGCGGCCCTCCGGCCCGCCCTGCGGATCTCCATCAAGTCGTCCCGGATCGGGCTGGTATGGCGCAGGGCATCGATGGCGAACTCCGTATAGCTGATGATGATGCTCATCAGGTTGTTGAAGTCGTGGGCGATGCCTCCCGCGAGCTGTCCCACGGCCTCGAGCTTCTGCGCCTGCATGAGCTGGCTCTCGGCCTGTCGTCGGGCGGTGACGTCCTCGATGTGCAGGATCACGCTTCCAGGCGGCACGAACCCGTACGTCATGATCAGACGGCGGGGAGTTCTCCGCCCAGGCAGTCTGCAATCCTCCTCCCGCGTGAGAGCCTCCCGGCCCGCCATGCAGGCCTCCAGATCCTCGATCAGCCGAGGGAAGATCGATTCCAGGGAGCGGACCGGCTCGCCGACGAACCCCGCCAACTGCCCCTTGGAAAGCTCGAGGGCGGCGCGGTTCACCCCGACCAGCACGAGGCCCTCGACTCCTTTGGACATGACCAGGACGCCATTCGGCAGGTGGTCGAAAATTGCGAGAATATCGAACGGCGCGTGTTGGGGCCCAGTCAAGTCCGTTCTCCTCGCGATGGTGCCGCGGCAGTTTCCGGTCGTTCCATCAGGGGGCCAGCATATCCGGACCGTCTCGCTGGCGGAAGCCTGAATCCACGGAAATCACCGAAACACCCGAAACCATCGAGACCACTGGGGCGCCGGAGGTGAACCGGGACCGTCCCGGAAGCAGGCGGTTCACTCCCTGTCGTGGTCGGCATCCTTCCGAAGACCCGTCTGCTGGCCTGGCTGTTGCGCGGTTTCTAGGAATTGGATAGATTGGTGCGGACAGCACGAAAGTGGCATCGAAACGATCCACAAAGGGAGTCCCGATGAAACTCGAACCCAGGGTGATTCCAGCGACCGAGCCCGCCGCTCGGGCCCGGGAGCTGCTCGGGCAGGCTCTCGGAGCCGTCCAGAGTACCACCAACCCCGAGATCGATGCCGATGTGGTGGCGGCTTCCATCGCCAAGGCCGTGGGTGCCCTGTTCGCAGTGCAGCAATCAGCCCCCAGCGAACCGGCTCACGTGGCCGGGGTCTGCCAGGCCATGGATCACCTGCGCGAAACCCTGAGGTTGATGCAGGAGGTTCTCGGCGAGGATCCGGCCCTGCACGAAGCCACCGCGTCCATCGCCAGGACCCTGGCCATGCTCTACCCCATCTCCAAGGTGCAGGAGCGCCAGTCCATTCAGGCGGGTCGACCGCCATCGATCATCGGTTCCCGGCTCCCGGAGGATCCGCGGCGCCAGGTCCAGCGCGTGGCCATCGAGGCGGACATCGGCTTCCAGTCGGATGACAACTTCTTCACCGGTTTCTCCGAGGACATCTCCACCGGCGGGATTTTCATCGCCACCTTCGACAACCGCCCCATCGGCTCACAGCTGGCGATCAACTTCACCTTGCCCGACGGCCACCTGGTTTCGGCGCCGGGCGTGGTGCGTTGGCTCAGGGAGTTCAACGAAACGACGCCGGATATGCAACCTGGCATGGGCGTGCAGTTCACCGGGCTCTCCGACGACGATCGCAACCGGATCAACTCCTTTCTCGAGCTGCGAGAGCCGATGTTCTACGAAGTCTGAAACCGCGGGTTCCCCAGTCTAGTCATTGTATTTTTTTCCACGGCGATCGTACGATCCGTGGTAACATCAACATTCCTTTCGCCGGAGGCGGAAGAGAAATGGCAGACTTTTCTCACAGCAACACCAACCCAAGCGACTACAGCATTCGCATCGTTCTGTCGGCTTTGCGGCACATCCGAGACGTGTACGGAGAAGAAGCTCTCAGATCCGTAATGGAAAAGTCCGGCCTCGCCCTAACCGATCTCGACAATGAAAAAGCTTGGTTGAGCCTGGGACAGGTCGTGGAAATCCTCCAGTCCGTCAGGGATATCGTCGGCAGCGACGAAGGGCTGAAGAACGCGTGCGTACACGGACTTGCCGAATCCTACGGCCCGCTCCGATTCGTGCTCAGGGCGACTTCCCCTCGCCGGGTATACGAGATGGGGCAGAAGTACTTTTCGACCATCTCGACTGCGGGACGGGGTACTTTCGAGGTGCTCGGAGAGAACCGGTTCCTCCTGAGGTACTTCTCGCAGTTCCAGGAGAGCCGGCTCATGTGTCTCGGGCGGCAAGCCCAGTGCAAGTTCATGCCGACTTTGTGGAACCTGCCTGCGGCCCACCTGCAGGAGCACTCCTGCATCGCCCGGGGCGATTCCTGTTGCGAATACGAGATCCGCGTGTTCCAGCCCCGGGGCCTGCTCAAGCCCGTCATCGGCGGGGCGCTGGGCGTGACCTTGGCATGGCTCGGCGTCCACCTCGGCCTGGCCGCGATTCCGGCCGGATCCCTCTGGTTCATCCTGCCCGCGATGGGATTCCTCGTCGGCCACCTGCTCGAGTTGCGCCGGACCAACCGCGTCAACCTCGACGTGGCCGAGGAGATGAACGAGGAGCTCCGCCGCCTGCTGCGGGAGAACGCCGAGGCCCAGCGCGAGATCGTCGATCTCCACCAGCGCCAGAAGGACTGGAACCGGCGCCTCGAGGAGCAGGTGGCCGAGCGGTCGCGGGTGAACGAGGAAATGGCCGAACGGCTGGCCTCCATCATGGCCGAGCGCAACACCGCGCTTCAGGGGGTGTCCCACGACCTGAGCAGCCCGCTGACCGTCGTGCTCCACACCAACGCCCACATGGAGCAGCTTTCCGCCACCCTCGACGAGAAGACGCAGGCCATCGTGGAGGAGCAGAAAAGCGCGATCTCCCGGATGCGGGGGCTGCTCGGCGGGCTGATGCACCTCGCCTCGACCGACCCCGCGGACATGCAGCTCAGCCCCGAGCCCATCGAGATCCCGCCCATGGAGGAGTCCTTCCGCAGGCGGCTTCGGGCCCTGGTCGGTGACCGGGGCATCCGGGTCAGCGTGCTCGCCCCCACGCGCGAGGCGCCTCGGAACATCGTCATCGACCGCATGGTGCTCGACCGCGTGATCGACAACCTGATGAGCAACGCGGTGAAGTACACCGAGCGCGGCAGCATCGTGCTGGAGCTGGACGGCAAGCCCGGGTTCCTGACGGTCAAGATCTCGGACACGGGCCGCGGCATCGCGGACGAGGAGATCGCGCGCATCTTCCAGCCCGGCGGATCCGACCCGTTGCGCCGCGTGGCCGCGAGCCACGGCCTGGGGCTGTCCGTGGTGGTGCGGCTGCTCGACCGCATCGGCGGGAAGCTCGAGGTGATGTCCCTTGCCGGCGAGGGCTCCACGTTCTGGGCCCACTTCCCGATAGAGCCGGCCGCCGCCCCGGCCGTTGCCGACGCTCACGGCGTCGCGGGGATGGATCCTGCCAGCCGGGTCGTCACCATCCGCAAGGTGAGCTGATGCGCCCGGCGCACTCCCTGCCGCCGCCGCCGCCCGACGAGTTGCCCGAGGGCGACCCGCGATCGGAGAGGGCGGTGGACGTGTTCCTGCGCTACCTCGACGCCGAGGGCGCCCACGTCGTGTTCGGCATCCCCGGGGGGTTGCTGCACCCGTTCTTCGAGGCCGTGGAGGCGGACCAGCGCTTCCGGCTGGTGGTCACCAAGCACGAGGAGGGCGCCGCGTTCATGGCCGACGGTTTCGCGCGCACGAGCCAGCGACTGGCGGTCTGTGCCGGCACGGCCGGGCCCGGTGCCACGAACCTGCTGACCGGCGTGGCTTGCGCCTTCGCGGACGGGGTACCCCTGCTGGTGATGACCGGTCAGGCGGCCAGCCACACGATCGGCAAGGGCGCGGCCCAGGAGACGGGCCGGGAGGACATGGACATCGTGGCGATGTTCAGCCCGGTGACCAAGTACTCGGCCATGGTCACCTCGCCCGGTAGCCTGCCGGCGCACCTGCGCCGGGCTCTTCGTTACGCGCTCTCGGGTCGTCCCGGTCCCGTGCACCTCAACGTGCCCGTGGACTTCTGGGAGCAGCCCGTGGAGGAGCGATGGTTCGATCCCTCGACCTACCGGCCGGACAGCCGCGGGTTCGACCGCAGCGCCGTGCAGAGGGCGACCGAGGCCCTGTTCGAGGCGCGACGGCCCGTGATCCTGGCCGGCTCCGGTATCGCCATGGCCGGGGCGCGGCCCCACCTGCGCACCCTGGCCGAGCTGCTCCCGGCGCGGGTGGCCACCTCTCCCAGGGCCAAGGGCACGCTCCCGGAGAACCACCCCCTGTCCCTCGGCGTGCTGGGCTTCGCCGGGCACCGACTGGCCCGGGAGACGATCCTCGGGCCCGACGTGGACGTGCTGCTGACGGTGGGGGCATCCCTCAACGAGACGACGACGCTCAACTGGCACCCGGACCTGAGGCCTTCGGAGTGCCTGATCCAGCTCGACATCGATCCCGATCGGGTCGGCCGCAACTACCCCGTGGACATCCCGCTGGTGGGCGACGCCCAGGCGATCCTCACCGAGATCGTCTACCACTCCCACCGTCGGATCCGCGGTGGCACATCCCCCCGATCGGAGTGGACCGGGACGACGGCCCCCGCGGACTGGTCCGAGCGGTGCCTCGAGCCCGAGCTGCGGGCCTCGGACGCGGTGCCGCTCACGCCCCAGCGCTGGCGCGCCGATCTCGAGCGGGCGCTCCCGGGCGATGCGGTGGTCTTCTCGGACATCGGCGGGCACATGCTGTTCAACATCCACCACCTGTGCATCCGCGACGAGCAGACCTTCGTGCTGAACCTCGGCTTCGGCTCCATGGGCCACGGCACCGCGGCGCCGATAGGCGCGGCCATGGCCGCGCCCCGGCGGCCGGTGATCGCCATCGTCGGGGACGGGTGCCTGACGATGAACGGCATGGAGCTGCTTACCGCCGCCGAGTACGACGTGCCGGTGGTCTGGATCGTCGAGAACAACAACATGCACGGCATCACGTGGCACGGCAGCAAGATGGTGGGCCGCAAGCGACCGCTCCAGGCGATCCGCTATCGCAAACCCATCGATGTTGCGGGCATCGCGCGGGCCATGGGTCTGGCCGCCTTTGTCGTCGAGCGGCCGGGACAGATGATCGAGATGTTGCCGCGGGCCCTGGCGACGCGCGGGCCGGCCCTGATCGAGGTCCGCGTGGACGGCGAGATCGCCCCGCCCATCGGTGACCGGGCCCGGGCCGTGGCCGGGTTCGTGAGGAAGTGAGGGAGACATGGACGATGCAAGGCCGGTACCGGACGATCCCTGTCACGGGCCGATGGACGAGCCGATCTGGCCCGAGCGGCTGGCGGCCCGGGTCGTGGACCCCGGACCGGCGCCGCGCATCCACGGCTACGACGTCGAGGGCGATCTCGCGGAACACTACGGATTCGCCGAGATCGCCCTGCTGGCCCTCACCGGAGAGTTACCGGACCGGCCCACCGGGCGGGCCTTCGGGATCGCGATGGCGTGCCTGGCGCCGGTGAGCACGCGGCTCGCGTCGGTCCATGCCGCGGGCCTGGCGCGGCTGTGTGGCGCCAACGGCACCGGGATCGCCGGCGTCGCCACCGTGGGCCTGGCCGAGGAGGCGCGGGACGTGCTGGCCGCCCACGCCGGGCTCCTGCAATGGCTGGACAAGGGGAGCGGACCCTGCCCGGAGGCGTTCCGTCACTCGAGCGAAGAGGAGAAGGGGCGGGTCGCCGGGCTGGTCCGCCTGCTCGCCGGGGCCGGCTTCGACGCGGCCAGGCTCGAAGCCGACATGGCCTTCGTGCCCGCCCTGCTGACCGTGCTGCACGCCTGCGGCCTGCGCGATCCGGAGCGGATCGCCGCGGCGCTGGTGCTGGCGCGTTTTCCGTGTGCCCTGGCCGAGTCCCTGGCCGTGAGGCCGTTGGCGTTCGGCGAGTACCCGATGAACCTCCCTCCGTTTCGCTACGTGGAGGGCGACCGATGAGCGCGACCATCGAGCCCGTCGTCACCCGGGTGGCGCGGTGCGGTTTCAAGGACATGCGGTTTCTCGGGTGGTCGGTCTTCGACGACCTGATGGGCAAGGAGAGCTTCCTCAGCTTGGTGGCACTCGGACTCATGGGGAGGAGGCTTGAGGCCGCCGAGGTGGCGCTCCTCGACGACTTGGCCGTCGTGCTTACAGCGGCGGACCCGCGAATCTGGGTACCCAAGGCATCGAGGTTGTTGGCTTCCCACGGGGACCACATGGCAGGCACGCTGGGCGGCCAACTGTGCGTGCTCGGCGCGAATGTCGGCCCAGAAACGACGATCGAAGCGGCGAAGCTCCTTCACGACGTACGAGAGGCCGTCGGCAATGAACAGGACCCGACCAGGATGCGGGATCGAATTGCGGTTGCCATCGACACTCGCCAGCGGCTGGGAGGGTTCGGAGTGCCCTATCGGGAAGTAGACATCAGATACCAAGCCATGATGGAAAGGACGGCGATACACGGATTTCGTGATCGCTCTCACTGCCGTCTGGTCTCTCCACTCGTAGATGTGGTCTCCGCGGCGAGGCGAGGCTTGGCGCCGAACATTTCTCTCGTAGGCGCCGCCATCTGTCTCGATCTCGGCCTGACTTCCAAACAGATCGGCGCATTTCTGACTTGCATGTGTTTCCCTAGTATTGTCGCCAACACCTTCGAGGAGTCGGAGTTGAGGTCTCCGGCCCTGCGCGAGCTGCCCGTCGATTCCATCGACTACGTCGGTCAGGCACCCCGTCGCAGCCCGAGGGCCGGGATATCGCCGTCGCCCGGGGATGGGGAATGACGTTCGGCTCGATATTCTGCTCGATTCCCGGAGAGGTCCTCCCCGGTCCCCACCGACGGCTGTCACGGACCGCGGACCTGGCCTGCGAGCGCGTTGGCGGCTATCCGGTACCACCGACCCTTCCACCCCTGCTCGACGCAGGAGAGTACCGGCGGCGCTTCGTCTCGATGAGCCGCATGCCCGAGCGCCTGACCGGCGAGCTCTTCGACCGGGCCGGGATCGCCGGCTTCGTGGAGAGGCTGCGGGACGATCCCGGGGAGTACGATCGCCTGCTTCGCACCGAGGACATCCGCTGGTCGCCGTTCCCGCTGCCGACGTTGAACGCCTGCACCGTCATCGCCGACGATCCCGGCTGCGTCGATCCGTTCGCCCGGGCCGCGCGCCTCGTGGCGGCGGCCCGCGCCTTCCGGCGGGAGCTCCTGGCCGGCACTCTCGAGCCGGACTCGTTCAAGGGCGGTCCGCTGGAGATGGGGCAGTACGCGAACCTCTTCGGCACCTGCCTGTACCCGGGGGGGAGCTGCTCGCGGGTCTTCAAGGCGCCGGACGGCGGCTACGTCGCGGTCCTGGCGCGCGGCCGGTGCTTCCGGGTCGATCTGTCCGAGGCGGGTGGCGTCGTGGACGTCGCCGCCCTCGAGCTCGGGCTGCGTCGGGTCGCCGAGCTGGCCGATCGCACGCCCCGGACGGGTGGCGCCGTGGGCTGGTTGACCACCGCCGACCAGCCGTGCCGCGCCGCGCTGGTGGCTGCCGCCGGGCTCGTGCCGGGCAACCGCGCGGCCCTGGAGACCATCGCGCGGTCGTTCGTCGTGCTGTGCCTGGATCTGGACGCCCGGCCGGAAACCCTGGCCGAGACGGCCCGGCAGGTGCACGTGGGTGCGCCGGGCAACCGCTGGTACTTCGCGAGCTGGCAGATCGTGGTCTGCGGCAACGGCAAGGCTGGATTCGTCTTCAACTACCCCTGCGGCCTGGACGGCAACGTGATGATGCGCTCCAGCGAGGAGCTGACCCGGCGCGCCGCGGCGGGAGACCGCCGACCAGAAGGCGCCGAGGTTCCGCCCGTGCGTCCGGTCGAGCTGCGATTGCCGCGGGCGATGGCGAGCCTCGCCGAGCGTCGGCTGCGCCCGGACCTGGAGGAGCGGCCCGTCACCCTCGAGCTGGCGGGGCTGGGCAGCCGCCGGCTGTCCGCGGCGGGCCTGCGCCCCGACGCCGCCTTCAACCTCTCGCTGCTCGCGACCCTGCGCCGGGCCCTGGGCACGTGCCCGGTCGTGCTGGAGCACGTCACCTTGGCCCGGTTCCGCGGCATGGGTCTGTCGATGGCGTGCATCACGACACCACAGGCCGTGGAGCTTGCCGACTTCCTGGCGGGCGGGACGAGCGATCGCGAAAAGGGATCCCGGTTGCTGGCCGCGGCCCAGGAAGCTCATTTCTCGGCGCTGTCCGCTGCCCGCGGGGCGCTGCCGCTGCGGGTGCTGACCATGCTGCGCCTGCGCGACGCCAGCCCGGCGGCCGTCCCGTTCGCCTGGCTCGTCGCGGCGGCCACCGCTGGCAGGCCCGACGTCATCGTCTCCCAGCCGGGTCCGCGACCCGGCGTCCTGTGCCTGGGTCGTCCGGGAGTGAGGTTGCCCTACGTGGGCCACCTCGGCCTCCACTACCAGATCCACGGTGACACGATCATCCTCATCTTCATGCCGGGAAGAGACTCGAGCCTGCGGCCCGTGGACCTGGCCGGAATCCTGAAGGA
>CAYZAI010000092.1:0-14188 GCA_964476305.1 uncultured Myxococcales bacterium
GCTGCCCCTCGATGTCCGAGAGGGCGGTCTCGTCGCCCGCCTCCTCTTCGATGCCCCCGTCCGGATCTCCGCCGTCGCCCTCGTCCTCCACGGCCTCTCCCGGCACGCCGAGGATCCGGGGCGGACGAAGCTCCCCCGCCCCTCCGAACTGGGACACGGCGATCCGCGGCGCGACCAGCAAGGCGAACGCCAGGATCAAGCCTAGGTGAGATGAGCGGCACATGCCGTGGAAAATCCGCCTCCCGCCGACCGCGACCAGGCCAAGCGGCGTGGATGCGGCGAAGTGTCCGGGTTTTTTACGTCGCCAACAGGTGACAAGTCAACTCGTGTTCTCTGCGAGGTCGGCGGCGATCCGGGTCAGCCCCTCCGCCGCGGTGTCTGCCGCGAGGGTCGCGCCTGCTCCGAGGAAGACCACCAGCGCCACGTGGACCGCCAGCGATCTCGCGGCCTGCGACCCTGCCCCCGGGGCGAGCGCGGGCTCGGCGCGGGTGAACAGGGCGGCCACCAGATCGGCTGCCATGCCCGCGACGAACAGTGGCCCGGCCACGGCCAGGGCGGCGGCGAAACCGCCTGTCACCAGCTCGATGGCGCCGACCTCGGCGAGGCCGGGGGGAGGCTGCCCACTTCCCGCGGGGACAGCCGCCAGCGAGCCGAAAAGCACCGCGACGAGCACCCTGTGACCGCCCATGGCGAGGAAGGCCGCGACGCCGACCGCGTCGTAGAACGCGCCGTGGGGCCCCGTTCCCCCAGCGGGGAAGGCCCGGGAGGCGACGTCGGCCATGGCGCCAGCGGTCTCGAACACGGCCATGGCCAGGCGAACCAGCAACCCCAGGCAGGCGCCGATGGCCGCCTCCCGGAACAACAGGGCCGCCAAGGATGGCCAGCCCCGGACCTCCGATCCCTCCCCCAACGGGGCAGCGGCGCCATTGCAGGAGAGGAGCGTCAGCGCGGCCACGGCGGCCAGCAGGGCGCCCCAGGGCAACGGACGCCCGCCGAGCCACGGGATCAGCCTCAAAGCCACCGCCAAGCGCGTCGCCACCAGCAGCGCGCCGACCCCGCAGGGCGCAAACCACCCGTCCGTCAAGGGGTGCCCACGGCCTGGATCATGCTCCAGGTGGTCCGCGCGAAATCGGCCAGACCATCGGCGACCCAGGGAGCCACGGCGAGGGCGACCAGGAAGACGGCCGCGACCCGCACCACCTGCTGGATCGCCGGGTCCGAGAGTCGGGTAAAGGACTGGAACAGGCCGGTCATCACCCCGCCCGCCAGGGCGGCGGCCAGCACGGGAAGCGAGAGCAACAGCCCCAGAACGAGCGCGTCGTATGCGAGCCTGGTGATGATGCTGGGGTCCATGTCAACCGCCGGCGCCGCGTCACTTGGGCGTGAACAGGGTCGGGATCTCGACGGGGGAGTCGCCGGCGCTCGCCGGGAACACCCACTTCTTGGCCGCCTTTTCGATGCAGGACTTGAGGCCCGGGTACTTCGCCGCCTGTCCGCCGACCGTCACCGATTTCACCATCCCGCTGCGCCCCACGACCATTCTCGTCTCGGCCTTGACACTGGACTCCTCGGGAACCTCGCCCTGCTTGAGCGAGCGCTCGTAGCAGATCTGCATCGAGTTCCTGTTCTTGTTGTAGGTCTTCCGTATCTGTTCACTCGTGAGCACAGACGATCCAGAGCCCTTGTCCGCCTCCGAGGCCTTGTCCGCGTCGCCGACGAGCTTCTGATCCCCGGAGGGAGCGGCCAGCCCCATCTGCTCCAGCAGCTTCTTCTTCTTTTCGTCCAGGGTCTCGGCGTCCTTGTTCCCACCTCCCGCTGAGGCCGAACCGCTGCCCTTGCTCTTGGACGAAGAGCCCGCCTTGCCCGATTCGCTGGCGACCTCCTCGGTCTCGGTCCGGACCTGCGGGGTGTCGCGGTAGACGATCTTCTCTTTCTCGACCTCGACCACCTTCTCGACGACCTCGGTGATCACGCGCGGCTCGGAGTTGCCGCTCGTGGCCACGGCCACGCCGAGCACGGCGATCGCCACACCCAGGAACCCGACAGCGGCCACCGTGATCCAGCGGTTCTGGCCGGTAACCCGCGGCAGGGAGATCTGCTGGAGCGACGCCAGCCTGCTGTCGACCGACATGGCGTCCGGCTCTTCGCCGAAGAAGTCGCTCTCCGCCTCTGGGGCCTTCGCCGATGCCGGAGCGATGTCGGAGAGCACCTGGTCGAGCACCGCGGGCGCGGTTGCCGCGGGCGGTGGCGGAGGCGGAGCGAGGTCCTCGTCCAGCCGCCCGAGACGCTGGCCTCGCAAAGGGGACGCGGCCGCCCCCTCCGCCTCTGCGGCGAACAGCCCGCGGCGGGGCGGCTCGGGAGGGGCGGCCCGGGGCTTCGCGCCTGCGTCGCCCCCCTTCGCGGATCGGGAGAGATCGAGCTTCGCCAGCGCTCCCACCAGCTCCTTGCAGTTGCGCAAGGGCGTCCAGTCGGGCATGCCCTCCTTCCACACCAGCGAATCGTCGTTCACCTTGCCCGAAGTCCGGAACCGCCAGACGGATGCGGCGGTCGCCGGCCCGACTGGCCTGTCGTCCACGGCGACGAACCAGATGGCGACCTGGTTCTCGTCCTTCTCGAGCTTGGCTGCCGAGTGCTTCACCGCCTGGAGCAGGCCCGGCGTCCCGCTCGCAGGCCCCTTGTCCTTCCGGCTGAACGACTCGGCAAAACGCCCGGCGAGCCCCGGATCCCCGGTCGCCGCGCCGATCCGGGCCTCGGGCCGCGGCGGTGTGGTCTGCCGGGCGCTGATCTCGATGATGTTGCCGCAGATCTTGCAACGGATCTTCAGCACCTTCCCCGCGACGCGGTCGTCGGTGACGCTGTACTTCGCATTGCACTTGCCGCAGACGAACTTCATCGCGGTTCCCGTGCCGGCTTCACAGCAGGCTCATCAGATGGCGCTTGATCCCCTCTCGCGTCTCGTCATCGGGGCTGTGTTGCAGCGCGCGTTCCCAGGTCTCGATCGCTTTGAACTTGAAGCCGGTCTTCTGGTACAGGAGCGCGAGGTTCTTGATCGCCGGGAAAAAGTCCGGCGCCAGCTCCAGCGCGTACTCGAGTTCCCGGATCGCCTGGTAGCTGAGCGCCTTCTTTCCCAGGAGCAGCCCCAGGTTGTAGTGCAGCCTGAAGGACAGGGGATCGATCGCCAGCCCCTTGCGCAGCAGCTCCATCGCCTTCTCGATGTCCCCACCGCGATAGACCTCGACGCTGCGCGCGAGGATGCGCTCGGTCTCGCCCGAGAGATCGGTCTGGGACACGTCGGCCGGCCCCGCCTCCATCGCGGCGAACTGCGCCTCGACCTTCTTGACGAACTCGCCGATCTTGAACGGCTTCTCGATGAAGTCGTCGACGCCGTAGGAGTCCTTGAGGTCCTGCGCGTATCGCCACCCGCGATAGATCGCCGAGATCATGATCACGGGGATGTGTCCGTACTTCCGGCTGCCCTTGATCTTCTTGCAGATGTCGAACCCGTGCACCTCTGGCAACATCGCGTCGAGGATGATCATGTCGGGGCTCTCGGTCTGGACCTTCTGGATCGCCTCGAGACCGCGCCCGGCCGTGACCACCTCGTAGCCCTTTTCGGTCAGCACCCGCGAGATGAGCAGCCGGATGTCGTCCTCGTCGTCGACGACCAGCACCTTCTTGCGCGACTCCGGGCTCTTGGAGGGACCGGCCTTCCCCGATGCGGGGGAGGCCGCGGGAACCGGCGTCGGGGCGGCCTCCGCGGGCACGCCGTCCATGGCGTCGTCCATCGGGATCTCGATTTCCACATCGAACCCCAGCGGCTCGCCCTCCTGCGCTCCCTCGGCTCCGGTCTGCGCTTCCGGATCGGAGCTCACGACGCCAGCGACGCTGTCCATCGTGCCAGAGGACAGAGCCGTGGCGTGCCTGCCGCAGTAACGGGATTCCCCCTCCGCCCGGGCGTGATAGGCTTCCTCGACAACCCGCAGGAGCTGGGCGTGCAGGGCCACGTGGGGGAAGATCTTCTTCCCGGTCACGAACTCGATCTCGTCGATGACCTTGCGGTCGTTCGGGTTCGCCATGGCCAGGCTGATGCTGTCCCCGTCCGTTCCCAAGGGCAGGATGCCGTGCTGGGCCGCGATGTCATGGGGCAGCATGTCGAGGATCGTCAGGTCGATGACCGTGTCGTCGAGGTTGACGGCCGGAACCCCGGCCTGCTCGCTCAACGCCCGTAACAGGGCGACCTCGTCGGTCAGGCCCTTTGCCAGGACCTGGGACGCCAGCCGCTCGCGGCGCTCAGGGTGAGCGGTCTGCTCTTCCAGGATGCTCTCAAGCTGGGAGGCATCGACGAGCTTGCGCTTGAGCAGGATCTTACCGAGCTGCGTCTTGTTTTCGCTCATCGATCAGAGGGTTCCCCAGCGCGGCCAACGGATCGTTGCCGCGTGTATTTTTTGCACCGTACCACCACGGCCTTCACGCTTCAACAGGTTTGGGGCTCAAACGGATATCGGTGATGCGAGAAAACGACCTTCGATGTCGCTCACCACGCGGCCGATGCGCTGCCGCCGCAACGCGCTCGGAAACAGGAACTGGATGCCGATGCCGGCATCAGGTCCGCCGTGTCTCTTCCAGGCGACACGCCCGGCGAGGTGCTCGGGGACGCCGTCCGGGTCGAAGAACAGCCTGAGCACGACCTCTTCCTCGACATCGAAATCCGTCGGTGCGAGGACGAAAACGCCTCCGCGGCTGATGTCCTTGGTCAGAGTCGATATCAGTCTGTTTCCCGAAACGATATCCACCCGGAAACCCGCAGGGACCCGCCGCCCCATCTTGCGCGCCGCCTCGAGGCCGCCACGCGAGAACTCCTGGAGGAAGGCAGCCCGCTGTCGATCCGACCGGTCGAAAACGACCCCGATCCCGGCAGGAAGGGCGGAACGCCAGCGGGTCGGGAGCCGGCGCCAGGCCACGGTGCCGCGCAGCGAGATTCCTTCAGGTATTTCTTGAAATATCAGATTGAGATCCAGGGACTCTCCCACCTGGAAGTCGGCGGAGCTCTCGACGAAGATACCCCCCCCGTCCGAATCGTCGAGAAACACGTCGCGATAGCTCTCGCGGCTCAGGAACCGGACTTCGATCCGCCGCATCCCAGCACCCCGTCACATCCCGGCGACGATGAGAAAACCGTCGTCCTCCCTTTCGAGCTCGAGGCGGTTGTCGGCGGTCTTGTTCGCCCACTGCGACTTTTCGCCGATGCGGTACTGGAAGCTCAAGGTATAGGTGTAGTCGACCATCACCAGTCCGTCCTGATCGTAGATATCCCGGTAGCGGATCTCGTAGCGCACCGCCTCGACATCCTTGAACCGCTCGGTCAGCACGCCCTCGAGCCCCTTGTAGTCGAAATCGTCATCCCCCGACGACGTGCCGCTGTTGTCGAAGTAGCGCGGCGAAGCCAGCGAGAGCAGCAGGCCGACGTTCAAGTCCTCGATGGCGTGCCGGTAGCGCTCGCAGAAGTTGACGACCTCCCAGGTCTCGGGCGTGTCCTCGAGCGCCGTGTTGGGGATGAACTTCTTGTTGCAGCCCCAGGAAAGCGGCAGCATCGCGGCGAGCAGCACGAGGGCCGCGATCCGCGGCCGCCAGGAAACCGAGTCTGTCATCCAATCACCTCTTCTGCAGAAAGGATCCGTCTGTCAACGGCTCGCGAACGGCATCATATTCCCGCCCCGCGGCGAGCGACAAGCAAAAGATCGTCGTGAGAACCCGAAGCATGCCGCCGCGACCGGCCCCGACCGAACAGCCGCAGCCCTCGGTCGCCGCGGGAGCACGCCCGGGCACCCGGAGCTCGGCTCGGCAGGGGCGACCGAATCCGTCGAAGCCGGTGGCGCGAACGAGGGTCCCGGTGTCGGCGACGAGGGACAGGTGCGCTCGCGGCCCGGCGGCCGTGGTCCGGTCCCCGATCTCCCAGACCACGCTCACGGCGTCGGGGTCTTCCTCGTAGGCGGCAAGGGAGCCACCGGCGGGCCCCCGGCTCCCGGACAGCAGACGGACGCGGGCGGCACAGGAACGCCGCGTGACCGGCGCGAACGCCACCTCGCGACCCAGGGCTGTCCGGTCGAAGCCGCTCCGCAGGCGCTGTGCGGCGATGGATGGCAGCCCGAGCCGCAGGACCCGGCCGTCATCGCTGCCCGATTCTCCATCCCAACCGGCGGGCGCCACGGCCACGACCCGCAGCGACTCGCCCGCCAGCGAAGCCGCGATCCCGGACACGCCCGGCGGCAGGGTCACGTCGAGCACGCTCGCGAGGTCCACGTGGTCGTCGATGACGACGGACCGGAGCGTCTCGTCCTCGACGCCGGGCCCGCGGAGCATCGCGTCGTAGGTGCCGCCGGGCAGCCAGGGCGGCACGACCGCGAACAGGCGGTAGCGATCGCCTCCGGCGGGGCGCAATCGAAACGGTCGCAAGCGGTACTCGACGACCGGGCTCGCGCCGGCGGTCGCCAGATCCACGACGCGGCGCAGGCCCACGGACCACCCGGCCCAGACCCGTGGTTGCTGGACTCCCGGCGGCGGGGTGAGCGGCTGCCGGAGCCGGACGACGAGCTCGAGGGTCTCTCCGGGAGCGAGGCGGGCCGAGGCGCCGGCGACGGGGGCATCGATGACGGCCCCCCGGCCCTCGGCCGCCAGAGGCGCGGAAGCCAACAGCACGACGGTCGTCGCGACCGCCGCCGCGCTCAATCCGCGAGGATGCCGAAGTGCAGGTGGGACACGTCGAGGCCGTAGCCTTCCGCCGCGCGATTGACCTGGGAGATCAGCACATGGGGCGGCCGATCGCGCCCTACCCGGAGCCCTATCCACGACTCCTCGCCCCGCTGCAGGAGCTTGAGCTCGGTCACGCCGCGCAGGTCTCGCAGCAGGTGGATGAACTCGCCAAGCTGGTCGGTGCTGTGTTCCGCGTTCATGCGATGATTTTATCATCATCCGGCCCGGGCCATTCAAAAAAAAAAGAGCCGCCCTGGTGGGCCGTCACTTTCTGTCGGAGCGCTCCGGCAACGAGCGCCTGACGAAAACCGTGCGAGTCGAGAAGACCTTGGAGTCGTGACGCGCCACCACGCCGATCAGGTTGGCGCCCTCCTCGAGCGGGACCTCGAGGTCGAAGGCCAACTCCGCGGGATCGCCGGCGCCGGGTCCCGCGAGGAAGGCGACCTTGCGCTTGCCCACGAAGACGACAACGTCTCTCACCGATCGCGGGTGGCGCACGCGTCCCTTGATGGAGATGGTCGCCCGGTCCGTGACCCGGACCCGGTCGCCCTGCACCTCTATGATCGGCGGCTCGAAGGGGATCGGCAGGAAGTCGCCCTCGCCTTCGCCTCCCGGCCGAACCTGCTCCTCGGCGATCCACGCGTGGCGCTCCGGGCCGAGCAGCAGGCGGAAGAACCCGCGGACTCGCCCGTCCACCGGGAAGCTGCTCCCGGGGCGCGCCGTGGCCACGGCCGGGACCTCGGCGTCCGGCGCGGCGAGCAGCGGGACGTCGGCGTCGCCGCCCAGGATGGTGACGTGACCCGTGGCCGAGGACGGCCCCGGCCCGGGGGGGGAGACCGGGACTTCGAGGGCGGTGTCGAGCAGGGTCAGGGTCGTGGGGAAGCGGGACTTCACCCAGTCGTCGATGCTGAGGCCGAGTTCGGCCGCGGTCCCCTCGAAGCGCTCGCCGACGCGGAAGCGGAAGCGGCCCTCGGTGCTCGCGCCCGGCTCGAGCCGTCCCATGTGGAAGCGGCCCTCGATCACATCGATCCCGGGCCGCGCGGACAGGTTCGCCTCCGAGTCGAACGTCGCGCCTTCGCCCATGTTCGAGACCCGCACGTGGGCGAGGATCTCCTCGCCCGGCTCGACGAAGCCGTTGCCGTTGCCCAGGTCCTCGAGGTGCCAGGTGAACGCCAGGCGCGGCTCCGGCCGCGCGGGGACACGGACATCGATCGATGCCGGACCGGGGACGCGGCCGTCGGCGGAGCGGAACTCGATGGTCACCGAATCGACCCGTGGCGAGGTCACCGGCGGCAGCTCGATCCAGGCCGTCCAGGTGCGGCTGCGCCCCGGCGCCACGAGCCCGAAGACGAGCTCCCGGCCGTCGAGGATCCGGTTCTCGCTGCGGGTCACGGCCCTGAGCCGGCGAATCGGCGCGTCCGATCCGTTGCGGACAGTGACCTTGATCCCCATCCTGGACCCCGGCTCCACCCTGCCGGCCAGCGAGGCCTTCGCCGTCACCGCCGGATCGACCTTCGGCTCCGGGGCGGGCGCCGATCCCGCCGCGTCGTCCGCGGGGACGGTCCAGTCGACGCCGAGCTTGCGCATCGCCCGCACGAGCTTCGCCTCCTCGTCCGCGCGGTCCCGGGCGATGATCTCGCGGGCGTCGAGAGAGAGCTCCTCGGCGGTCTCGCCCCGCGCCCCGGCCAGCAGCCTGCGGGCGAACTCGACCTCGAAGCGCGCCCCGTAGGCCTGCCGCCCGGGATCGTCGTCGTAGCAGCGATCGAAAGCCGCCCGGTCCTTCTCGCGCTCGGCCGCGGGCACGAACAGGAGCACCTCCTCCGCCCCGTCCCGGTCGCCGCGGCCGCGGGCCGAGGGGCGATCCAGGTGCCGATCGAGATCCTCTTCCGAAAATACGCGGCCCCTCCGCTCCAGCTCGAGTTCCTCCCGGTCAACGACCGCCGGCAGGAAGCGGACGTCGGGCGCCACGCCGACGTTCTGGATCGAGATGTCGCCGGGGGTCAGGTACTGCGCGCTGGTCAGGCGCAGCGCGCCGCCAGCGGGCAGCGGCATCACCATCTGCACCGAGCCCTTGCCGAAGGTCGTCTCGCCCAACAGCAGGGCCCGACCGTGGTTGCGCAGGGCCCCGGCGATGATCTCCGCCGCAGACGCCGACGAGAAGTCGATCAGCACCACCATCGGGTAGCGCGGCTCGGTGCCCTCGGCCGACGCGTTGCTGACCTCGCGGTCCTCCGCGGTGCGCCCGGCCGTGGCGACGATGGTGCCGCCGTCCAGGAACTGGTCGGCGACCTTGATCGCCATGTCGAGAAGCCCGCCGGGGTTGCCACGCAGATCGAGGATCAGGCCCTTCATACCCTTGGAGTGGAGCGCGCGCAGGGCCCCGGCGAACTCCGACGCGCTGTTGCCCTGGAACGCCTCGAGCTCGATGTAGCCCACGCCGCCGTCCAGCATCTTCCAGGTCACGCTCTCAATCGGGATCCGCTGTCGGACCACACCGATCTTGCGCCGCGTGCCGCCTGGGCGTTCGATCTCCAGCTCGACGCTGGTCCCCGGCTTGCCGCGCAGACGGTTGGCCGCCTCGCCCGTGGTGATGTTGATCGTCGATTCGCCATCGATGCGCAGGATCCTGTCGCCAACCTTGAACCCCGCCCGGTGCGCCGGCGTGCGGGGAAAGACCTCGACGACGGTGAGCGCTCCTCCGCAGGGCGGCCGCCGGTCCGTCGTGATCTTGATGCCGAGACCGCCGAACTCGCCCACGGTGCCCATCCGCAGGTCCTCGTAGACGTCGGGGGACATCGCGCCCGAGTGGGGATCGAGGGTCGCCAGAATGGCGTTGGCCACGTCGAACTCCAGCTCGACCTCGTCGTACTCACCCGTCGGGAGGTTCTTTTCGAGGAAGACCAGCATCCGCCGCAGCACGCGCGAGAGTTCCCAGGGGCTGTCCATCTCGGTCAGATCGAGATCGAGCTCCTCGCCCCGCAGGGCGACCTTGGCGGCCCGCTCGCCGCGCGGACGGAACTCGAACTCGGCGACCTTCTGCTGCAGCATCTCCACGACTGAAGAGAACATCTCGCGCGGCGCGATGCGCTCCGGGTCGTAATAGTCCTCGATGACCGCCAGGATCACCCGGTCCACGACCTCGGCCTTGCCGAGATCGTGATCCTTGACGGGCCTCGCCGCCGCGCCCGAGAGGGCCCCGACCGAGACGAGGGCCAGCACCAGCAGGCACGGGGCGGCTGTCTTTCGTCTCGTGGGCAACGGACGGACTCCTTCCCGGGGCTTCCGGAAGCGCTCGCGGCCTTCCCGCGGACTTCACGAACCGGGAGTGTGGCGTCTCACCGCCTTGACGTCAACTCGGCAGGCGCGCTAGCTAGGGGGCTACGGACGACGCGCCGCGACGGGCGGGCCGCCGACGGCGGGCGAGGATGGCGGAACTGGCAGACGCGCTGGATTTAGGTTCCAGTACCACACGGTGTGGGGGTTCGAGTCCCCCTCCTCGCACCATCGGCCTGAGAAGAGGGAGGACCCGAACGTGAGCCTGGGACAGTGCACAACGCCCGCGGAGCGCCCGCACCCGACGCCCACGATCCCCGTGGAGACCGGCGCGGTGCAAAGCGGGATGGAGGGCCGCGTCCTCCTCGGACGGTACCGCATCGGCCGGCGCATCGCCCGCGGCGGCATGGGCTCGGTCTTCCTCGCCCGACGTGTCGACGGCGGCGAGCGCATCGCGATCAAGGTGCTGCACCCCGAGATCGCCCTCGAGCCCCGGGTGCGCGAGCGCTTCCTCAACGAGGCCCGGGCCGCGCGCCGCATCTCCCACCCCGCCGTCGTGCGCGTGCTGGACGCCGGCGAGATCGACGGCGGCGCCGCGTTCCTCGTGATGGAGTTCGTGGAAGGCGGCCCGCTGCGTCGCCTGCTCCGCCGAGGGCCGTTGCCCGAGCGCCAGGGCGTGGCCATCGCGCGGGCACTGGCCGGGGGCCTCGACGCCGCGCACCGGGTGGGCGTGATCCACCGCGACCTCAAGCCCGAGAACGTACTGATCCCCCGGGCGGCCCGAGCGGACGCCGCGGCGAAGATCGTCGACTTCGGCATCGCGCGGATCATCGACGGCCCGCGCCTGACCACGACCCGTCACGTGATGGGCACGCCCCAGTACATCTCGCCGGAGCAGGCCATGGGCGCGGCGCTGGACGGTCGGGCCGACATCTACGCACTGGGCGTGATGCTCTACGAGATGCTCACCGGCGATCTGCCTTTCGACGACGATGACCCCGAGACCCTGCTGCGCAAGCACATCAAGAGCACCCCCAGCCCGATCAGCGGCGGTCTCGCGCCGCGGCGCATCGCTCCGGCTCTCGAGCGGCTGGTCATGCGCTGCCTCGAGAAGTCCCCGCGGCTGCGGCCGGACGACATGACCGAGGTCCTGTCCACCCTCGCCTCCATGGGAAGCTGAGACGCTCCGTCACTCCTGGATCTCGGCGATGGCGCGCTTCAGCACGGCGCGCTCATTGGACGTGGCGGCCGTGTTGATGGCGCGGCGCAATACCGGGATCGAGCCGTACGAGCGACGGGCCACGAGCCCGGCCACGGCGGCGAAGCGAACCTGCATGTTGTTGTCACGGGTCGCCCGCTCCTCCAGCGCCAGCCTGGCGCGGTCGTCCGGCACTCGGACGAGTCCCATCACCGCCCGGTGGCGGACCGCGGTGCTCTTCGATCGGGAATAGAACAGCAGGTCTTCGAGGGAGACAGGCTTCGACTCGACCCGCGGCGGCGGCGACGGCCGGGCCGCGACCTCCGGCGGCACCTCGACCTGTTGGTAGGACTTCTCGGCCGGCACGGGCGCCGGTTCGGCCGCGGGCGCCGGCTCCGCCGCGGCCTTCTTCTCCGCCGCTCTCTTCTCCGCCGCGGCCTTCTTCTCCGCCGCTCTCTTCTCCGCCGCGGCCTTCTTCTCCGCGGCCAGCTCCTGGCGCGCCTGCTCCCGCCGCACCGCCGACTCGGCCTTCTCCGCTGCCAGGCGTTCCCGACGCAGGCGATCGGCCTCGGCCTTCTCGGCGGCCAGGCGCTCCCGTTCGAGCGCTTCCGAGTCCGCAGGGGCCGGTTCCGTGGCCGGCGGTTCACCCGCGTCCGCTTCTGCGGCGGCCCGCTCCCGGGCGACCGACGGCGGTGGCTCCTCGGGTGTCTCCGTGCCGGCGCGCTCGGCCAGGATACGCCCGGCCAGGGTCTCGCTGGTGACCGGTGTCTCGCCCCGCAGGATGGCGTCCAGGCGATCGATCTCGGCGGCCACGGCGAAGGCCCGATCCGGCGGGATGTGCTGCCCGCCCAGCTTCAGGTAGTCCGTGTACCGGTCGCGGGCCACCTGGGTCTCGCCGTTCACGGACGCGGCGACGGCCGCCTCGAACAGGTACTCGGGGTAGCCGAGGTAGCCGAAGGCGACGTCGTAGCCTTCGCGGGCCTCCTCGAAATCGCCGGAGGCCAGGGCGTCGTCCGCCCGCAGGCGCGCCAGCTCGGCGCGGAACCACTGGCCGGCCAGGCTCAGCCCTTCCGGCTCGGCGTCGCCGTCCAGGGCCTTCTCGATGCGCTCGATCTCCGCGGCCAGGGCCATGCGCTCCTGGGCCGAGAGCCCCTGCCCGTTCTCCAGGTAGTTGCGGTAGCCGGCCAGGGCCTGGTCGTACCTGCCCAGCAGGAAGCGGGTGTTCGCCAGCCGCAGGCTGCCCTCGGGAGACGGCTCCTCCCGCTGGGCGATCTGGAACTCGGTGAGCGCGCCCACCAGGTTCCCGGCCTCGCCCAGCTCCACCCCGCGGCGGATGCGCTCGTCGTGGGTTGCCTCCCCCGACGCGGCCTCGCCAGCCCCGACCCCGGCCCCCCCGCAGGCCGAAAGCAGCAGCGCGAGCGCGGGCACCCAGTGTCGTTTCTTCGTCATCTCGCCTCCATCGCGAGGGCGACTATAGCAACCACCGAAGGGTTTTCCCATCCTTATAGATCTTCGGTGATTGGCGTTCGCCCGCGGGGTCGTGGTATGAATGGCCCCTGATCGACGACGCGAAAGAGGAGGCTCCATGGACAGGTTCCCGATGACCCCGGCCGGCCTGAAGAAGCTCGAGGCCGAGCTCAAGAAGCTGCGCGAGGTGGACCGTCCAGCCAACATCCAGGAGATCGAGGAAGCCCGCGCCCAGGGCGACCTGTCCGAGAACGCCGAATACAAGTTCGCCAAGGAGCAGCAGAGCTTCATCGCCGGTCGCATCGCGCACCTGGAGGAGCGCATCTCCCACGCCGAGGTCATCGATCCGTCGCGCCTCAAGGGGGACCGCGTGGTCTTCGGCGCACGGGTCAGCCTCGAGAACCTCGACAGCGGCGAGCAGGTCGCCTACCGCATCGTGGGCGAGGACGAGGCCGATCTCGGTGCCGGCACGATCTCGGTCACCTCGCCCATCGCCCGCGGCCTGATCGGCAAGGAGGAGGGCGACGAGGCCGTGATCACCACGCCATCCGGTCCCAGGAAGTTCGAGATCACCTCCGTCGAGTTCTGAAGCGGCGGCCCCCCGTGCCCGAGCCGCGCCCCCATCCCGAGTCCGTGACCGAGACCGTGGCCCGGCTGCGTCGCCGCCTGTCCCTGGCCCTGGCCGGAGGGATCGATCCGTCGGACGACCCGGGCGCGTCCGCTGACCTGCTCGCGGTCGAGGGAGCCGCCCCCGGGGACGACCAGGCCCGGCTCGCCGCATTCCTCCGGGCGATGCGCGATCCCGCCTCCGTGCCCGAGGTGGGGCGCCGGGTCGTGCTCGCTCGGGGCCAACGCTTCCTGCTCGGGCTGGCCATGGCCCTCGAGGACAGGCTCCAGGCCGAGGCCATCGCGTCGACACCCCGGCGACGGCGTGGAGCGACGGTGACGGAGAGGCCCGTTCCGGTCGCCCCCCCGCCCGCGACGCCCTTCGACCCGGCGCTGCTCGCGCTGGACGGTGTGGGTCCCAAGACCGCCGCGCGGCTCGCGAGCCGCGGACTGTCCACGCCCCTCGACCTGCTGTTCTGGCTGCCGAGGCGCTACGACGACCGCCGCCGCCCAACCCCGATCGCGGACCTCGTGCCCGGGCAGCGCGCCGTGGCGCGCGGCCAGGTGGCCACCGTGCGGGTCTACGGGCGGCCGTGGAAGCGAATCCTGGAGGTCACCGTCGAGGACGAGGGCCACCGCCTGTCGGGCATGTGGTTCTCGAACCGCAGGCCGCCTCCCGACAGCTTCGCCGTGGGCGAGCCCGTGATCCTCGCCGGGCTGGTGGGCGACTACCGAGGGCGCCTGCAGATGGCCCATCCGGTGGTCGTGCGCGAGGGCGCCGGCCCCGGCGACCGGGTGGGCCGGGTCGTGCCGGTCTACGCGCCGGTGCCCGGGGTCGCGGGCCGCGTCGTGGAAAAGGCCGTGCGCTCGGCGGCCGGGCGCGCCGGGGAACTG
>CAYZAI010000093.1:0-14122 GCA_964476305.1 uncultured Myxococcales bacterium
CGGCTTCACCCTAGATCCGGGCATCCGAGTTCCTCCTCAGCCACGAGAACATCCTGCTGCCGGAGGTCTGCCGCTACTTCTCAGCCAACGAGAGTCACTACGAGCGTTGGGACGAGCCCACCCGCCGCTTCGCGGATCACATCCGCTTCGGCGACGCCCCGCGTTACCGGAAGACGACGTCGCGCTACATCGGCTCGCTGGTGGCGGACTTCCACCGCGACCTGCTGCACGGCGGCGTGTTCCTCTACCCGATGAACATGCGGTCCGGCGTGGGCAAGCTCCAGCTGACCCTCGAGTGCAGCCCGCTGGCGATGATCATCGAGCAGGCCGGGGGACTGGCCTCCACGGGCCGCGAGCGCATTCTCGACATCCGGCCCCAGTCCCTGCACCAGACCGTGCCGCTGGTGATCGGCAACCGCCAGGAGGTCGAGCTCTACGAGCGGATGGTGCGGGAGCACGACATCGCCACCGGCCGTATCCGGCCTTCGGTCCCGCCGCCGCCGCCTGCACCGTGAGTCAGCGGGAGAACAGGTCGAGCAGGCTTCCGAGGAGCGGTGCCGGGCCCAGGGCGCCCGCGACGCGGCAGCCGCAGCCGGTCTCGGTGTCCATGTCCGTAGCGCCCTCGGCGTCCGTGTCGGCGTCCGTGTCGGCGTCCGTGTCGGTGTCCGTGTCGCCGTCGGCGTCGCCGTCCGTGGCCGCGGGTATCGACCACAACTCGGTGTAGACCCGCCGTGTGTGGCCCTGCGGGGCGACGACGTAGAGCCGGTTCCATTCACCGGTAGACGGCGCGCCGTCGTAGGCGGCTTCGTCGTAGGTCAGCGTAAGGGTGACGGGCGCCTCGGCGGTGATCTGGCCTTCCGCCGGCGAGACGGCGAGCCAGGTCAGGGGCCAGCGGGACTCGACCTTGAACGTCACCGGTCCGTCGCCCTTGCACAGGGACAGCTCCACTTCGCGGGTCGTCGTGGCGCCGCTCGCGGTCTCGAGCTCCACGACCAGATCGCCGTCGTCCTCGACACAGATCCAGTTTTCGATGACCGAGGCGTCGACCTCGAGGGCCGTGGCCTGGGTGCCGAATCGCGTGGCGCCGCTGCGCACGATCTCGAACCAGCCGTCCGCGCCCCACTCCGTGCCCCAGCTGTTCTTCACGATCCAGCTTGGCGGAAGATTGTCATCCGCGTGGTCGTCCCAGCCCACGACCAGCACCGTGTGCCAGGCGGTGATCAGCTCGGCGGGGGTGGGAGTGCCGTCGTAGACGCCGTCGGTGTAGAACGAGAAGTCCTCGGGGACGACGAAGCTGACCATCACCGGGCCGGCCACGAGGGCGGCACGGATGTCCGCCTCGTCGGCGATGTCCAGCATGGTGGTCACCGAGGGCAGCCAGCCGCCACCGACGATGGGGAAGCTGCGCTCGGCCGCGGCGCCGCAGGCATCGGCGCAGGAGCCGTTGACCGCCTCGTAGGGGTGGCAGCTCTCGTCCGGGATGCCCGCTGTCAGGGTCGGGATCAGGATCTGGGTGTCCCAGGTGCCGCTCTGGCAGGTGGAAGTGGTCGTGCAGGACAACAGGTTCTGCTCGGCGAGGTCGAGGTCGAGGTCCGGCACGCCGGCCGAGACGTTGGCCCGGGCCTCGGCGCCCGCGGTCGACGCGAACACCGCGCAGGAGCCGCAGGCGCCCTGGTCCTTGATCTCGGTGGTCCAGTCCTCGCCGTCCGCGTCCGCCCAGCTGAACCGCTCCCAGGCGGTGTCCACCTGGGGTGCGTCCGGGTGCACGTCACAGGGCGTGGTGCCGTGCTGCCAACCCCAGGTCTCGGCCAGGGACTCCATGTCGGCCAGGCTGCCGAACATCGATCGCCATTGTCCAGGTGGCAGCCTCGACATCGACGTCTCGCCCGCGGTCCAGTGCAGCCCGTCGCGCCCGATGCGCGCCCGGACCTGCTCCAGGGTCTCGCGGGCCGCGGCCTCGTTCGCGATCACCAGGGCCGCGCCGACGGCAACGGCGATCGCCAGCCATCGCCAGGAGCCCTTCGAATGCGCGTGTGTCATGGCACCCTTTCTCATCGAACCTCGAAAGAGGACGAAACGGATTCTAGCACGTCCACGCCGTGGCGGGATCGATGAATCGAGCGCGGGACGGGGCAGGGGATGCGGGCGGGTGCCGAGGCGGCTCGCCGGGAGCCGCCGCCTACTGGCAGGTCCAGTTCATCGTCGGGTGGATGTTGCCCGGGCAGGTGGTAGAGCAGCAGGAGCCGGAGTCGTTGCAGTAGTCGCAGTACGAGCTGCTGGAGCCCTCGCAGTCCGGATCGATGATGCCGCAGCCGCAGTCGCAGCCGTCGCCGGCATTGTAGTACGAGGAGCTGCAGTTCCAGGTGTCGGTCGTGCAGTCGGTCGCGTCCCACGCGCAGGCTCCGCCGCAGTCGCAGGTGTCGTCGTTGGCGTTGCCGCAGGGGTTGCTGTCGGTGCAGCAGGTGTCGCTGCCCGTGTACCCGGCGCAGAAGTCGGTGTCGCCGCAGTACCCGCAGATGCCGCCGCAGCCGTCGTAGTCCTCGCAGCCGGCGCTGGAGCAGTCCGGCTCGCAGGGACAGCTCTGGGACGTGCTGCCGTCGCTCTGGAAACCGCCGGTGAACGAGATCTGGCTCAGCCCCAGCTGGAGATCGTCGTAGTAGTTGCTGAGCACGCCCGCCAGCCGGATTGTGGCCGTCGTCTCGATGCAGCCCGGGTCGACCATGTCGCCCGGGATGTCGTAGGAGCCGAGGACGATCTCGGCGACGGTGAGGCCGCTGTCGTACGAGTAGGTGCCCTCGGCGTCGTCCGGGAAACCGGGGCAGTACGAGTCGGCGCTGAACTCGATGTAGTCGATGGCGATGCCGCCCTGCCACTCGGAGTAGCCGCTCCACACGCGCCGATCGCCGCCGCTCACGTAGAGGTGGCAGCCCTGGCCGGCGTACAGGTCGAACGTGATGTAGGAGATGCAACCGTCCTCCCAGTCGTCCACGTCCATCTTGTGTTCCATGTAGTAGGTGCCGGTCGTGAACGCGATGTCCCCATAGTTGGTGTTGAGCGTGCCTGTCGGAGCCCCGATCGGCGTGGACCAGCAATCGCTGTCCGAGTCGGAATCCGAGTCGGCGTCCGAGTCGGAATCCGAGTCGGCGTCCGAATCGGAATCGGTGTCGGAATCCGCGTCAGAGTCGGCGTCTGCGCTCCCGTCGTCGTTGTCGTTGTCGTTGTCATTGTCGTCATTGTTGTCGTTGTCGTTGTCATTGTCGTCGTCGTCGCCCCCACAGGCGAAAGCACCGAACGCCATCGCGAAGGTTCCGAGCGACACCCAGAAAACGATTCGTTTCATCATCAATCTCCTTGTTTCAAAACCTGACCGACCGACTTCGCGGTCTGGGGACAGGCGACTACGAACCACCCTTGGTCGTGGCGATTATACTACGGACGCAAATTCCCGGACGGAAATTCTACCGCCACCGCGGGTTCGCTGCGGCGCCCGATTCCCGTCGGGGATCCGGGCGGGCTGCGAGGGGCACACAGCGCCGCGGTGATTCCTCTTCACGCTGGCGGGGTTCACGCGGTATCATCTTCCCGCGCATCCGCACTTTGGCGACGAGGAGGACCGAGATGAAGACGACGACGTTGCTGGCGATTGCGGCCCTGGCACTCTGCTGGGGTTGCGAGGACGCATCGGAGCCCTCGAGCTCCGGAGACGGGGACACGGACGGGGATACGGACGGGGACGTGGACAGCGACGCGGACGCCGACGCGGACAGTGACAGCGACGGCGACACGGATCCCTGCACCTCGGGCACCTCCAACCTCGGCTGCGAGTTCTGGGCCGTGGACCTGCCCAACGTTTCCCAGGCGCCGCTGGCGGTGGTCCCCCAGGACCAGCAGTTCGCCGTGGTGGTGGCCAACACCTCGTCCACGGTCGATGCCACGGTTGACATCTACTCCGGCGCCAGCGCCACGCCCCTGGCCACCCAGATCGTCCCCGTGGACCAGATAGTGACCATCCCCCTGCCGGCACAGAGCATCCAGCCCGCGGTCACCACAAGCACCGGCCTGGCCTTCCGGATCCAAAGCGACGTGCCCATCGCGGCCTACCAGTTCAACCCGCTCGACAACACCTCGCCGGTGTACTCCAACGACGCCTCGCTGCTGCTGCCGACCCACGTGCTGTCCCTGGACTACACGGCCATCACCGGCTCGGCCAACCTCGTGTCCGCCGACGCGTTCTCGGCCGCGGCCAAGAACACCGGCGGGTTCGTCGCCGTGGTCGCCACCGAGGACGGCACCGAGGTCACGCTCTACCCCACGAACCCGCTCTACGCCGGAGCGTACCAGAACGTGATCCTCGACCGGGGCCGGGTGCTGACCGCCATCTCCTCGGGCACCGGCGCCGGCGGGAGCCTGTCGGGCACACGGGTGGTGGCGTCCAAGCCGGTGGCGGTCTTCGGCGGCAGCGTGGCCACATCCGAGCCCTCCAACACGACCAAGTGCTGCGCCGATCACGTGGAGCACCAGATGTTGCCGCTGGAGGCCTGGGGCAACGCCTACGCAGCGCCACCCGCGGCGGACGCCAAGGGAGGCGGTGACTGCCGCAGCGTCTACCGCATCAGCGCCGGGTTCGACGACACCCAGCTCGTCTACCACCCGGCCGTACCGGCCGGGGCGCCGTCCGTGCTCCAGGCCTACCAGACCGCGGAGTTCACCGCCGACGTGCCCTTCGCCGTCTGGGCCACGGATCCCCTGAAGACCTTCTCGGTGACCCAGTTCCTGCTCAGCAACCAGGAGTTCGGCGGTCTGCTGAACAGCTACCCCGGCGATCCGTCGATGATCGTCCTGCCGGCCGTGGATCAGCTCCAGGAGAAGTACATCTTCCTGGTACCAAACGGCTACCAGACGAACTTCGTCACCATCGTCCGGGCCGCGGGCGTGGGTGTCATCCTGGACGGCGTGGGCGTCACGGCGACCTTCCTGGCACTGGGTTCCTACGACGGCACGGACTACCAGTACGCCCACGTGGAGCTGCAGGCCGGCCACCACATCATCGAGTCCGCCGAGCCCCTGGCCATCACCGTGGTCGGCTACGACGACGACGTCAGCTTCGGCTACCCCGGCGGCAGCGGCGTGGCAGCGATCTCCGAGGCTCCGGAACCACCGGAATGAGCTCGCCCTCGGCCGGCCGGAGGCGTCGCCCCGGACCTGGGCCGGCGACCCGTGGCAGCTTCTTCCCCCTGGGCGCGACCGTCACGCCGTCCGGGGTCAACTTCGCGCTGTTCTCGAAGCACGCCACGGCCGTGACGCTGGTGCTGTTCGACCGCCGCGGGCGGCGGGCGGCCGAGATCCCGCTGAGCCACAGCACGCGCTTCGTCTGGCACGGCCACGTGGAAGGCCTGGGACCCGGACAGCTCTACGGTTTTCGCGTGGGCGGGCCGTGGGATTCGGCCGCCGGGCATCGTTTCAACCCGCGGAAGCTCCTGCTCGACCCCTACGCCCGGGCGATCCTCGGCGAGCACCGGGGCGATCCCCGGCAGCACCTGGACTACGATCCGGCAGCCGGGCTCGATCCGGCGAGCCTGAGGCCGAGCGACGTCGACAACGAGGCCGACGCGCCGCGCTCGGTGGTCGTGGACGGCGCCTTCGACTGGCGGGGCGACCGGCCGCCCGGGCACGCCCTCGAGGACCTCGTGATCTGGGAGGCCCACATCGGGGGTGTCACCGGTCACCCGTCCTCGGGCGTGGATCGACCGGGCACGTACTCAGGCTTCGTCGGCAAGATCCCGCACCTGGTGGAACTGGGCGTGAAAGCCGTCGAATTCCTTCCCGTGCACACCCGCCACTCGCCGGCCCGGCTGGGCGCCCTCGGGTTCTCCGACTACTGGGGCTACAACACCATCGGCTTCTTCGCCCCGGATCGCCGCTTCTCCACGGGTGGAGAGCCCGGCTGCGAGGTGGTCGAGTTCAAGGAACTGGTCCGCGCGCTCCACGCCGCGGGCATCGAGGTGCTCCTGGACGTGGTCTACAACCACACCGGTGAGGGCGGCGAGTTGGGGCCCACGCTCGCTTTCCGCGGCATCGACAATGCGACGTACTACAAGCCCCTGCCGGGAGATCCGAGCCGTTACGCGGACTTCACGGGCTGCGGCAACACCCTGGATCTGGGCCAGCCGCAGGTCCTCAAGCTGGTGATGGACTCGCTGCGCTACTGGGTCTCCGAAATGCACGTCGACGGCTTCCGCTTCGACCTGGCCTCGACCCTGGGTCGCAAGGAGGGCCGCTTCGAGCGCATCGCGGCGTTCTTCATGGCCGTGCACCAGGACCCGGTGGTCTCGCGGGCCAAGCTCATCGCCGAACCCTGGGACCTCGGCGCGGACTCGTACCAGGTGGGCAACTTCCCGGTGGACTGGTGCGAGTGGAACGGGCGCTTCCGCGACACGGTCCGCCGCTTCGTCCGCGGGGATCCGGGGCAGGTGCCGGACCTGGCCACGCGCCTCTCCGGGTCGGCGGATCTCTACGGCAACGACGGCCGCACGCCCTACCACGGCGTGAACTTCGTCACCTGCCACGACGGCTTCACGCTGCACGACCTCACGGCCTATGCGGTGAAGCACAACGAGGCGAACGGCGAGGGCGACCGCGACGGGCTCGACGACAACGCCTCGCGCAACTGGGGCGCCGAGGGCGAGACCCGCGACCCGGCAGTGCTCGAACTGCGTGGCCGTGCGGCGCGCAACCTCGTCACCGTGCTCTTCGTCTCCCAGGGCGTGCCGATGTTGCTCGCCGGCGACGAGATCCTCCGCACCCAGCGCGGCAACAACAACGCCTACTGCCAGGACAACGAGATCTCGTGGATCGACTGGCGGCTCGCCCGGAAGAACCGCGGCTTTCTCGAGTTCGTGCGGCGGCTGGTCGCCCTGCGCCGGGCCCATCCGGTCCTCCGGCGCCGCACGTTCCTCACCGGCGCGGACCGCGATCGGGACGGTCTCACGGACATTGCGTGGTACGGCCCGGACGGGCGCGTGCCCGACTGGGGCGACCCCTCGCTTCGCAGCCTGGCCTTCCGCATCCAGGGCCGCGAAATCCTGCGGGAGGAGGCAGAGACCGGGCAGCCGCTCTCCGACCTGTTCGTCGCGCTCCACGCCGCCCCGGACGACCGCGAGTTCGCGCTGCCACCGCCGTCGGCGGGCTTCTGCTGGTACCGGGCCGTGGACACCGCGCTGCCGGCCGGCGACGACGCGCGCCCGCCCGGTGACGAGGTCCCGCTCGATAGCCAGGACACGTACCCCGTCCGCGGCCACTCGACCGTTGTGCTGGTGGGACGATAGGGCCCCGAGGGCCGCGCGCGAGAGGCATGAGGAGACCATGAAGGCACTGCGGGCAAGGAAGGGAACGGGAAGCCGGACGCGAGGGGGCTTCGCCCTCTTCGCGCTGCTCCTGCTGTGCGACTGTCGGTCCGGTACCGCGGGGGAGCGGACCGACGGCGGCTCCACCGACGCGGACGCGGATTCCGATTCGGATTCCGATTCGGATTCCGAGACCGTCGCGCCATCTGTCGTGCAGTGCGATGATCTGGTCCAGGAGGAACCCGGGACTCTTCCCGAACGGGTGATCTTCCGGGGCAGCAAGCAGTCGTTCAACCTCTTCTGGTACGTCGTTTTGCGAGAGGGCGCCATCTGGGTCAAACCCAATCACGAGCAAGGTCGGCCGCCCGGGGATTGGAGCCTGCTGGGTCAAAGCGGGAAGCCCGAGGGCGGCGGTCTGGGCAATTTCGGCGTCCCGGGTTCCGTGACGGAGATATCCACCGACGGCGTTCACCTGACGGCCCTGTCGGACGCAGAGCACTACTACCGTGGCACCGACATGACCACCGACATCCTGTCCGGTGTCATCTGGACCGACGCCTGGGGCGGCCTGCTCGCGGATGGTCCGGGCCTCAGCGCCGAGTTCACCACCCGCTGCGGCTGGGACGTGGCCGACTCGCACCCCTTCGGCGTGGATCACTACGAGGACGCCAACGGCACCCAGCACAGCGTCGGGGCGGGCGTGGCGCATCTCTACCGGTTGTCCGAGGGCGGCTACGACATTCACTTCAACGACTGGTGGCTGCCCGAGGACTGGAGCCGCCAGGTTTGCGGCCCGGAGCGGGGCACCTTCCGGGCCGTCAACATCTCGGCCAGCGCGTCCACCGTATTCCTGGTGGGCGAGCAGGGGCGCCTCTACACCCGGCTGTACGACTTCGACACCGGCGGCGAGAACCGGCTCCTCACGTACTCCTACATCATCGAGGGCGCCGCCGGTACGACCCGAAAGCTGCCGGCCGAGGACTGGCGCCAACAGCCTGACCCGGCGGGTCGCATCACCCCGCGCATCACCATCTTCCAGGACGGGCAGGGCAACGCGGCCCGCGTCCTGCGGGTGGAAGGAACGAGGGACGGGGTCGGCGGCTACTTCGAGAAACGAATTTACGACCAGGACTGGGTCTTCCACGAGACGGGCGAGGCGATCCAGGGGCCGTTCCTCGACGAAGGTGGAGCCTCCGATCCGCGAGAGCCGGCCGACTTCCCTCTCGCCGGTACCATCTCGAACAACAGCGTGGAGTTGGAGCTGGAGCTGCCCGACCTGAACATGGTCTGTTCCCCGGCCCAGGTCCGGCTGCTCTGGCAGGGGACAGTCGTGACGGTGGGCGGCCAGGATCTGCTGCTGGAGTTCCATCACGTGGGCACCTGGGTCAACGTCACGCGCCCGGTCGCCTATTGGGAACAGGGCATCGCCGCCGAGGTGCAGGCGGCCCTGATCCTGTCCGACGGGCTGGGCGACATCGACGACGCCGGCGCCCGCGCGGCAGCGACCGCCCTCTTCGGCGACCGCAAAGTCGTGAATTTCCTGGGCACCATCTCGCCCGAGGGGGCGGACCTCTCGGAGATCATGTGGAACGAGCCGTTCCGGGTCCCGGCCGAGGAGAAGGCCCTCCTGAACCCGATCGAGATGCACCTCGAGCCCTGAGCGCGGTCACTTGGGCCGTCCCCCCGTGCGATCTCGTGGTCCATCCCGTGACCCGCCCGCGGGGACCGCCGGTCCGACCGCCGGTCCGGCTGTTCGGTCGCGGCGATACCGTGTAAGCTGCCGGCGATGGAGTGCGTCGTCCTCGGCGCCGGGGGCATGATGCCCATGCCCGCCCGGCTCACCACGTCGGTGCTGGTCCGGCGGGAGGGACGCGCCCTGATGTTCGACGCCGGCGAGGGGATCCAGCTCGCCCTCAAGCGCGGGGGCCTGGGCATCGCGGGCCTCGACGCCGTGGCGATCTCGCACCTCCACGCGGACCACGTGCTGGGCCTGCCCGGGGTGATGATGTTTCGCAACCAGTGCGAGGCTGCGGGGCCACTCGCGATCATCGGGCCGCCGGGCCTCGAGCGGTTCGTGCGCCATACCCTCGAGGATCTGCGCTACCGCATCGACTACGAACTCGAGTTCGTCGAGTGGTCGGAAGCGTCCGGCCCGACGGCCTGGGACTGGCGCGGCAGCCGGCTCGTCTGGGAGCCGCTGGAGCACTCGGTCTTCTGCCTGGGCTGGCGCGTCGAGGATCCGACCCGGCCGGGGCGGTTCTTCCCGGAACGCGCCGCGGCCGCCGGCGTCCCGAGCGGCCCGCTGTGGGGCCGGCTCCAGGGCGGTGAGGAGGTCGTGCTGGAGGACGGGCGCACGATAAGGCCCGGCGACGTGCTGGGCCCGCCCCGTCGCGGTCGGGTGGTGGCCTTCGCCACGGACACCCGCCCCTGCGCCGGGCTCGAGCGCGCGGTGGCCGGGGCCGACCTGGCCTTCGTCGAGGGGATGTTCGCCCTCGAGCACGCGGCCGATGCCGCCGGGAAGAAGCACATGACCGCCGCCGCCGCGGCCGAGGCCGCCGCCCGGGCGGGAGCGCAGCGGCTGGTGCTGGTCCACATCTCGCCGCGCTACGATACCCGGGGCGACGAGGACCGGCTGCGGGACGAGGCCCGGGTCCACTTCCCCGGCGCCGAGATCGGCCGCGGCCTGGCGTCCTACGAGATTCCCCTGCCGGACTGAGCCCTGGATCGCTCTCCAAGTTGCCGATGGACTTTTCCCCACCGAGATGGGAGTATCGCAGGCGAACGAAAAATCGAAGACGTACGCCTGACCAGGAGAGGAACATGACACGACATCCCGGCATCGGGACATGGGTCGCTTCCCTGGCGTTCATCGGGCTCGCGATGGTCTGGGGCTGCGACGACGGCGGCAAGAAGGCGCCAGCGGACGGCGGCACCGACGCGGACACCGACACCGACACCGACACCGATGACGCGGGTCCGGACGGCGGGAACGAGGAGTGCGATCGGGGCGATCCCGAGGACTTCCCGACCGATTGCCTCGAGGACTGCGAGGACGCGTGCACCCGGCTCGACGAGTGCGGCGGCGCGGACGCGCCCGGGTGCCCGATGACCCCCGAGGACTGCGCCACGTACTGCGCCATCGCTTTCGAGGGCGGGCACAGCTGGGGCGAGGTGTCCGGGCACTTCCGCTGCTGCACATCCCAGGAGGACTGCGCCGACGTCGCCGGGTGCGGCGGCTGGCTCGACCACCCGGACGCGGAGGAGCCCTGCGAGCTGTACTGCGAGTGCCAGGAGTCGTTCTGGGCCATGGGCGCCCTGGGCTCCACGCAGGTGCCGCCGCCGGGGTACGCGTGGGCGCCGAGCGTCGTCGCGATCCGACCCGGCTCACAGACCGTCGACTACGAGGAGAGATACGGCGCGGCGGTGATGACCCGCGGCGGCGTCGTGTTCCTGGGCGTCGCGGCCGGACCGCTGCGCGAGATGATCGCCTACCGTCTGAAGAAGCACGAGGCGACGCTTCCCACGTTCGTCGACGGCGCCGGGCGGGTCGCGGCCGCGGACGGCGACATCGTGATCGAGGCCGCGGATCCGGCGGCGATACTGGCCGCTCGCTCGCTCGTTGCGGGCAGGGGGTTCGCATCGGTCCGGGATCTCGGCTGGTCCAAGGGGAAGCTACACGTGGCCGGGGGCGGCGACCCGTGGGTCGCGCTCGACGTGCTGTGGGAGCTCAACTCGATCCCGGGCGTGCGCGCGGAGCTCGACATGGTGCGCATCTACGAGCGGCGATACGCGCCGGACGATCCGCTGTTTGCGGATCAGTGGCACCTCCTCAACGAGGGCCAGTGCGATCCCGACGTCGGGGGTGGGGCGCAACTCGCCATTCCCGGCGTGGACGGCCGCGTGTCCGAGGCCTGGGATGTCACGGGAGGGGACCCGGCGACGATCATCGCCGTGCTGGACGACGGCGTGAACATGGATCACCAGGATCTGGCGCCGAACCTCGTGGCCGAGCCGTACAACTTCCCCGAGAACTGGCAGGACTACATGGGCGAGCCCTACTCGAACGACGTGATCGCCAGCCACGGGACCTGCTGCGCGGGAGTGGCCGCGGCGCGCGGCGACAACGGCATCGGTGTCTCCGGCGTCTGCCCGCAATGCTCGCTCCTCCCAGGCCTGGTCTGGGACCAGACCCTCTACCCCGAGGACCCCGAGCAGGCCCTGCCGTTCGGAGCATCCCTGATGATGTCGGACGAGGGGTGCGCCGGGTTCTTCACCGATCTGGTGGACCTGGGCGCGTCGGTCATCTCCAACAGCTGGGGCATGGGCGGGGAGGATCCGCAGTTCGAGGGCTCGGTGGGGTCGTACCCGCCGCTCCCCTCGATCCTGAACGAGGCGTTCAACTATGCCGAGACGGATGGTCGGGGCGGGCTCGGCACTCTGATCGTGTTCGCGGCGGGCAACAACAACATGAACGCGGGCGACGACCCGTACCTCTCGCACCCGAACGTCGTGGGTGCGGCAGCCATCGACGATCAGGGGCTCAAGTCGTACTACTCGAGCTACGGCGACGGTGTCGACGTGGCGGCGCCGTCCAACGGAGGCCTGCTGGGCATCACGACCGTCAGGCAGTCGGCCGACGCGGCGAGCGATCCGCAGTACGAATATCTGTTCGGCGGCACTTCGTCGGCGACGCCGTTCGTGGCGGGCGTGCTGGGCCTCGTCCTCTCCGCCGATCCGACGCTCACGGCGGCCCAGGCGCGCCAGATCCTGACCGACTCTGCCACCGAGATCGACCCGGTGTGGGGCGACTGGTCCGGGGGTGTCTCGCCGTTCTACGGTCACGGGATCGTCAACGCCTGGCGCGCGGTGGAGATGGCGACAGGCGCTTGCACGGATCCCGCCGCCTGCTTCCCGCCCTCCGACGAGTGTCTCACCGGCTGCGACGGCACGGCCTGCGCGGCCTGTCGGACCGACAACGACTGCGCGGACGGCTGGGCCTGCCAGCCGCTTCCGGCGCTCGGCGGGGCCGTGTGTGTCGAGGCGGTGGGGTCCGACACGTGCGGTTCGGACACCGCCTACGTGAACGGCTACTGCGTGCCTTCCAGGGCCGCGTGCGGACTGTGCGGCGACGAGGAGCTTTGCAACGGCCGGGACGACGACTGCGACGGCACCGTCGACGAGGACCTCACGGGCTGCGCCGAGGCGTCCCCGCCGGAGCACCCCTTCCGCTGCCTGCAGGACGGCGCGGGCTGTCAGGACGGGCAGGCGTGCGCCGCGACGATCTGCGAGGACGACCTGTGCACGGACGTCTCCGAGTGCGAGACCGGCGAGGAGTGCGTCAACGTGAAGACGCGCTACGGCCAGATCGAGCCCTACATCGGGGTGTGCCGGACCATTCCGGTGCACGCCAGCTGTTTCGACCGGTGCCTCGTGCGGGACTCGTCGGCTGTGGACGAAGAGCTCCAGGCCTTCGCCGACTGCATCTACGGGATGGAGACCTGCAACCAGGCCTCGCTGAGCGAGTGCCGCGATCTGCTGCCCGACGGCAACTGATACCGCCCGGACCCGCCGGATCCCCCGGTGAGCGGGGCTGTGCGGGGCTGTTGCAGCTTCCTCACGGGATTGCTAGGGTGACCCCGTCGTGAAGGACATTCGTTTGTAAAGGAACAACGATGAGCGAACCCAACCAAGGCTATTTCGATTTCGTGAAGGAAAGGTTGAACCCCCTGGGCATCCGGAAGGCCACGCTGACACTGACCCCGTATGTCCTTCGCAAGGAGTTCCACGACAGGCTGGCCCGGCTGTCGGTTTCCTACGCCAGGATCCTGGAGGATGTCTTCCAGAGGTACTCGGAGGACGAGCGCATCAGGGACGTGCTGGGATACGGCGGAGAGCTGGAGGAGCTGCTTGGGGACATGACCGTCTACCCGAGGAACATGGCCCTGGCGAGGCTGGACATGTTCGACACCGGGGATGGCCTGTTCATGGTGGAGTCCAACACCGAGACCCCGGGGGGGAACGAGGAGTGCACCGCCCTCGAGGAGGGGTTCCAACGCTTCTTCCCCGGGGAGGGGGGGCGGCGCCTGGACCGCCTGGCCACCGTGCTCGAGACCCTCATGGACCACTACCGGGTCCAGATGGGCCACAAGGGCCTGGCGGCAAAGGAGAAGCCGGTCATCAACCTCATCACCTGGGACTGGGACATCCAGAGGATCCGGGGTGAGTACGACGTCCTCATCGACTACGTACGAGGAAAGGGTTGCAGGTGCGATATCATCGACCCGAACAAGATCGTGTTCGAGGGCGGGGACGCCATCAACCCCGAGATGGGCGAGCGGGTGGACCTCTTCTACAGGAGGTTCACGACCGACGAGCTGCCGAAGCATGCCAGAGACGGCTTCGACCTGGCCCGGCACCTGGACGGCTCCAGCGCGGCGGTCGTCAACCCCTTCTGCACCAAGAGGGTGGACAGCAAGAACATCATGGTCCTCGTCAAGGACGGATCCTTCGAAGGGATCTTCTCGGAGGAGGTGTTGGCCGACGTGAGGCTCGTCAGGGAGATCCTGCCCTGGACCAGGCGTGTGGCCGGGGAAATCGAGGTCGACGGCAGGAGCGTGGACGGCAGGGAGTACCTGCTTCGGGAGAAGGACAGGCTCGTCGTCAAGGAGGCCAATTCCTACTCCAGTGTGGGCGTGTTCATCGGCGAGGACCACGAGCCGGACGAGTGGGCCGGGGTCGTGGACAGGGCCCTGGGAGGGGACTTCATCGTCCAGGAGAAG
>CAYZAI010000094.1:0-14083 GCA_964476305.1 uncultured Myxococcales bacterium
ATCGCGAAAAAGTTCGCCGGACCGGACTCGTCGATGTACTTCTTCTCCTTGGCGTCCAAGTACAACACCTCGGTAAAGCCGCGGTCTTACCGATACCGACACCGATACCGATACCGATACCGATACCAACACCGACACCGACGCCGACACCGACACCGACACCGACACCGATACCGACACCGATACCGACACCGACACCGACACCGATGCCGATGCAGATGCAGATGCTGACGCGGATGCCGATGCCGATGCCGACACTGATACCGACACGGATACGGACACTGACACCGACACGGATACGGATACCGATACCGATACCGACACCGACACGGGAACGGGAACGGGCTCGGATCCCTGTGCGGACGTGCCGGACGGCTGCTGCAACGAGGAGTGTCCCTGCGCGGATGCCATCAACGAGTGCGTCTATGATTCCGCGTCGATCGCAGAGTACGGCGTCTGCAAGTCGATACCCGGCTGGCCCGGCTGCTGGAGCGATGACGATTGCGAGGAGGGCTCCTCCTGCGAGGGAGAGCAGGTCTGCGGCTGCGGCGAGGTCTGCCTGGTGCCCGACGTCCAGGGCACGTGCGTGATCCCGCTGTGGGGCTGCTGCGAGGCCGCGGACGAGCCCGACATCTGCGAGGAGAGCAGCTTCTGCATGGACCTAGGCGACGAGGACACCTGCATGGCCGAGCCCGAGTGGCCTAGGTGCTGGACCGACGGCGACTGCATGGACACCCAGACCTGCGAGGATGAGCAGATCTGCACGTGCATGCAGGACTGCGAGTCGAAGTCCGGCGTCTGCCAGACCTTCGACTTCGACTGCGAGGACAACGGCGGCAGCTGCGAGTTCGCCTACACGGAGTGCCCGCCGGGGTCTTCCCAGGGCAGCGACTATACGGGATGCGAGGTCTGGGAGCAGTGCTGCCTGCCCGACGGCATGTTCTACACCCCATGGGTCGAGGTCACGGGCCCGTCCCCGGTTCCGGTGAGCCTGTCCCACGTCGATGCCTACGAGGGCAGCGAGACCCCACCGGTGACCGAAGACATCTCCGGACACCTGTTGGCCGTGGGCGCCGTCCAGGCCGGCAACCAGGAGGGATGCGACCCGTACACGTACACGTCGTCAGGGCCGTTCATCGCCCTGGTGCAGCGCGGCAACTGCACCTTCACGCAGAAGGTGACCAACGCCGCGAATGCCGGTGCGCTGGCCATCATCGTCTACAACAACCAGGCCGGCGTGCCCCAGGGCTGGACCGCCAGCGGCACCATCCCGATGATGGGCATCGAACAGACGCCCGGGGAGGCCATGTACACCTTCGCGTCGAACAACTTGAACACGGCCACGGCCACGATCCACCCGTACTGATCTCGCAAACGCTACCGTCGCGACGCCGAAAGGGGAGGTCATGAAGATCCACAGTGGAATCCGGTTCCTCGCCGTTCTGCCTGTGCTGCTGCTCGCGGCTTGCGGCAGTGACGGGCCGGGCTTCGAGACCACCTCGGACGGCAGTGATGCGGACTCGGACGGCGATACCGACACCGACAGCGACAGCGACAGCGACAGCGACAGCGACACCGACACCGACAGCGACAGCGACAGCGACACCGACAGCGACACCGACACCGACGCCGATTCCGATTCCGACACCGATTCCGACACCGATTCCGACACCGATTCCGACACCGACGCCGACTCGGATTCCGACACCGACACAGCCACTGATACCGATTACGGGCCCTGCCCGTTCGACTGCATGACCGCGACCCTGTGCGAGCTGGCCGGCGGCGCGGCGCACCCGGGCTA
The DNA here is from genome assembly GCA_964476305.1 of uncultured Myxococcales bacterium. Taxonomy (GTDB): domain Bacteria; phylum Myxococcota_A; class Polyangia; order JAAYKL01; family JAAYKL01; genus CAYZAI01. The sequence continues at coordinate 1,805 of CAYZAI010000094.1, forward strand.
CACCTGCCTCGACATCAACTCCATCTGCTGCGAGCTGCCCGGGCCGGAGTGCCTGCCCCTGTGCGAGAGCTGCGCCGCCTCCACCGAGATCGGCTGCTGCGACGGGCTGACCTGCACGACGAACGGTGACGACAAGACCTGCCTGCCGACGACGACGCCGGATCAGTCCCTGTGCCCGGTCGGCGCACCCACCGCGGGGAACCCGTGCCAACACGTGTCGCTCCAGTGCGGATACCTGCCCAACACGGCCTGCCTGTGCACCTGCAACGGCTGGACCTGCGCCTACTGAGCGGATCCGGGAAGGAAGGAGGCACCGGCGATGAACACACCGCTCCTCGGTCTGGTCGTCTACCTCGTCCTGATCGCCGCGGTGGCGGCGTGGACCTTCGGCAGGAACCGCACCAAGGAGGACTTCATCCTCGGCGGCCGCAAGCTCGGCGCATGGGTCATCGCCCTGTCCGAGCGAACCGCGGCCGAGTCCTCCTGGCTGATCCTCGGGCTCTCCGGCGCGATGTTCGCCGCCGGCCTGGTCGAGATGTGGACCGTCCTCGGCTGCGTCTCCGGGATCGTCGTCTACTGGTTCGTCGTGGCCCGCAAGCTGCGCGTGGCCTCGGAGCGCTTCGGCGCCATCACGCTCCCCGAGTACTTCTTCCGGTTCAGCGGCCCTCATGGCCGGGCCGTGCGCGTGGTCAGCATGCTGATCCTGGCGTTCTTCTTCTCGTTCTACGTGGCGGCGCAGTTCATCGGCGCGGGCAAGATCCTGCAGGCCACCTTCGGCATCGATCCCGGCATCGGCATGCCGCTGGCTGCGACGGTGGTCGTGCTCTATACGATGCTCGGCGGGTTCATCGCGGTCTGCTACACGGACGTGGTCCAGGCCGCGCTGATGATCTTCACCCTGGTGCTGATGCCCGTGCTGGGGCTCGTGCTGATCGCCGGACAGGGCCTCGACATCGGCGAGGCGATGCGGGCCACGGAGCAGACCGCGTCGTGGACCGGGGGCAAGGCGGGCTGGGCCGCGGCCGCGGCGATCATCGGCGGCCTGTCCTGGGGCCTGGGCTACACCGGCCAGCCGCACCTGGTGACCAAGTTCATGGCCATCAGCTCGCCGGACGCGATCAGGACCGGCCGCAAGGTGGCCGTGGTCTGGACCGTGCTGGCCTACAGCGGGGCCGCGCTGATCGGCGTCGTGGGGATCACCCTCGTGCACTATTCCCAGGTCCCGCTGGCCGGCCTCGTCGGCGAGGGCGCGGACCCCGAGCGGATCCTGCCCGTGTTGGCGGGCGCCCTGTTCCCGGCCTGGGTCGCGGGGATCCTGATCTCCGGGGCCGTGGCCGCGATGATGTCCACCGCGGACAGCCAGCTCCTGATCACGACCTCGACCATCGTCGAGGACTTCTGGTGCAAGGCGCTCGGCCGCCAGCTATCCCAGCGGCAGCTCGTGATGATGAGCCGGCTGGTGACCGTGGGCGTGGGCGTGGCGGCCTTCTTCCTGGCCTGGTCCAGCGACGACCTGATCTACGACGTCGTGTCCCTGGCCTGGGCCGGGCTGGGCTCGTCGTTCGGGCCGGCGCTGGTGCTCTCTTTGCACTGGAAGCGGATGAACGGCGCCGGGGTGCTGGCCGGGATGATCACCGGGGCGCTGTCCACGGCGGCGTGGAAGTGGATCCCCGGCCTCGACGCGCTGATCTCGGTGCGGTTCGCCTCGTTCGTCCTGGCCACCGCCGCGGCCGTGATCGCCGCCCTGGCGGCGCGTCCGTCCCCCGCCGCGGGAAACGGCTGCGCCCCGCGAGCGGACATGGTCACGGGATCACGACCCGCAACCCGATCGTAACCAGCGTCACGATCCCCAGCGTCGTCAAGGTGATCGCCGTCGCCGTCCGCCACCCCAGCTCCCTGGCCAGGGCCGCGTAGGTCGCCAGGCACGGCACGTAGAAGGTCACGAAGAAGGTGTAGCCGAAGATCTGCGAGGTGCTCATCACCGAGGCCACGTCCGACGTCCCCAGCGCCGTGAACAGAAGCACCAGCGCCAGCTCCTTGCGCATGATCCCGAACAGCAGCGTCACTCCCACCGCCGTCGGGAACCCGAGCAGCCCTTGGGTGTAGGGCGCAAGGAACCCGTTGAGCGGACCCGACCACTCGTAGTGATCGAACACCTCCAGCACCACGCTGCCCGCGATCAGGATCGGCCAGGCGATGACCACGAACTCCTTGAGACGGAACCAGGTCTTCTGCGCCACCGCCTTGACCCCGGGCAGGCGGTAGCGGGGCAGCTCCATGATCAGCCCCGGGCTCTCTTCGGGCAACGCGAGCGACATCAGCTTGCCGACCAGTCCGATCAGCACCAGGTTGGCCAGGTAGACCAGCACCGCGGCCTCGATCGAGATGAAGAACCCGATCAGGCCGAAGATGATGGTCATCCGCGCCGAGCACGGAATCAGCGTCGTCAACGTCGCCGTGATCAGCCGATCGCGACGCGACTTCAGGATCCGCGTCGCCAGCACCCCGGGCACCGAGCAGCCGTAACCCATGATGATCGGGACGACCGACATCCCGTGCAGCCCGATGCCGTGCATCAGGTTGTCCATCATGAAGGCGATCCGCGGCAGGTACCCCGTGTCCTCGAGCAGCGCCAGCGCCACGAAGAACGGCAACAGATACGGCACCACGATGCCGATGCCCCCGCCCAGGCCCGCCACGATCCCGTGGATCACGACGTACCCCAGCGTCCCGGGCGACATCCAGCTGCCCAGCCAGCCGTCGAGCCGATCGAACCACCCCAGGAACACGGGCTCGATGGCGCCCCCGACCTTGAACACCAGGGCGAACATCCCGACCAGCACCGCCACCAGGATCACGTACCCCAGCACCGGATGCATCAGCAGCCCGTTGAGCTTCAGGCGCCCGTTGCCCCGCGCCGGCGTTCCCACCGTCGCCACCGACTCGAACAGCCCGAACGCCAGGTTGTGCCGGACCGCCGACATCACGAAGTCGGCCCGCTGCTCCGTCGCGGCCTCGAAGTCGACGAGTCGCGTCGCCACCACCTCCCAGTCCGCCCCGGCGAAGTGCGGCGCGAGCAGCTTCCGGACGCAATCATCGCGCTCCACCAGCTTGATCGCCACGAACCGCGGGGCGAGCCCACCCGGCAGCGGGCGGGCGCCCACCAGGTCGACCAACTCCGTCAACAGCCGTTCGACCCGCACCGGGCCCGGCAGCACCTTCGGCACCAGCCGCTCGCGACCGACCCGGCACGCCTCCCGGAACAGCTCCGACACCCCCTCGCCGGTCCGGCCGACCGTCCTGACGACCGGCACGCCGAGAAGCGAGGAGAGCTTCGCGGCGTCGATCTCCACGCCCTTGCGCCGGGCCTCGTCGATCATGTTGAGCGCGACCACCATCGGCCGCCGCAGCTCGGTCAACTGCAACGTCAACTCGAGGCTGCGTGACAGCACCGAGGCGTCGACCACGTTGACCAGCACGGTGTCCGCGGGCGCCTCGAGAATATGGTCGACGGCCGGGTCGCCGGAGTCGTCCGAGACCTGCAACGAGTAGATCCCGGGCAGGTCGATGATGTCGAGCCGCTCGCCGTCGAGATCCAGCGAGCCGTGCTTGTGCTCGCTGGTCGAGCCGGGGGCGTTGGTCGACAACGACCTGTAGCCGACGACCCCGTTGAAGACTGTGCTCTTGCCGCTGTACGGCTGACCGACGAGTACCAGGTCCATCGCTCAGACCTTCTCGACCAGGATCTTCTCGGCCAGCCGGTAGCCGATGGCGACCTCGGTATCGTCGTGCGACACGAGCAACGGGCCGGACAGCGGCGAGATCTGGAGCAACTGGACCGTGTGGCCGATATCGAGCCCCAGGTTCATCAGGTTGAGGACTGCGCCGCGACCGGCGTCGATCCTGACGATGCGCATCCGATCCCCCCGGCGACACTCGACGAGCCTGACACTCATGTGGACTCCTCCGGCCCCCCGACTCTCACCGCGCGCGCCTCCTCGCCGTTCAGCTGCAACTCGAACCCATGCACCCGCAAGTCGAACCGCTCCCCCCCCTTGGCGACCCGCGCCACCTCCAGCATCACGTCCGGCAGCAGCCCCATGTCCAGCAGCCGATCCCGCACCGCACCGACGCCCGTGATTTGCACGATCCGCGCCATCGACCCCGCCGCCAGCGACGCCACGGTCACCGACGGCTCGTCGTCCGCCTCCGCGTCTCCCCGTGACAGATGACACTCCCCGCCGCAGCCGCCGGTCGCACACTGGAAGAACGAGCACCCGTGGAACAGTTCGAGGAACCGCCGTCCGTCGGGGCAGCTGTTCAGAAACTCGAGGAACCGCACCAGATGGTCCATGCCGCCGGGGGACAGGCTGTGCTCCATCGCGCAGGCGTCCGCCGCTGCACCGCCTTCCGGCATATTCAGCACCTGCTCGAAGAAACGCTTGAGCACCTGGTGCCGGGAGAAGATCCGCTGCGCCTCCCGCTGGCCCTCCGGCGTGAGGTCGATGTACTCGCGCTTCCGGTAGTGGACCAGCCCGAGCTTGAACAGCCGGCGCATCGCCGGTGTCACCGACGCCGCACGCACCCCGCGTGCCAGCGCGATGTCCCGCACCCGTGCTACTTTCTGATCCCGCGACAACTCATAGACGGTTTCCAGGTAGTCTTCCAACGAGGGACTCAACTGGTCGGCGGGAGTCATCTTGTAGGAGTGTCTACAAGATGTAATTGTCGCTGTCAAATCGTTTTTATTGTTTTTATTTCAACATATTACGCGACAGGAAGCCTGGCCCCGTCTATTCCATGTGCAAGGTAAATTTCACCTGCAACACACGGAAATTGCGCGGCCCGCGCCCCCGGGCCGGATCACCCGGCCAGTCGGCGGTCGTCGTGGAGCGGCACGCCCCACTCGCCGTCGTGGCAGACGATCATCCGCTCGCTCGTCAGGCACCAGCCGCAGCGCTCGGGCATCGCCCGGCTCCTCGCCGGCTCACAGGGACCAGCGGTCGCGGGTGCCGCGGATCCGCGCCCTTGCCGCCCGCCAATCGTCCACCAGATCGGCGAGGTCGGGGGCCTCGGCCCCTTCTCGGACGACCAGGAACGGCGGATCCGCCGCGAACGGGAACAGGCATGGATCCTCCAATCGCTCCCGATGGCCGCGATCAGTCGTCCGCAACTATCCTATCCCATCCGGCCGGGTCCGTGCTAGACTGCCGCCAACCAAAAGGGACCGGGCGGTCCCGCAGAGTCCGCCGATGACGAACGAAAATCCCGAAGTCACGATGATCTCCGACCTCGCCAAGCTGTCCCGGCCGGGGACCCGCACCGGCAAGTCGTTCGTCGTGATGATCCACGGCGAGTTCCTCGGCCGCCGCTTCGAGATCGAGCACCAGCCGGTGACCATCGGCCGCAGCCCGGACTGCGCCATCCAGCTCCAGGACGACAGCGTCTCCCGCCGTCACTGCCGGATCACGCCCGAGACCGAAGGCCTCGTGCTTGCGGACCTCGGCTCCACCAACGGCACCTATGTCAACAACGAGGCCATCGACCAGCGCCCGCTGCAGGAGAACGATCGCATCCAGATCGGGCGCAGCATCTTCAAGTTCCTGACCGGCGCCAACCAGGAGCACGCCTACCACGAGGAGATCTACCGGCTGAAGACCACCGACGCCCTGACCGGCGCCAACAACAAGCGGGCCTTCGACGAGGAGCTGCAGCGCGAGGTCTTCCGCTTCCTGCGCTACCACCGGCCGCTTTCGCTGGTCATGATGGACATCGACCACTTCAAGCGGGTCAACGACACCCACGGGCATCTCACCGGCGACCACGTGCTGTCCCGGCTCGGCGCCCTCATCTCCGGCCTGGCGCGGCCCGAAGACATCTTCTGCCGTTACGGCGGCGAGGAGTTCGCCCTGCTCCTGCCCGAGACCGACCTCCAGACCGCGCTGGAGCGCGCCGAGGAGACGCGCGCCGCCGTGGAACGGACGCGGTTCGTCTTCGACGACATGGTGATCCCGATCACGATCTCGGCCGGGGTGGCCGAGGCCTGGACCGGCATGCAGGAGCCCGATGAGTTCGTCGCCGCCGCGGACCGCAGGCTCTACCGCGCCAAGGAGAACGGTCGCAACCGCGTCGAGCCTTGCCGCTAGCCCCGCCGGAAGACCACGATCCGCTCGAGCCCGGCCAGGTCGCACAGGACCTCGCCCGCGGAACCGAAGAGCGCCGGCCCCAGCTCTCTGGCGACCTCGCGGGTCTGGCGCGGGTCCATCTCGAGCAGCAGCAGGCCCCCGGGCTCCAGCCGCGCCGGCGCCCCGGAGAGGATGCGGCGGATCACGTCCAGGCCGTCCGCCCCCCCGGCCAGCGCCACCCGCGGCTCGCGGCGGACCTCCGGGGCGAGCGTCGCGATCTCGCCGTCCATCACGTAGGGTGGGTTGCTGACGATGGCTCCGTAGCGAATCCCGGGCCCGAGCGGCGCGAACAGGTCGCCCTCGAATACCGAGAAGCGGTCCGCGAGCCCGAGCCGCTCGGCGTTCCTCCGAGCCACGACGCAGGCCGCCGCCGAGAGGTCGACCGCGTCCACCCCCACCTCGGGCCGCTCGTGAAGGAGCGCCAGGCCGATGCAGCCCGAGCCGCAGCCCAGATCGAGCACGCGCCCGGCCAAGGAGCGAGCGAGGAAGGTCTCCACCAGAAGCTCGGTCTCGGGCCTGGGCACCAGCACGTCGGGACAGACCTCGAGCTCGATGCTCCAGAACCCCCTGGAACCGGTGATGTAGGCCACGGGTTCCCCGCCGCGGCGGCGGGCGACGGCGTCGCGGAAGGCGGCGAGATCCGAGGCGTGAAGGGGGCGGTCGTGGCCGGTGTAGAGGTCGAGGCGCGTGCAGCCGAGCGCATGGGCCAGCAGCAGCTCGGCCTCGAGCCGCGGGCGATCGAGGCCCCGGGTGGAGAAATCGCGGTTCGCCCACGCCAGCACCTTCCCCGCGGTCCAGCCTCCGCCGTCGGCCTTCGCGGTTCCTTCCGGGTCCGTCACCGCCGCACCTCCCGGTCGTCCCTTCGGTCCGCTCAGCCCGCCTCGCCCGAGGGCAGCGCGGACAAGGGCGCCCCCTTGCGCCCGCCCTTGGCCGCGCGGGGGGCGCGCTTGAAGTAGTCCACCACGGCCGAGAGGCGCACCTTCACGCCCGCGTCGAAGGGCGCGATGGCCTTGACCTGGTTGTTGACCCGACGCAGGGCGTTGTAGGCCGCGGCGTCCACCAGCAGGTTGGCCTGCCGCGCCCGGCCCAGGGCGATCTCGAGGTCGGTGATCACCGTGTCCCAGACCTCGGCCTGGCGACCCAGTTCCTCGAGGCGCTCGGGCTCGAGGCCCGGCACCGAGAAAGCCGGGGCCGACTTTCCCATCTGCACGGCGGTATGGCGGCAGGCCAGGCCCAGCCCGCGGCGGACCCGCACCATGCGCCGGACCTCCTTTTCGCTGAGATCTCCGGCCTTCTCTGGAAGCTCGAGTCCTTCAGGAAGCACTACCTTCACCGTACCTTCCCTGATCTCCTCCGTCATCGTCCGCACCTCTTTCATCAGCAGGCTGCTCATGTTCATTATTCGACCGTTCTGCTGGTGTCAAGTTGTTTTCTGGTCGGTTATAGTAGCTGTCGTTTGGGGTTTACTTGACAAAACTTATGGATGACCTTGCCGATTGGTTGGTTCGGTCTGATTATCTTTCTTCCTTCTATTTCATTATCTATCAGCTTTGATTTCTGGTTATTTGGCTATTGATGGTAGCTCATTGGCTTGTCTTGCCACATGCTTCGGCATGCCGGACCATCACCGGCGCCCTCGATCCGCTCGGCCGCCACGGCCTCCGCGGTCGGTTCGGGTTGTGGATGGGTTTGGGAGGGCGTCGGAAGACGCGCAAGCGTCGCGGCTCGGGCTACGCCTCCTCCGCCGCGTCCCGCAGGCCCTCGCCCATGATGTTGATCGCCAGCACCGTCGCCGCCAGCGTCACGCCGGGGAAGAGCACCAGCCACCAGCAGCCGTCCGTGAAGAAGGCGTCGGTCAGCTGCTGCCCCCAGCTCGCCGTGAGCGGAGGCACGCCGAACCCCAGGAAGGACAGCGTGGATTCGATCAGCACGGCCCCGGCCACGCCGAAGGTCGCCGAGACCAGCACCGGGCCCACGGCGCCCGGCAGCACGTGCCGTCGCAGCAGGCGCAGGTGTCCGAGCCCCAGCGCCCTCGCCGCATCGACGTACTCCTCGTTGACGATGCGCAGGACCTCGGCGCGGGTGACCCGGGCCACGTCGGTCCAGCGCAGGAGGCCGATGAACGCGATCAGCCGCCACAGGCTGCCGGTGCCCAGCAACCCCTGGAGCGCGAGCAGGAGGAACAGCGCGGGGAAGGCCGACAGCGTTTCCACCAGCGTCAGCACCAGGCGATCGGTCCGCCCGCCGAAGTAGGCGGCCAGCGCCCCGAGCAGCACGCCGAGCACGGCGCTGATGAGCATCGACCCCAGCCCCACGACCCAGGCCACCCGGGTGCCGTGGACGATCCGGGCCAGGACGTCGCGACCCGCGTCGTCGGTCCCGAGAGGGTGGACGCGATCCGGGGCGCCGAGCCAGGACGTCCGGCCACCGCTCTTGATCTGGTTGGGGCCGAACGGGATCGGCGGCGCGAGAATCCAACCGCGGCCCTCGCGGACGAGCCCGGTCAGGCTGTGGTTGTCGTGGTCGGCCAGTGCCGGCGGCTGCGTGTAGATCGGCAGCACGTAGGTGACGCCGTCCACGTGGCAGGCGATGGGCTTGTCGGCCGCGAGCAGGTCCGCGGCCAGCGCAACGGCCCCGGTGAGGGCGAGAAAGGCGAGCGCGACCACGTTGGACGGCCGGCGGGCATAGCGGGCCAGCACCCGGACCAGGGCGCCCCTCCGCCGCGTCCTGCCCGGCCCAGTCATGCGCGCCTCCCCAGGCGCCGGCCAGGTGCTATCCGAGGATCCACCAGGGCGTAGACCACGTCGGACAACACGCCGCCGGCCATGGTCAGCACGGCCGTGACCGTGACCACCGCCATCAGCCAGGCGTGATCCCCGGCGCGGATCGCCTCGAACGTCTCGAGGCCCATGCCGGGGATGCCGAAGATCCGCTCCACCACCACCGAGCCGCCCACCAGGTACGGCAACTGGACACCGAGCATCGTCACCACGGGAATCAGGCCGTTGCGCAACCCGTGACGGACGATGCTGCGGGACCGGCTGAGCCCCTTGGCCCGGGCGGTGCGCATGAAGTCCGCTTCGATCACGCGGGCCATGCCGGCCCGCTGATAGTTGGCGAGCATCGCCAGCGACGGCAGGGACAGGGTGAGCACCGGCAGCACCAGGTGGTGCGCCGTGTCCGCGAATCGCGAGTACCACGGCCAGAGGTGGGCCCCGGGCGACGACAGGCCCTGGGAGGGAAACAGGTCGAAGACACCCGGTCCGGCCAGGTAGCGCACGGCGAGCAGCGCGACCCAGAATACGGGCAGCGCATGAGCCACGGACAGCGCCATGGTCACCGCCCGGTCGAACAGGCTCCCACGCCGGACCGCCGAGACCACGCCGAGCGGGATCGACACGGCATAGGCGAAGAGCAGCGCGAAGAACGAGAGCAGCAACGTCACCGGCAACCGCTCCGCCAGCTTGGCGCGCACGGTCCGGCCGTCGCGCACCGACACGCCGAAGTCGAAGGTCGCGACCCGCCCCAACCAGCGGAAGTAGCGGGTCTGGGTGATGGCACCGGTGATCCGCGAGAACCCCTCGAACGACGTGTAGAGGTCGTAGCGCTGGGCCCACCACTCGCGCCACCTGAGCTGGACCCGCTCCCGTTCCGCCGCCGTCTGCCCGGCGGTGATACGATCCGCTCGCCCGGTCAGCTCCGCGGCGAAACCCACCAGCCGCTCGAGGGCCTCCGGATCCTGCTCCTCGCCGAGGGCCTCCAGCAACTGGGGGAGACAGAAGGTGTCCAGCCGCCGCAATTCCTCCACGGCGAGGAGATCGGCGCGCCGGGTCAGGCGCCGGACGAGCCGGGTGGCGCGCACCGGCGTGAAATCCGACCCGTACACGTCCCAGTAGCGGGTCCAGAACGCCGCCGGGTCCGGTGCCGCCTCGAGGGCCGGCGACAGGCCGATCCGCCCGGCCAGCGCCCGCAGCACCTCGAGAGTTCCCTCCCGCTGTGCCCCCTCCAGGTTCTTCAATGCCGGCAGGAGGTACGGCAGCGCGGCCCCGCCGGTCTGCACGAGGGAACGGATAGCCCGCTGCCTGCTCTCCTCGCGTCCGAGCCCCGCGATGTCGCCCTCGGCCCGGGTGCGGACGTCGGCGATGCCGAAGTTGACGAACAGGGGCAGGTGCAGGCCGAAGGCCCGCCCCAGATCCTCGGCGGCCGTGGCGCCCCGGGCCGAGGCGCCGCCGCTCCAGGCCTCGCCGGCGTCTGGATCCTTCATCGCCAGGTTGACGAGCGCGAAGGTCACCAGGCTGATCCCGATCACCACCGGGACCATCGCCAGCGTCCGGCGGAGCGCGAAGCGGATCACGGCCGGCCCCCGGGGACGGCCTCGAGCCACAACCTCCGCTCGTCGAAGGCCGCCGAGACAGGCGGCAGGCCTCGGATGCCCTCCCTGAACAGCACCTGCCGCCAGGGCCGGAAGGTGAACGTCACCCAGTGCTGCTCGGCGAGGCGGTCGCCGATGGCCGCCTCGAGCCCCAGCCTCGCTTCCTGCTCGGCCGCCGCCCGGTACCCGTCGAGCAGCCCGTCCAGCGCCGGGTCCGCGATCCGGCCGAAGTTGCTGCCGGTGTCCGCCGCGTCGCTGTGGAACAGCGCCCGCGGATCGAACGGCTCGCGGTTGCTGAACGCCACGATGGCGGCGTCGAACCTGTGGCCCCGCAGCCGCGAGGCGTAGGAGCTCGCGCTCACCACCTCGGGGCGCATGCGGATCCCCGCCCGGGCCAGATCCCGCTGGGCCATCACCGCGGCGCGCTGGAGCCCGCGAGCGCCATCCGGCACCAGCAACGTGAAGGAGAAGGGACGCCCGCCGCGATCCCGAACTCCGTCCCCGTCCGTGTCGTGCCAGCCCGCCCCTTCCAGCAGCCGCCGGGCCTCGGTGAGATCGTACCGCAGCGATCCGCTCACCGGGGGGGCGGCCCGGCGCAGGCGCGGCCAGGGGCCCTCCACGGGATCCACCAGACACGCCAGCACGGAGCAGCGCAGGGACTCGCGATCGACACAGCGCCCCACGGCCTCGCGGGCATCCCGCTCCGAGAACAGGGGGCCAGCGGTGTCGTAGACCCAGGCCTCGAACACGTCGAGCGGCACAACGGACAGCTTCCCGCCGGGTGGCGGACCGCCCGGAGACGGCTCGACATCGGGAACGACGTCGAGCTCACCGCTGTGGAACAGGTCGAGCGCCACGCGCGAATCGGGCACGACCTTGTACACGATCCGCGACAGGGGGATCGCGCCGCCACGCCAGCCCTCGGTCCGGGCGAGCACGATGGATCTGCCCGGCATCCACAAGACGAACCTGAGGGGTCCCGAGCCCACCGGCGCCCGGGCGGCCGGGTGCCCGGCGAGGCGCTCCTGGCCGAAGACGTGGGCGGGGAGGATCATCACCTGCGACAGGGCGACGACGAAGTCCGCCCGAATGCGATCCAGGTCGAAGGCGACGCGGCCGTCGTCCAGGGCGGTCACCGCGGCGAGATCGACGAAGTCGCCGCGCGCCACGGCTCCCCCCGCCGGATCGCGCAGGTGGTCGAACGTGAAGACCACGTCGCCGGCGGTGACCGGGCGGCCGTCGTGCCAGCGCGCCCGCGGATCGAGGCGGAAGACGACGCGGGTGAGAGAAGAATCGACCTCCCAGTCGAGGGCCAGCTCCGGGCGCGGCTCTCCGGTCGCGGGATCCAGCTCTACCAACGCCTCGAGCGCCCGGTGGTCGATGATGCGGGCGATCACGGCGTGCGGGCTGAGCAGGCTGAGCAGCGTGCCCGGCTCCGACGAGATGCGGATCGTGATCCCGCCGCCCGCCCCGGGTGCGCCCTCCCCCGATCCGCCGCTCTCGTCGATCGGCTCCCGCGGCGGGCAGCGGCACTCCCCCGCTGCCCCGAGCCCCGGCGCACAGCCGCCGTCGCCGGCGGAGAAGCACGCGGTCGGGGCCACGGCGACGGCCAGGGCGATCCGAAAGGTCTTGGCGAACAGCGTCATCGATGTAGTGTATAGCGGACTCGAGGCTCGAAATCGAATGTTCGGTAAGGAGGACACGATGGATACTCTGACCTTT
>CAYZAI010000095.1:0-10119 GCA_964476305.1 uncultured Myxococcales bacterium
GGGGGGGGGGGGTGGGGGGGGGGGGTGGGGGGGGGGGGGGGGGGCCTGCGAACGGTCCCCCGCCGACGATCCCGAAGCCGTGCGCGAGGTGGCCGCCGCCATCGGGCGCGTGGCCCGCTGCGAGGCCGAGGACATGACCGCCGGCCTGATCCGCGAGGGCGACGGCTCCGGAGCGCCGGCGGCGCCGGTCCGGGTCCGCGTGCTCGGCGATTCGTCGATGTCCCTGGCCCGCGAGACCGCGGCCCCGCTCGGCGTTGTGCGCTTCGAGAACTACGTCGACGTCGGCGGCCGGATGGTGCGCGACGGCGATCTGGACCTCCCCTCGCTGTTTGGGAGGATGCGGGGCGGCCAGGTCTTCCGGACCGCCCAGACCTCGGCGGCGGAAGCGCGGGGGCTCATCGACCGGGAGCTGTCCCGGGCCGGGCACCTCGTGTACCTGGCCGTGGGCCGGGCCTACACCGGCACCCAGGACCTGGTGCGCCGGGTGATCGCGGAGCACCCCGGGCGGGAGCGGATCGCCGTGGTGGACACCCGGGCGGCCTCGGGGCAGCAGGGCGTCGCCGTCCTGGCCACGGCCCGCTGTGCCGCCGCGGACGCGGATCCCGACGACGTGGCCGCCTATGCCGCGACCCAGGCAGCCGATGCACGGGAGTACCTGGTGCTCGACTCCCTGGCCTACCTCTCCCGCACGGGACGCGTGGGCAAGATCAAGGCCGCCCTGGCGGGCGCGTTCGGAGTGAAACCCGTGGTCGGCCACGGCGGCGACGGCGCCATCACCCACGCCCGGGTCCGTTCCCACGAGGAGGCCCTGGCCTTCATCGGGGAGCGGCTGGCGGCGCACCCCGGGAACGGCCCGCTGCTGGTGCTGCTCGAGCATACGGACAACCGCGACTGGCTCGACGAGGTGCGGACGCGCCTGGCCGCCGCCCTGCCGTCGGACACCGAGTTCGTCACGGCACCCCTGTCCTCGACCTCGTCCGTGCACATGGGCCCCGGCACCTGGGGCGTGGCCGTGACCAGGTGCTCGGGGAGGGAATGATGGGAGAGGGGGCCCGCACCGAACGGCGGCGGGCGCTGGCTGCCGCGGCCACCCTCGTCGGGCTCTGGTTCGTCCCCGAGACCTGGGCCCTCGGCCCGAACTTCACGTGGGAAGCCCTGGGAAGCGCCGGGCCGCTCGCCCTCGCGGCCGCCCTGTCCGGGCCGGTCTGCGGGGCGCTGCTGCTCGTCCTGCTCCTCTCGCCCTGCCCCCTCTCCCTGCGCCGATGGGGAGGCGCGCTGCTCGGAGCGGCGGCCCTGGCGCTGCCGCTGCTCGGCCCGGCGCCGGGCGTGGCGTTGCCGGTCGCCCTGGTGCTCCCGGCCGCTTGTGGCCTTTCCCTCGCGGCGGCCCTGGCGTTCCGGAGAGGTCGGCCCACCGCGGCGCACCTGGTGCTGCTCGTGGTACCGCTGGCGATCCTGACCCGTTTCCTCGTGTCGGCCGCCCTCGGTGACCTTCCGATCGGCTATCTCTCGGGCTTGAAGGCTCCCGTGCGGATCTGGGCCGCGAGCCTGGCCCTCGTCACGACGCTCTCATCATATATGTCTAACGACATGAGACAAGTGGCAGGATCTGACTGATATTACTCGATATCTGGACAGTGGGACAATTCGCCGCACCCGACCTCGGATATCTCCGGCGTGTCGTCCTCGAACGTGATTTCCGTGGACTGATAGGTCTGGTAATAGAGACCGTCGGAATCGGCCCAGCACTCCAGAAGCTCGAAGCTCTCGATGTTGTCGTCGGCGAGCGATCCGCCGGCCACCCCGGCCCACGCCTTGCCCTCGCCGCTGGAAGTCCACCTGGACACGACATTCAGCGTCTCCGGGACGCCGTCGAGGTCTCCATCCGGCCACACGTCGTCCTCGGCCTCGAAGCTGAGCTCTCCGGCCATGCCCTCGCTCAGTCTCTCGTAGTGGTAAACGGCGTTGATGACCTCGCCCTCGTAAGGTTCGAAGTCCACGATGGAGACGTCCACGAGATACGGGTACTCCCGGACGTCGAACTCGTAGGTGATGAGCCCGGACTCCGGTGTGGGGTGCGAGACGTCCACCTCGTGGATCGCATCGTAGTCAAAGACGATACTGCCGGTGCCCTGGTGGGGCTGGTCACCCGCGAACACGGCGCCGTCGACGATCAGCACCCACGGGTCGTCCGCCGCGGCGTTGATGTTCCGACCCTCGAGCCGGAACGCAAACTCCTCGGCGGCGGTCTTGTCCATGGCGAAACGGAACTCGATGCGTGACAGCGACTCGCGCCAGGGGCCCCAGAGGTATCCGTCGTCGGTCTCCTCGGTGAACGGGTACTCCATGATCGCGCCAATCCAGGCGAAGGTCGCCACGAGCCCGCCATTGACGTACCACTTGGCGGACCGCGTGACCTCGTAGACGTCACCGCTCACGTACCACTGCTCGCCGCCGATCTCCTCGATGCAGCACTCGTCGCAGTCCGCGTACGGATCGAGCTCGGCCTGCTGGCTCGTCCCGTCGTCGAGGTCCATCTCGCCGATGCGGACCACGAGATCCTCCTCGCGCGGCAGGGCCTGCTTGTACTCGTCGTCGGCGTAGATGTCCCACGGCCAGCACCCGCCAGCGGTCACCGCCACCGCGGCAGGCACGAACAACACGGCAAATTTCCTCATGATCGCCTCCCCTCGGGGGTTGGAATCTGCTCCCCGTTTGCCAGGTTGGACCCGCGACCGGGCTCCCGCAACACGCTTTTTTGCGCCTGCCCTTGCCACGCGGTCGTTTCCGGCGCATGGTATGCACGGTTTCGTGAACGGCAGCCTCTTCCGGCGACTCTGCCGCCATCAACAAAATACCTTGCCGGAAAGGGACGCTGCGCCTGCCCGGCGCGACGATCCCGTGGATTGTGCGGACCACGGCGGACGCCGGTGGTCCCGAGGAGTTTTCCGTTTTGACGAATCAAGATTCCCCTCCCTCTCGCGTCGAGCCTGCCACCTTCGAAGGGATGGCGCTCCACCCCGATCTGCTGCGGGGCGTCCGCGCGCTCGGCTTCGAAAAGCCGACGCCTATCCAGTCCTGGGCGATCCCGCCGGTGATGGCGGGGCGCGACGTGCTCGCCGCGGCGGTCACCGGATCGGGCAAGACCGCGGCCTTCGGCCTGCCGATCCTCCACCGGCTGCTCGGCAAACCCCGCGGCACCACCAGGGCCCTCGTGCTCGCCCCCACCCGCGAGCTCGCCGCCCAGATCGCCGGGCACGTCTCGGAGCTGGCGCACTTCACGCCCTTGAAGGCCGCCGCCGTCTTCGGCGGTGTCGGCATGCAACCCCAGATCGATGCCTTCCGCCGGGGCGTGGACGTTCTCGTGGCCACCCCCGGGCGCCTGCTGGACCACTTCCAGCACGACTATGCCCGCCTGGACGGGCTCGAGGTGCTGGTGCTGGACGAGGCGGACCGCATGCTGGACATGGGCTTCCTGCCCGACGTCGAGCGCGTCCTGGCGCAGCTCCCGCCGCGGCGCCAGAACCTCTTGTTCTCGGCCACGCTTCCTCAACCCATCGTGACGCTGTCACGCTCGATCCTGGTCGATCCCGTTCCCATCAACGTGGAGCGGAAGTCGGCGCCGGCGCGGGGCATCACCCACTTCGCCTACCCCGTGGCGGATCCGCTCAAGCCCTGGCTGCTCGCGGCACTGCTCACGGGATCGCGTTTCGACAGCGTGCTGGCCTTCACCCGCACCAAGCACCGCGCCAACCGGCTGGCCGCCCTGCTCGAGCGCCAGGGGGTCCCGTGCGCGCTGATCCACGGGGCCCGCAGCCAGACCCGCCGCACCGAGGCCCTCGGCGGCTTCAAGGACGGGCGCTTCCGCGTGATGGTGGCCACGGACATCGCGGCCCGCGGCATCGACGTCGAGGGCCTGGCCCTGGTCGTCAACGTGGACGTACCCCACGTGCCCGAGGACTACATCCACCGGGTGGGCCGTACGGCCCGCGTCGATCTCACGGGCGTGGCCATCACCCTGGTCTCCCGCGAAGAGGAGCAGGATCTGGCACGGATCGAGCGCCACATCGGCCGCCGCATCCCCCGGGAGCGGCTCGCCGGCTTCGATTACGACCGCTCCCCGGGGGAGCGGTTCGAGGTGCCCATCGGCGAGCGCATCGCCGAGATCCGGAAGCGCAAGGCCGAGGAGCGTGCCCGCTCCAGGGAGAAGGCCGAGCGCAAGGCCGCGGCCGATGCGGAACGGGCCGCCCGCCCTCCCCGCCCCAAGTCGCCGTCTCCGTCGCGAGGCCAGCGTCCGGGAGCCCCCGGCGGTGGCCAGCAGCGCCGGCGCCGCTCCCGCGGTTCCGGCCCGCCCCGCTGAACCGTTCCCGGCCCTGGACATCCGGCTCGCGCGGTGACTAGACTGGACAGCCCCGGTGAAGAAGTGGGCACGGCCACGCAGCGACTCGCGGGAACCGCGAGCCGCGGGAGGGCACCGCGATGAAGAAGCAGCCGAGACCGGCGACATGGAGCGAGCTGACCGCGACGGACCTGGGCATGGACGCCTCGGCCTTCGGCCGCTCGCTCAAGGAGCACATCGAGTACAGCCAGGCCAAGGACGAGCACACCGTGACCGGGCGGGACTTCTACGAGGCCCTCGGCCGCGCCGTGCGCGACCGGTTGCTCGACCGCTGGAACCGTACCCAGCGGGCCTACTACCGTCCCGAGACCCGCCGCGTGTACTACCTGTCCCTCGAGTTCCTGATCGGCCGGCTGCTCGGTGACACGCTCCGGAACCTCGGCGCCTATGAGGCCGCCCGGGACGCGCTCGCGGGCTTCGGCTTGGACATCGAGGCCGTGCTCGAGGAGGAGTGGGACGCGGGCCTGGGCAACGGCGGCCTCGGGCGCCTGGCCGCCTGCTTCCTCGACTCGATGGCGACCCTGGGCCTGCCGGCCATGGGTTACGGCATCCGCTACGAGTACGGCATCTTCCGCCAGCGCATCGAGGATGGCCGGCAGACGGAGGTCCCGGACAACTGGCTGCGCTACGGCAGCGTCTGGGACGTCCCGCGCCCCGACGACCTCTTCCCGGTCCACTTCCACGGCCGCGTCGAGACCCACAGCGGGGGCAACGGGCGACTCGCCTTCCGCTGGATCGATACCGACAACGTGATGGCCATGGCCCACGACTTCCTGGTCCCCGGCTACCGCAACGAAGTGGTCAACACGCTCCGGCTCTGGTCCGCCAAGGCCTCGCGCGAGTTCGATTTCGCCAACTTCAACCGCGGCGACTACATCCAGGCGGTGCAGGACAAGAACGCCAGCGAGAACATCTCCCGCGTGCTCTACCCCAACGACAAGGTGCTGGTGGGCCGGGAGCTTCGGCTGAAGCAGGAGTACTTCTTCGTCTCGGCGACCCTGCAGGACGCCATCCGGCGCCACCTCAAGATCCACGACTCGGTGCGAAACCTCCACGAGCACGCGGTGTTCCAGCTCAACGACACCCACCCGGCCCTGGCCGTGCCAGAAATGATGCGGCTGCTCGTCGACGAGCACGGGCTCGATTGGGACGAGGCTTGGCACATCACCGGCCACGCGATGGCCTACACCAACCACACGATCCTGCCGGAGGCGCTCGAGCAGTGGCCGGTGGGCCTCATCGAGTACCTGCTGCCGCGCCACATGCAGATCATCTGCGAGATCAACGCGCGCTTCCTGGACGAGGTCCGCGCCCGCTTCCCCGGCGACGAGGGCCGGCTGCAGCGGGTGTCCCTGATCGACGAGCGCGGCGAGCGCCGGGTGCGGATGGCCAACCTGGCGGTGGTCGGCAGCTTTTCGGTCAACGGAGTCTCGGCGCTGCACAGTGACCTGGTGCGCGAGCGGCTCTTCCCTGACTTCGCGGAGCTGTACCCCGAACGCTTCAACAACAAGACGAACGGCGTCACGCCGCGCCGCTGGGTCGCGGGGTGCAACCGGGCGATGGCCTCGCTGATCGACGAACGCATCGGCGGCGAGTGGGTGCGCGACCTCGAGCGCATCGCCGCCATAGAGCCGCTGGCCGACGATCCCGACTTCGCCCGCCGCTTCCGCGACGCCAAGCGGACCAACAAGCTGCGGCTGGCCGAGTGGATCTCCCGGAACATGGGCCAACAGGTCGATCCGGACTCGCTCTTCGACGTGCAGGTGAAGCGCATCCACGAGTACAAGCGTCAGCTGCTGAACATCCTCCATGCCCTCCGGCTGTACCTCGACATCAAGCACGACCGCGGCGGCGACCGCCCGCCGCGCACGGTGCTGATCGGCGGCAAGGCCGCTCCCGGGTACGACCTCGCCAAGCGCGTGATCCACCTCGCGAACGCCGCGGGCCGGCTGATCAACGGTGACCCGGCCGTCCGCGATCGCCTGCGGCTCCTGTTCGTCCCCAACTACTGCATCTCCCTCGCCGAGTTGCTGATCCCCGCCGCCGACCTGTCCGAGCAGATCTCGACCGCGGGCACAGAGGCCTCGGGCACGGGCAACATGAAGTTCGCGATGAACGGCGCCCTCACCATCGGCACGCGGGACGGAGCCAACATCGAGATCGGCGAGGTCGTGGGCGAAGAGAACATCTTCTTCTTCGGCCTGTCCAAGAACGAGGTCGACGCCCTGTGGCGGCGCGGATACGATCCTCGGGCCGTGGCCGTGGCGGACGAGGGTCTGCGCGAGGTGCTCGATCTCCTGGCGGGCGAGACCCTGACGCCGGGGGAGAGCGGCGCCTTCTGGCCGATCCTCCAGGCGCTGTTCGACCACGGGGATCGCTACCTGGTGCTGGCCGACTTTGCCGCCTACCAGGCCTGCCAGGCCCGCGTGGACCAGACCTTCGCCCGCCCCGGGCAGTGGACGCGGATGTCGATCCTGAACACGGCGCGCACCAGCCGCTTCTCGAGCGACCGGACCATCGCCGAGTACGCGTCCCAGATCTGGCGCAGCACCCCGCCGCTCGAGGGCTGGTCCGGGAGATTTCCCGGCGAAGTTGCGGGCCCTGTCCGGCCTCTGGTATGATTCACCCAGTCGACGGCAACTGAAACGAGGAGAAAGCCATGACCACCTTGAAGAGAAGCTGCATCGTCTTCGCCTGTGTGCTGCTCGGCGGCCTGCTGATCGCCGCCTGCTCAGAGAGCACGGATCCGCCCGAATGCGACGGAGACGGCAGCGGCGGCTGCGATCCGGGCTACTACTGTGACGAAGCCAACACCTGCCAGCAGGATTGCACCTCGGACGAGGACTGCGTCGCCCTGCACGACATGTTCTGGAAGTGCGACACGTCCATCGGCCTCTGCTACCACGATGACCCGAGCACGGACGCGGACGCCGACGGTGACGCCGACGGTGACACCGACACGGATACCGATGCGGACACCGATGCCGACACCGATGCCGACACCGATGCCGACACCGACGCCGATACCGACACCGATACCGATACCGACTCCGATACCGATACCGATACCGATACCGACTCCGATACCGACTCCGATACCGACTCCGACTCCGATTCGGGTTCAGCCTAGTTGCTCCATTGCGGAACCGCGCTGGACCGACCCCTGTTTCCCTGGTGTTTTTCCGTTCTCGCCCAAGGGCCTCTGCTTCTGCTATCATGTCCCCGTGAGCAACGACGTGCGCGAGGCGTACCCTTACCACCGCCGGTTCCTCCGCCAGCGGGTGAGGGTCAGGATCGACGTGGATGGCCACGAGAGCCACAGCTCGTGGACCATCAACCTGAGCCCGGACGGCCTGTGTTTCGAGATCCCAAGATCCGTCGCCACGGGAAGCGAGGTCGGCGTCAGCGTCTTCCTGTCGCGGGATCGGCGCGCCCGGCCGGTGAAGGCCGCGGCCCGGGTGGTCTGGAGCGAGCGGGCGGGCGACGGCCACCGTCACGGCGCCCAGTTCGTCCGCTTCGACGACGACGACGCGGATCGCCTCGCACGCTGGCTCGGGAGGCCCGTGTCCGGCGCCTAGTGGTAGCCCTCGTCGAGGGCGCGGATGTTCTGCTTGATCTTCTCGATGTTGGCCTTGCTCTTGAACTCGTCCGGCGTCTCCGAGTAGATCTGCAGCGCGTGCTCGAAGGCGTTGCGCGCCTTGGTCTTTTCCGCCATCTCCCGGTACATCACGCCCACCGAGTTGAGCGCCACCGCGGCCTTGGCCAGGGAGTTGCCGCCGAACCTGAGGTAGATATCCACGGCCTTGCCGTACTCGGCGATGGACATGTCGCGCTCCATCCGTTCGTAGGCGATCCCCGCGGCCTCGTAGTGCACGTCCGCGCACTCTACCGTGATGATCGACTCGCAGAGCGACGCGGCCTCGAGATAGAGGTCCAGAGCTCCTTGAATATCGCCCTCGATGCGCTTGACCCCGGCCTGCTCGACGAACCAGCGGATGCGCTCCATGCCCGAGGCCTCGCCTCCCTCAGCGGTTCCCGAGGCCCCGTCCCCGGTGCCATCGCCTCCGCTCCCTGCCTCCACCTGGGCCGAACCGCACCCGACGAGCAGGCTCGCGGCCAGCGAAGCTGTGACGAGAAGATGAGTCGCGTTTTTCGACATGGCCTTCCCTCCTTTCGCTGCGAACGTCACCGGCATACCACAAGAGCCGCGCGCCGTCCCGAAAAGCTGCAACCGCGAGGTCGAGGTCAGTCGTGGAGCGATTTGACAGAAAAAAAAGACGGCGGGCTCGCTCGATGTGGGGGGACATCGGTTGCGAACTCGCCGCCTTCGAAACGCTAAACAAAACGGCGAACCCGGTGGATGTGGGGGGGCATCTGGAATCAGGCCCGCCGTTTGTCCGTTATTGAAGCAATCCTTGTGCCAACCACGAAACACCGCCCTTCCTGGGTTGGCGCCAGCTTTCGCGCGGGCCGCGGCATCGTCCGTTCCACCGCAGCGTTCCGCACGTTCCCGCCGAGAAAGCCGACGTTTCACTTGTGAAAGACCCGGAAACGCTTGTCTTCGGATATCAAACTCACTAGATTGACTGCGCGGTCCCTCTCAGGCACCGCGAACAGCTGCCAGGAAGGAGGCAACGACCATGAAGATCTTGATCTCCGACGCATTCGATCCGTCCCTGCCGGCCAGGCTCGCGCCTTTCGGCGAGGTCTTCGACGACACCGGCCGGGTGGCCGAAGCCGACGTGGTGCTGATCCGATCGAAAACGAAAGTGACGCGGGAGTACATCGACAAGGCCCCCAACCTCAAGCTGGTGATCCGCGGCGGCGTGGGCATGGACAACGTCGACAAGGCCTACTGCCAGGAGAAGGGCATCAAGGCCGTGAACACGCCGGAGGCTTCCTCGGTCGCCGTGGCCGAGATGGCACTCGCGCTGATGCTGGCCCTTCCGAACCGCATCGTCGAGGCCCACAACGGCATCGCCGGCGGCAAGTTCCTGAAGAAGGAGCTGGGGCGCACCGAGCTGTACCAGAAGACCCTCGGCCTGGTCGGCATCGGCCGCATCGCCACCGAGGTCGCGACGCGTTGCCGGGCCTTCGGCATGAAGGTCACCGCCTTCGACCCCTACGTCCAGAGCTCGCCCCACGCCGAGATGAAGGGATCCCTCGACGAGCTGCTCGCCGGGGCGGACTACGTCTCGCTGCACACGCCGCTGACCGACGAGACCAAGGGCATGATCAACAAGGACCGCATCGCCAAGATGAAGAAGGGCGCGGTCATCGTCAACACGGGTCGCGGCAAGTGCGTCGTCGAGGAGGATATCGCCGCCGCCCTGCAGTCCGGGCAGCTCGGCGGCTACGCCTCCGACGTCTGGTACAAGGACGAGATCTACGGCAGCCCGCTGGCCGGTGCGCCGAACACGGTGCTGGCCCCGCACCTGGGCGCCTCGAGCAAGGAGAACCTGCTCAGAATCGGCGACATGGTGGTCGATATCGTCGGCAAGTTCACCAGCAAGTAGGAGGTACGAGCCATGACCAAACGGATTTTCAATTTCGCCGCCGGCCCCTGCACCCTGCCCCTGCCCGCCCTCGAGAAGGCAGCGGGAGAATTCGTGGAGTTCCAGGGCTCCGGCATGTCGCTGATCGAGATGAGCCACCGCGGCAAGATCTACGACGCCGTGCACCAGGGCGCGATCGCGATCTTCCGCGAGCTGCTCGCCGTGCCC
>CAYZAI010000095.1:10129-13924 GCA_964476305.1 uncultured Myxococcales bacterium
CCCGAGACGCACGACGTGCTGTTCCTCCAGGGCGGTGCCACCTTGCAGTTCGCGATGGTCCCGATGAACCTGATGCTCGAGGGCAAGCCCGCCGACTACGTCAACACGGGCTCGTGGGCCAAGA
The DNA here is from genome assembly GCA_964476305.1 of uncultured Myxococcales bacterium. GTDB lineage: Bacteria > Myxococcota_A > Polyangia > JAAYKL01 > JAAYKL01 > CAYZAI01. The sequence continues at coordinate 10,254 of CAYZAI010000095.1, forward strand.
AGGCCATCGCGGACGCCAAGAAGCTCGGCACCATCCGTGTGACCTGGACCGGCGAGGAGCAGAAGTTCACGCGCATGCCCAAGGCCGCCGAGATCAAGGCAGGCGCCGACGCCTCGTACGTCCACGTCTGCGGCAACGAGACGATCGGCGGCATCGAGATGCACGAGCTCCCGGACACCGGCGACGTGCCCCTGGTCGTGGACATGTCGTCGCACATCATGTCGCGCCCGGTGGACTGGAAGCGCGTCGCCGTCGCCTACGCCGGCGCCCAGAAGAACCTCGGTCCCGCGGGCCTCGCGGTGGTGGTCATCCGCAAGGATCTCATCGAGCGCTCGAAGGACAGCGTGCCGGCCTACCTCTCGTACAAGGTCCACGCCAAGGACACCTCGCTGTACAACACGCCCCCGGTGTTCGCGATCTACATGATGAAGCTGACGCTGGAGTGGGTGAAGGAGATCGGCGGGCTGGCCGAGGCCGAGCGCCGCGCCGCGAGGCGCTCGGGCGCCATCTACGAGGCCATCGACGGCTCGAGCGGCTGGTACAGCTGCCCGGTGGACAAGGCCTCGCGCTCGCGGATGAACGTCGTCTGGCGCCTGCCCACCGAGGATCTGGAAAAGAAGATGATCGACGAGACGGGCAAGGCGGGCTTCTCGGGCCTCAAGGGCCACCGCTCCGTGGGCGGCCTGCGCGCCTCGATGTACAACGCGATGCCGGTCGAGGGCGCCGAGAAGCTGGCGCAGTTCATGGCCGACTTCCGCAAGAACAACGCGTAAATCCCCCTGCCGAGCTCCGATAGTTTCCCGCAGCCGACCCCGATCGGTGTAGAATCCGGGACGACCCTATGGTGCGCACATGGAGGAACGCATGGAACGGTACCGCACGCAGCTCCTGCTCCCGACCCTGCTCGCCCTGGCCCTGGCCGCGATGGCCGGGTGCGAGGGCGCCGACGCCACGTTCAACGGAGACGACGACGGCGCCTCCGACGGGGACGGTGACACCGACACCGACGCGGACGCCGACGCCGACGCCGACTCGGACGGCGACACCGACACCGAGTACACGGGTCCGGTCATCCCGCCGACCTGCGTCGACGCGGCCGCGGCTCACACCTCGGTGGGCTGCGAGTTCTTCACCGCCGATCTGGACAACTGGGACGACTGCGATCCCCAGACCTTCGCCATCGTCGTCTCGAACCCCCACGAGGACCAGAACGCCTCCGTGACCCTCGAGCACGGCGTCCAGGGGGCGATCTACGGGGTCGAGCTGACGCCGGGGCAGCTCCACGTCATCAACGTAGCCTGCTCCGCGGGGTGCCTGGTCGCGCCGCAGCAGATCGAGCGGCAGGGCATCGCCCTGAACGGCGGCTTCCGGCTGTCCGCGAACGTGCCGATCCTCGCCTACCAGTGGAACCCCTACGGCCACGAGCTCTACAGCACCGACGCCTCGCTGCTGATCCCGACCACCAGCCTGGACGGCACCTACATCGTCGCGGCCTGGGGGGCCGGACCGGGGTCGTCCTGGCAGCAGCTCCGCTCCCAGGTCACCGTCGTGATCGCCGAGGACGACACCCACATCTCGTTCATCCCCTCGGTGGCCGTGGCCGAGATGGGCGGCGTGGGGCCCTTCGCCGCCGGGGTCGAGTCCACCCAGTACACGCTCGGGGCCTACGACGTGATCGCCTTCGAGGCGGGGACCATCGACCAGGACGTGACCGGCACCGTGGTGCTGGCCGACAAGCCCGTGTCGGTCTTCGGCGGCCACTCCTGCGCCAACGTGCCATCGGGGATGTACGCCGCCTGCGACCACGTCGAGGAGCAGATCCTGCCTCTGGCGGCCTGGGGCACCGAGACCGTGCTCGCCCGCCACGCGCCGCGCCAGGGCTGCTACAGCCAGCCCGACGACCCCGTGGTCTGGCGTGTCATCGCCGGCGCCGACGACATGACCGTGACCTTCGATCCCCCGGCCCCGATGGGCGCCTCGTACACGTTCTCCCAGCAGGGGGAGATGCTGGAGTTCATCGACGCCCTGGATCACTACGCCGTGGGCACCCTGAACAATCCGCCCGACCCCCAGGAGCCCGAGGGGCCGTTCTTCGCGTACCAGGTGATGACCGGCTGCACCTACGGCGGCTGCTCGAACTCCGAGGGCGACCCGATGATGCTCCAGTCGCCGCCGGCGGGGCAGTTCCTCGATCGGTACGTGTTCAACACGGACAACGTGTTCGACTTCGACTACGACCACATCATCGTCGTCCGCCCGACGGGCGTCCCCGTGGAGTTGGACTGCATGGGCGTGCTGCCCGACACGTCGTTCACCCAGGTCGGCTCCAGCGACTGGGAGGTGGGCCGCTTCTTCATCGACGACCCGGGCAACACCACCGGTTGCCTGGACGGGGCCCACGTGCTGGTCGCCGACGACCAGGTGGGCCTCTCCGTGGTCGGCACGGCGGACGCCAACTCTTACGGCTACCTGGGCGGCGTGGGCGTGCGCGCCATCAACCCCGTGCCGGTGGTGGAGTAGGCGCACGGCCGCCGGGCTTCGTACCCTTCGACCTACCAGTCCGTGAGCACGGGGTAGCTGCGAATCTGCTCGTCCGGGGTGAGGATCGTCAGACCCCCGGCGAGGGCCTGGCAGACCAGCATCCGATCGAAGGGATCCCGGTGCAGCAGCGGTAGCCGCGGGAGCTGGAGCGCCGAGAACTCGTCGAGGGGCAGCGGCGCGATCCCGTGGCGCTCGCGCTCGGCCGGGACGAAGCGATCCGGCAGGTCCGGCAGGGGAAGCTTTCCGATGACGTTCTTGACCGCGATCTCCCAGGCCGAGACCGAGCTCAGGAAGCACTCGTTGCCGCGATCGGTCACGAGCCGCCGCGCCCGCTCGGAGAGCGCGGCGTCGCCGCTGATGACCCACAGGAACGTGCAGGTGTCCAGCAGGATCCTCAATCCGCGGCCTCCGGATCGGCGGGCTCTCCGAACCCCGCGAGGATGTCCTCGGGCAGAGGATCGAAGAACGTGGCGGGGACCTGGAACTCGCCGGCGGCCAGGCCGATGGGCCGGGGCCTCGCGCCCTGTTCCCTCTGGCCTTCGATGGGCACGATCTCGGCGATGGGCACGTTGCGCCGGCACAGCACGATCCGCTGCCCACGCTTCAGGCCCCGCAGGTACCGCGAGAGCTGGGTCTTGGCCTCGTGGATGTTGAGCATGATCATGGTTCAGTAGTGAACCATGTTCATGGTCATGTCAATTCCAGAAAAAATCGATTGATATCAAGTTGATCCCTGCACTCCCTATGCATCCTTGGGGTGCATCCTGGGCATCCTGGGTGCATCCTGGGCACAGGCCCTGCACCCTGGTCAGCCTGCCCCTCTACCTCGCGGCGCGACTGCCCGGGTACCTGTCCGCGCTGGAGCCGGGGCTCGTCCCTTGACCGTTCACGGGAAAAGAATGTACTTTTTCGGCATGAAAACAGGTGAACCGACGAGAGGGCTCGCGCTCATCGCCTCGTGCGTCGCCGCCGCGGTCGCACTCGCCCCGGCCGCGGGCTCGACCGAGACATGCGAGGAGAAGTGCGAGCAGGCGTACGCGAACTGCGCAGCGGTCGAGGCCGTGGGCTGCGAGATCGGCGCGGATCTCGCCGGCGCGGCCGCGGCCAAGCTCGGCGAGCAGATCCCCATC
>CAYZAI010000096.1:0-13905 GCA_964476305.1 uncultured Myxococcales bacterium
TGTCCGCGTCCGTGTCCGCATCGGTATCGGTGTCCGTGTCGGTATCGGTGTCCGTATCCGTGTCGGCATCCGAGTCCGCGTCGGAGGCACCGTCGTCGTCACCTCCGGAGTCGCCGCCGCATCCCGCCGACGGACCGGCGGCGAGCAGAGCGAGAACGAAAAACAGATCCATCATTTTCTTCATGACGAGTTCCTTTCCTGCCATGGCACCGCAAATATGGCTGCCGAAGTCCGGTTTGACATTATTATAGCGCCGATTCTGCAATGGAACCCGGTTAAGAGCATCGGAATGCGGCGTGGGGGAATGAAAACCCGAAAAAAGGTCTACTGCCTGCAGCAGTGACGGCGCGGCCTAGGGCCCGCCGCGCACGCAGCGGACCTGCAACAGCCGTTACCGAGGGACCTTCGAGAACGGGTTGCGGACGATGACGCCCTCGTACTCCTGGCCGTCGCTCAGATCCTCGCTCCAGATCACCTCCGCGCCCAGCGCGGAAGCCGCGCGGACGATCATCGCGTCCCAGAACGCGATGCGGTGGCGATCGCCGATGCCCAGGGCCGCGATCACGTCTCCCGCCCCCGGAGCGAAGACGGACCAGGTGGAGAAGTCGCGCACGACGTCCGCCGCGGCCGCCGGTGGCAGGGGGTTCGGTATCTTGCGGGTCAGCGTGGCGGCCAGCTCCATCAGCACCTGGACGCTCAGGCATCCGACCTGCTCGTCGAGCAGCCTCGCGACGAGGGAGGCCGCCGCCTCGCGCTTGGAGCCCGCCGAGACGTCGTGGGCGTAGACAAGCACGTTGGTATCGACGAACTCAGCGGGCATGGAGATCCTCCCGCGTCCACGAAATCTCCCCGCGGGTCCCGAGGTCGAGCCCGCTGGCGAGCCGTCGCCGGATCCTGCCGGCGGCCCTCTCGCGCTCCCGCGCCTCATCGACGAGGCACTCGACATAGGCCGCGAGCAGCCCGGAAACGGAGGACCCCTGCTCCACCGCCAAGTGCTTGGCCTTCTTCAGGATATCAGTCGGCAGCGATATCGTGATGTTCTGGCGCTTCATTCCGCTCCTCACCTATTCGGGTGAAACACGCAACTGCGTGCCACACGCGACAGTGTGCATGGTTCTCCCTCCCAGGTCAAGCGCGGCCGGGCGAGTTGGCAGGGCGAGTGGAAGCTCGGGGCCCTCCCGAAAAAAGGTTCCGCACCGCTTGGGCGGTGCTATGTTCCCGCCTGGAGGTTCCATGCTGCAATCCCTGTTCAGCCCCGAGTCCGTGGCCGTGATCGGCGCGTCCCGCCATCCGGGCAAGGTCGGCCACGAGATCCTGCGCAACCTGATCGGCGGCGGGTATGCGGGCCGCATCGTCCCGGTCAACCCCCACGCCGACGAGATCCTCGGGCTGCCCTGCGTACCGTCCTTCAAGGACTTCTCCGGACAGATCGAGCAGGTGGTGATATCCGTGCCCGCGGCCGGGGTGCTGGCCGCCCTGGAACAGGCGTCCTGGGTCCATGCCCGCACCGCGGTGGTCCTCTCCTCCGGATTCAAGGAGGCCGGCGAGGACGGCGCCGAGCTGGAGCACCGGATGTCCACCTTCTGCCATGAGCGCGGCATCCGGCTCCTCGGGCCCAACTCCGTGGGGCTGGTCAACACCGGCGCCCGGCTCAACGCGACCTTCGCCCGCGAGGCGCCGGTGCCGGGAAACGTCTCGGTGCTCTCCCAGTCCGGCGCGCTGTGCGCCGCGATCCTGGGAGCCGCCCGCGACCTGGGCATCGGCATCGCCAAGATGGCGAGCCTGGGCAACAAGGCCGACCTCTCCGAGATCGATCTCCTGGAAGCCCTGGCCGAGGACGAACAGACGCAGGTCGTGATGTGCTACCTCGAGAGCGTCGAGTCCGGCCCGCGCTTCCTGCGTGCGGCCGACGCCGTGGCGAGCCGCAAGCCCCTGATCATCCTCAAGGCCGGCTCCACGGCCGCCGGGGCACGGGCGGTCTCGTCCCACACCGGGGCCATGGCCGGCGGAGACTCGGCCTACGGTGCCGCGTTCCGGCGATCGGGCGTCGTTCGCGCCGACACCTTCGACTCGCTGGTGGACTTCACCCGCGCCCTGGCGATGCAGCCCCTGCCACCGGGCAAGCGCGTGGCCGTGATCTCCAACGCCGGTGGCCCGGCGATCCTGGCCGCCGACTCCCTGGAACGCTGTGGCATCGAGCTCGCCCCCTTGGCGCCCGAGACCCAGCAGCGGCTGTCCGCGCTGTTGCCCCCCGGCACGAGACCCGGCAACCCGGTGGACCTGCGGTCGGATGCGCCTCCGGAGCGCTTCGCGAGCGCGCTCGAGATCGTCCGCGATGATCCGGAGGTGAGCGCGATGCTCGTGCTGCTGGCCCCGCTGGCCATGACCCGGCCCGAGGTGACCGCGGAGTTGCTCGGCGGCCTTTCGCGGAGCCACAAGCCGCTCATCGCGTCGTTCATGGGAGGCGGAGACGAGATCAGCCGGGCCCGGCGGGCGCTGACCGGGCTGGGCATCCCCAACTTCGCCTCGCCCGGCCGCGCGGCGGGCGCGCTCCAGGCCATGGTCGACTACGCCTCGTGGCGCATCCGGCCGCCGCGGGTGGTGACCCGCCTGCCCGTCAACCGGCGACGGGTGGAGCGGATCCTCGCGCGCTGCCAGCGCTCGGGCAGCGGCCGCCTGCCGGAAATCGACGCAAAGGAGGTGCTGCGCTCCTACGACTTCCACGTGCCCGAGGGCCAGCTGGTCACCAGCGCCGAGGAGGCCATGGCCGTGGCAGAGCGCGTGGGCTTTCCGGTGGCGATCAAGGTCGTGTCGCCGGACGTGGTGCACAAGGCGGCGGTGGGCGGCGTCAAGCTCGGCGTCTCGACTTCCGAGGGGGTGCGCGACGCCTTCGATCTGATGATGCTGCGCATCCCCAGACGCATTTCCGAGGCCCGGATCGACGGCCTCTACGTGGAGAGGATGGCGCCGCGTGGCCGGGAGGTGATCCTCGGCATGACCCGCGACTCCAAGTTCGGGCCGATGCTGATGTTCGGCCTCGGTGGCATCTTCGTCGAAGTGATGCAGGACGTGGCCTTCCACCTGGCGCCGATCACCGCAGACGAGGCGATGCAGATGCTGTCCAGCACGCGCTCGTTCCAGCTGATGGAAGGCAACGGCTCCGGCGGCGGCGTCGATATAGAGGCCATCGCCGCCGCGCTGCAGCGCATCAGCCAGCTCGCCACCGACTTCCCGGCCATCGGCGAGCTCGACATCAACCCCTTCATCGTCGGTCCCGTTGGTACGGTGCCGGTCGTGGCCGACGCCAGGATGATCCTCACCCGCAAGGATGGCAAGTGATGCACAGCGAGAACCGCCCCGCGTCCTACGACCCCGCCTGGCGCGAGCGCTACGCCGACCAGATCGTCGATGCCGCTGCCGCCGTAGCCGAGATCCGCCCGGGCCAGCGGGTCTTCGTCGGCACGGGCTGCGCCCAGCCCCAGGATCTCGTTCGCGCCCTGACCGCCCGGAGCGCCGAGCTGACCGACACCGAGATCGTGCACCTGCTGACCCTCGGCGAGGCGCCCTACGCCCACCACAAGCTCGCCGCCCACTTCAAGGTCAACAGCTTCTTCATCTCGGAGAACGTGCGGAGCATCATCCAGGAGGGTCTTGGCGACTACACGCCGATCTTTCTCTCGGACATCCCGAGGCTGTTCCAGTCCGGGCGCCTGCCCCTGGACGCGGCACTGATCCAGGTCTCGCCGCCGGACGAGCGGGGCATGTGCAGCTTCGGGATCTCGGTCGATATCAACAAGAGCGCGACCGAGAACGCACGGCTCGTCATCGCCGAGATCAACCCGCTGATGCCGCGCACCCTGGGCGACAGCTTCATCCACGTCCACGATATCGACCTGCTGGTGCCCGTCGAGACACCGCTGCTCGAGCTCGCCCCCCCGACCCTCGGCGAGATCACCGACCGCATCGGCGAGTACGTGGCCGCCCTGGTCGAGGACGGCTCGACCATGGAGCTCGGCATCGGCAAGATCCCCCACGCGGTGCTTGGCTACCTCGGCCGCAAGAAGAACCTCGGCATCCACACCGAGATGCTGACCGACTCGGTAATCGACCTGGTCGAAAGCGGGGTGATCAACGGCTCGCACAAGACCATCGACCAGGGCCAGATCGTGGCCAGCTTCTGCATGGGCACGAGGCGCCTGTACGACTACATCGACAACAACCCGAGCTTCGCCTTCCACCCCACTGAATACGTCAACGACCCCTTCCTGATCAGCCGCCAGCACCGGATGGTGGCTATCAACGTGGCGCTGGAGGTGGATCTCACCGGCCAGGTCTGCGCGGATTCGCTGGGCACCCGCTTCTACTCGGGCATCGGCGGACAGGTCGATTTCAATCGCGGCGCGGCGCGGGCAGAGCACGGCAAGGCGATCATCGCCCTGCCCTCCACGGCAAAGGCGGGCGAGGTCTCGCGGATCGTCACCCACCTGAGCCACGGGGCGGGCGTCGTCACGACCCGCGGCGACGTGCACTACGTGGTCACCGAGCACGGCGTGGCCTACCTGCACGGCAAGAGCATCCAGGAGCGCGCCCTGGCGCTGATCAGCATCGCCGAACCCAGGTTCCGGCCCCTGCTGGTGCGGGAGGCCCTCGAGGCCAAGTACCTGCGCCAGAGCCTCGCCGACCTCGAGGGGCGGGTCCACGTCGGCCCGCGGGAGCTCCGGACCTCGATGCTGCTCGACGACGGCACCCAGGTCAGCATCCGGGCGATGCACCCGACGGACGAGCCGGCGGTCCGCGATCTGTTCTACAACCTGAGCCAGCAGGCCATCTACTACCGGTTCATGTCGCACCTGAAGCGCATCCCCGTGCAGCGTATCCAGAACTTCGTCTACATCGACCATCGCAACGACGTGGCCATCGTCGCCTACCAGCCCGAAGCCCACGGCGACGAGATCCTCGCCATCGGCCGCTACTACCTCGACCCGACCATGAACCGGGCCGAGGTCGCCTTCACCGTGCGCGACACCTGGCACAACCGCGGCATCGGCTCGTTCCTGCTCCGCTACCTGATCAACATCGCGAGGCGCAACGGCATCTCCGGCTTCACGGCCGAGATCCTGGTCGAGAACAAGGCGATGCAGGCCGTGATGCAGAAGACCGGCCACGCGGCCCGGACCCGCCGCGAGAACGGGGTCGTGCACATCGAGCTGGATTTCTGAGCGCCGTCAGATCTTGCCCTGGGCGTGCTTCTCGCGCAGGCGGGTCAGCATGTCGACGGTCATCTTCTCGAGGTTCCAGCCCGGGGCCCAGCCCCACTCCTTCCGGGCGGCGGTGTCGTCCACGCTGTTCGGCCAGGAGTCGGCGATGGCCTGGCGGAAGTCGGGCTGGTAGACGACCTCGAAGCCCGGGACGTGCTTCTCGATCGACGCGGCCAACTCGCCGGCGCTGAAGCTCATGGAGCCGACGTTGAAGTCCGAGTGGTGCTGCAGCTTGCCGAAGGGCGCCTCCATCAGGTCCATGGTCGCCTTCAGGCAGTCGGGCATGTACATCATCGGCAGGCGCGTGTCCTCGCGCACGAAGCAGGTGTACTTCCCGTGCTTCACGGCGTCGTAGTAGATCGCCACGGCGAAGTCCGTGGTGCCGCCGCCGGGCAGGGTCTCGGACGAGATGATGCCCGGGTAGCGCAGGCCGCGCACGTCGAGCCCGAACTTGCGCACGTAGTAGTCGCAGACCAGCTCGCCGCAGACCTTGGTCACGCCGTACATCGTCGTCGGCCGAAGCACCGTGTCGTTCGGCGTGTTCTCGAGGGGCGTGCCCGGGCCGAAGGCCGCGATGGAGGACGGCACGAAGACCTGGGCCATCTCGTGGTCGCGGGCGATGTCCAGCACGTTGATCGTGCCGTTCATGTTGACGTCCCAGCACAGCTCCGGGTTCTTCTCGCCCACCGCCGAGAGGATCGCGGCCATGTGCACGATGGTGTCGATGCCGTGCTTCTTCACGATCTCCTCGACCGAGGCGCGGTCGTTCACGTTGATGAAGTGGAACGGCCCCGAGTCCCTCAGCTCCGCCGAAGGCTCGGTCTTGCGCCCCGTGGCCACCACGTTGTCGTTGCCGTACTTCGCGCGAAGTGCGAGGGTCAGCTCGGAGCCGATCTGGCCCACGGCACCGGTCACCAGGATCTTCTTGATCGTTTTCTTGGCCATCGAAGCACCTCTTCAGGGTTGGGTTGTGCCGCCGGGCTTCACCGGCGACTGCCGATGGGAAGCACGCTACCTCAACGGCGGGCGTTTGGAACCCCCAATCGGGGGCCCGTCCTCAGCCCGCCAGGGCCTCGACGTTGGAGCGCGGCAGGACTGCCCGCTCGCCGGAGTCGAGCTCGACCTCGAAGACGGCCGCGCGGGCGCCGGTGGCGAGGAGCCCGGGCTCGGCCGGGGCGGCTCGGATCACACCCAGGGCGCCGAAGTGGCGTCCCCGGACCACGCGGACCCTCGTGCCGACGACGCCCGCGGAAACGGACACGGCCGCGGTGGGAGCCGCGTCCAGCGGGCCGGCGACCAGCTCGGGGCGGATCACCCCGGCGCGGACCTGGGTCGCACCGCTGACGGAGACCTGCCTGCCCTCCAGCGCGCTCAGGATCTCCCACGCACGCCGACCCATCTTCAGCCCGCCGAAGCCCTCGGTGATCACCAGCACGAACCCGAGATCCTCGTCGCCCGTGGCGGCCAGGTTGATCTCCCGCCCGGCCAGCTCGCGCAGGTCCGCACCCCGCACCCCTGCGGCCACCACCGCGGCCACCCCCACCTCCCGGGCGCGGCGCAGCACGTCGAGCCCCGGGCTGCCGGCCATGGCGAGGATCCGACCGCAATGTTCATCCTTCAGGTCGGCGGCAACGACCCGGCCGTCGGAGCTGCCGCACAGCGCCAGCTCTCCGATGGCCTCGCCGCCCGTGCCGAACACGCCCTGCACGAGCGTGGCCTCCGCCTCGATCGTCGCCGACCAGCCGGGCACCACCTCGACGACCTCGCCGGCGAGGTAGGCCGCGAGCTCCACCGGCCGGCACCCGGCCCGAAGGACGATCTGCCCGGTGTCCGCCGAGATCGATTCGACGGACCCGCCCACCGGTGAGCGGACTTCCCTGTTGAACAGACCCAGCAGGCCGCGGGCCGAGGCGAGCAGGCTCCCCTGCCCGACGACATCGCCCGGGCGGACTTTCACGCAATCCACGATGGCCGCCCGGGGCACGCCCAGCGCCGCGGCTGCGCTCACCGGGTGCAGCGGCCCGGGCAACTCCGCCCGCGCGACGACCCTGCTCGCGTCCGTCGACGCGCCGAGCTCCACCAGCACCTCACCCTCCACCGGCAGGCGTCTCGCCCTGCGCAGCCTGACGCGCGGCGACACGATCAGCCCGGGCGTGGAAACCGCGATCACGGAAGAGCCTCCGAATCGAGCGCGCCGATCTCCCGCAGCCAGCCGGCGCACTCCGCCCGCCGGACCTCCGGGTCCAGCGCCGGCGCCAGGGGCCGTCCGCGACAGTCGACGACCACCCCGCAAGGTCCGCCGGTCACCGTCACGCTCCGCGCCCGGCCGGGACCCGCGCCGACGTCGAACCCGCGCTCCGGCTCGACGACGAGCTCCGCCTGCCGCCCGGCCGCCAGATCCAGGCGCCTGACCTCTCCCGATGCGATGCGCTCCCGCTGCCCGCTCCCGTCGCTCTCGAGCCGCACGACCAGGCACGGCCGACCCGCCTTCCCGCATCCCCAGGGGGCCACGCAGGTGCACAGGTCGACGACGCAGTCGCGCTCGAAGACCGTGGCCGCGGCCTCGGGAAGAACCCCGGCCAGGACCCCGAGGTGCGGCATCATGAAGATCGAGTCCTTGGCGATCCGGGTCACACCCTCCGGGGCGAAAGCGTCGATCAGCATCGCCGCTGCCTGGGTCGGCCTCGGCGCGTGGGACAGGACGCCTCCGGAGCCGATGATCAGGTCGATGTCCCGGGTACTGACGAGGCTTCTGTCCCGTCCGCCGGCGACCATACCCGCGTCGATGTTGCGCTCTCCGACGCGCCCCTTGAGCCCGGTGGCGAAGCGGAGGTGGTGCGCGAACGACAAGCGGAGCGCCTCCCGGGCCAGGGCCTGCTCCACCAGCAGATCCTGGCAGTCGTCCGGGATGGTGGTGGGCCGGATCGTCTTGTTCATCACCCGGTCGACGAGCTCGGCGCCGCTGATCTCGAAGGGCAGCCACGCGCGAATCGCCTCGACCCCGGCCTCGGCCAGCACGAACGCGGCCGAGTAGCTGACGCCCAGGTTGGCGCTCACCGTTCGGTGGAACGCACCGCGGATCACCGAGAAGACGTCGGTGGTCGCGCCGCCGATGTCGACGCAGAGCACGCCGATGCCCCGGCGCTCCGCGGCCGTTCGGAGGATCGTCCCCACCGCCGCGGGAGTCGGCATCACCGGCGCGTCGGTCCATCCCACGAGGCGTGAGAAACCCGGGGCCTGGCGCATCACGTGCTCCAGGAAGATCTCGTGGATCCGCTCCCGGGCCTGCCCCAGGGATTCGTCGTCGATGGTCGGGCGCACGTTGTCGACCAGGAACATGTCCGTGCGGCCGCCGAGAATCTCCCGCACGCGGTCCTGCACCCGGGCGTTGCCGGCAAAGACCACCGGCAGCCGGAAACCCGAGCCGAACCTCGGCCGCGGATCGGCCGCCGCCAGCAGCTCGGCCATCTCGAGCACACCGAGCTCGGCGCCGCCGTCCACGCCGCCGGCCAGCAGCACCATGTCCGGTCGAAGCCGGCGGACCCGCTCGATCTGCCGGTGCAGCGGGCGCTCGTCGTCACAGGCGACGACGTCGGCCACGATGGCGCCAGCGCCCAGGGCGGCCCGCTCCGCCGACTCGGCGCTGATCCGCCGCACGAGCCCGGCGACCATCATCTGCAGGCCGCCCCCGGCGGAGGAGGTGGAGAGGTACAGATCGACACCTTCGCCGTCCCGGGCCGGGCGGATGATCTCGCCCCCGTCGTCGAGCACGCGGCGGCCGGCGCTCTCGCCGAGCGTGCGGAGGGCGGCGCGCACGCCGACGGTCACGTCCTCGACAGGCGCCTCGACCGTGGTGGGGGCTTCCCCGCGATGGGTCTGGCGGAACACGCCACCCGCCCGCTCCAGGAGGATCGCCTTGGTCGTGGTCGATCCGCAATCCGTGATGGCGATCACCCGGGCAGAGGCTGGATCCATGGCTAGCGTTCCTGGTCTCCCCGGGCCAGCTGCTCAATGCGCTCGGCGAACCGTCGCAGGATCCGGCGATCCTCGAGCGCGACCGCCGCCTCGTGCCAGTCGTCTCCCGGGAAGAGCGCGCTCACCAGTGGCCCGGCAGCGAGCATTGCCTGCCCGCCGAGGAATCCGAGGGGCGCCAGCGACTCGAGCGCCACGACCGCCGGAGTCTCGAGTCCCCTCGCGACGATGCCACCGGCCGCCCGCTCCAGCACCGCGGGCAGCTCCGGGCTGCCTCCAGCCGGCCCGGGTCCAATCGCGAAGGCGTGCGCCAGGACCTCCTTCAGGCTTCCCATGTCCTTCTCCCCTCCTGGTGAGCAGAGTGGACCGCACGGGGAAGCCGGTCAAATTCCCGGCGGGCGGCTCAGGAGCCCAGAACCGACTGTCTTCCCTTCCTGTCTTGGGGCTGGCAGACGAAGAACGCGACCTTCTCGAGGGCTCCGGAGATGTCGATGGTCTCCACCACGACACCGGCCGGTACCCGGAGCGCCACCGGGGCGAAGTTGACGATCCCCCGTATGCCGGCCAGCACCATCAGGTCCGCCACGTCCTGGGCGGCGCGTTCCGGCACGGCGATCACGCCGAGATCTATGGCCTCGCGTCGCACGATCTCGACGAGCCGCTCAGGGGGGTGACAGAGAACACCTGCGATCAGGCACCCCTGTTTGGAGGGATCGGAGTCGAAGGCCGCCACCGCGGCGAGCATCCGGCCGCGGTCCACGAAGTGGGCGAGCAGGGCCGTGCCGAGCCGTCCGGCGCCGGCCAGCGCCATTCGCCTCACGCCACAGCGCCCCAGCAACTCGTTGATCGCCTGCAGCAGCGAGCGCCGATCGTAGCCGCGGCTCGTGCTGCCCTGGTGTCCGATCACCATCAGGTCCCGCCGGACCTGGGCCGCAGTGCAGGTGCAGCACTTGGCGATGTCGTGGGAGAACACCGTGTCCAGCTCCGGCGGCCCCTCGATCATCTCGATCTCGAGGATGCGCCGGTACTGGACGAGGCGTTCCACGGTCCTCACTGGGATTTTTCTGCTCGCACCCATTCAGCAACCGCTTCCTGCGGTTCCCGATCGCCCGGGCTCCGCTGTTCCGATTCCGCTCTCTTGCGCAACGCCGACACAAGCCGAGAGCAACTGCTTCGCCGCGTCGGTTGCGGCCAGACTGCCGTCCACCACCCGCCGCTCCACGTCCGGCAACAGGCGCGCCACTTCCGGATCCCCGTAGAAACGGGAGCGAAGCTCCTCCTCGACCAGCGCGCGCATCCAGGCCCGGGACTGCTCCCGGCGCCGTTCCTCGAAGACGCCGGACACGGCGGTCTCGCGCCGGAAACGCTCGATGACGTCCCAGACCCCGGCGACGCCCTCTCCCTCCAGCGCAGAGCACGTGAGGGCCCCGGTGCGCCAGCCGCGGGTGGCCGGCTGCAGGTAGTGCACCGCCCGCTCGTGCTCCGCGCGATCGGCCAGCGCCCGCTGCCTCATCTCGCCGTCGGCCTTGTTCACGACCAGCAGGTCGGCAAGCTCCATCACGCCTCGCTTGATGCCCTGGAGCTCGTCGCCCGCGCCGGGAATCAGCAGCAGCAGAAAGAAGTCCACCATCGAGCGGACCTCGACCTCGCTCTGCCCCACGCCCACGGTCTCGATGAGAACCGTGTCGAAACCCGCCGCCTCGCAGGCGGCCACGGTCTCGCGGCTCTTGCGGGCCACGCCCCCCAGGGTCGCCCCGGCCGGGGACGGCCGGATGAAGCAGCGCGGATCACGCGAAAGCAGCTCCATCCTGGTCTTGTCCCCGAGGATCGACCCGCGGGTCAGGCGGCTGGAGGGATCGATGGCCAGCACCGCCAGAGAGTGCCCCTCCTCGACGAGCCGCATCCCCAGCGTCTCGATGAAGGTGCTCTTGCCGACCCCGGGGGCGCCGGTGACGCCGACGCGGATCGAGCGGCCGGTGTGGGGCATCAGCCTCCCGAGCACGGCCTGGGCCTTCTCCTGGTGGGCCGGGGCGTCACTCTCGATCAGCGTGATGGTCCGCCCGAGGGCCACGCGGTCCCCGGCCAGCACGCCGTCCACGTGCTCGTCCACGGACAGCTCCCGCCGCCGGGGGTGGCCGTTCCCGTCCGCTGCTGGCTCGCCGCTCGTCACGGGAAGGACCATACACGAAGCCGGGCCGGCTGGGTACCGGCTGGCGCACCCGGTCTCAACCGGCTCCGCTGGTGGCGAGTTCCTCGAGGAAGTCCAGCCAGTCGTCCATCCCCTGCCCGGTCAAGGCGCTGACCTCCATGATCCGCGCCTCCGGACGGACGGCCCGGACCGCTTCCCGGCATCGTTCCAGATCGAAATCGAGATGAGGCACGAGGTCGAGTTTCGTGATCACGGTCACGGGCGCGTCGTGGAACAACCCGGGATACTTGAGGGGCTTGTCCTCGCCCTCGGTCACGGACAACAGAGCGATCTTCATCCTCTCCCCCAGATCGAAGGCCGCGGGGCACACCAGGTTGCCGACGTTCTCGATGAAAAGCAGTCGCACACCGCCGGTCACCACCGACTCGAGCCTGCTCCGGACCTGCTCGGCGTTCAGGTGGCAGGCGGATCTCGTCTCGATCTGCGCCACGGGCGCTCCCCGGCCGGCGAGGCGGCGCGCGTCGTTGTCGGTCTGCTGGTCGCCGGTGATCACGGCGCAGGCCAACCGCCCGCGCAGCGCGTCGAGCGTCTTCTCGAGCAGCAGGGTCTTTCCCGTGCCCGGCGAGGAGATCAGGTTCACGGCGACGACCCCGCGCTCCTCGAGCCACGACCGGACCCCCCCTGCGGCCCGGTCGTTCCGGGCGAGCACGCTCGCGCCGATCTCCACTGTCCGCGTCCGTGGCCCGGCTTCCGGCATCTCCCGTCCGTGGTCGTGGTCGTGGTCGTGATCGTGGCCGTGATCGTGCACGTGGTCGTGAGACACGTGGACGTGACCGTGACCATCGGCCAGGTGGACGTGGACGTGGATGTGGATCCCTCCCTCGTCCACTCCCTCGGTTCGTCCGCCCGCCTCTTGGCAACCGCAATCGAGACACATCAGCACACCTCCATGGAAAGAACCTTGAACTCCCTGCCAGCGGAAATGTCCACGTCCCCGGAGCCGCACTTCGCGCAGCGAATCACCGGGTACCGGGGTTCGGTCACCGCCTGGCACCTGTGGCAGCGCACCGAGACGGGGACCTCCTCGATCTCCAGACGAGCCCCCTCGGCGAGGCCGCCACGGGCCACTTCCGGGAACGCGAACTCGAAGGCGTCACGGTCCACGCCGCACAGTGCCCCGAGCTCCAGCCGAATCGCGACGATGCCGCCCGCACCCTCGCGCCGGGCGACCTCCTCCAGGCGCTCCGCCAGTTCCTCGGCTAGGCTCAGCTCGTGCATCAGCAGATCCTCGGCAGCAGCTCGCCCCGGGGCACGTCGACCAGCCGGCGCACACCGATCACGGTTTCCAGGACGACCCGTCCCGCCAGGCCCCCGACAGCCCCGATGACGGCTGCCCCGCGGCCCTCCGGTGACGCGCGCCAGCGCTCGAGAATCGCAACCGCCGCGTCCCGGTCACAGGCCAGCAGCAGCCGCCCTTCGCTCGCCGCGTGGAGCAGATCGATCCCCAGCAGTTCGGCCGCGGCCCGGGTCTCCGCTAAGAACGGCAACGCCCCCTCGTCGAGCACGAGACCGACGTCGAGCCCCTCGACCATCTCGTTCCCGACCGCGGCGACGCCGCCGCGGGTGGGATCTCGCATGAAACGCACCGATGGAGCCAGCTCGGCGATCGCCTCCACGAGGCGGTGCACAGGCGCCGTGTCGCTGCGAAGGCCCTCGGCGCGGAACCCCGCCCGGGCCGCCATCACGGCCATGCCGTGGTCACCCAGGGGACCGCTGGCGATCACGGCGTCACCCTCCCGCAGGCTTTCGCGCGCGAGGACGAAACCGGGGATGGCCTCGCCTATCCCGGCGGTGTTGACGTAGATCCCGTCGCACTGGCCGGTTCCGACGACCTTGGTGTCCCCTGTGACGACCTCGACACCGCAGTCGGCCGCGGCCCGTGCGACGGAGTCCAGGACGCGCCGCAACAGCGCGATCTCCAGCCCTTCCTCGAGAACCAGCGCCAGTGAGAGCCAGCGCGGCTTCCCGCCGGCCACCGCGATGTCGTTGACGGTCCCGTGCACGGCCAGGCCGCCGATGTCCCCGCCCGGGAACTCCAGCGGCTTCACGACGAAGCTGTCGGTCGAGAAGACCAGCGCGGTCCCGGCCGCGTCGAGGCGGGCGGCGTCGGGCAGCCCTCGCAGCGGCCCTGCGCCGAAGCGCGGGACGATCTCGGCGTCGATCAGCTCCCGCGAGAGGAGGCCACCGCCGCCGTGTCCGAGCAGGATCCTGTCGTTCTTCGCGCCCACGCCTCACCTCATCGCGCGTACCGGTAGTGGGCCGCACAGCTGCCCTCGGAGCTGACCATGCAGGGCCCGACCGGTTCGGCGGGCGTGCAGGCAGTAGCGAACAGCGGGCAGCCGGCGGGCGATATCTTCCCCTTCAGCACGTCCCCGCATCGGCAGCCGGGGTCGGGGTGCCCCTCGGCGATGTCCACGCCGTGACGGACAGCGGCGACCGGCGAGGGGTGAGTTTCGCCCTCCTGTT
>CAYZAI010000097.1:0-13880 GCA_964476305.1 uncultured Myxococcales bacterium
AGCTTCTTCTGTTCCTGATCCTCCTCGGCCGCCACCGCGCGCTGAAGGACATCGACGAACTCCGGCCACTGTTTGGCGTTGCGATAGAGATCGCCGATCATCCGCAGGGCCGGGACGTTGTTGGTGTCGATCTGCAGCACCTGCTGGTAGTAGGCGATGGCATACTCGGGATGTTGCAGCTTGTCGGCGTACCACTTGCCGATCTTGAGGCAGAGCTCGATCTGCACCTGCTTGTCCTGGATCGTCGGCAGCACCTGGTTGCACGAGGCGAGCAACTCGTTCCACTTGTCGGTGATGGACGCCAGCCGCTCCAGGTGTTTTGCGCTCTCGTCGTTCGAGTAGTCGGTTGTGAACGCCCGCTGCATCACGGCAAAGGCGTTCTCCGGCTGGTTCAGCTTGTCCTCGTAGACCGCCGCGGCCTTCTGCAGCAAGAGGACCTCCTCGGAGGTATCGGCCACGTAGTTCAACCGGTTCGAGTAGAGCTGGATCAACTCCTCCCAGGTTCCCTCCTCGGTCATGATCTCGACAACGCGCTGGAAGGCATGCGCGTGCATCGGTGAGACCCCGATGATCCGCACGTATGGCCCCTTGGCCCTGAGCGGCTCCTCGAGCTTTTCCTCGATGGCCTTGGCCTGGGCGAGCCAGATTTCGATCTGCTCCTCGCCTTCGAGGATCTCGCCCTTCTTGCCGAGGACCTCGACGTACTCCTCCCACATCGCCTGGTCCTCGTACAGCTTCTCGAGGGCCTGCCAAGGTCCGATGTTCGTGGGGTTGACAGCCGTCGCCCGTTGCCAGGCGTCAATGGCGTCCATTGGTCGCTCGAGCATCTCGGCCAGGACCATGCCGAGCTTGGCGTGGTAGCCTTCGATCTCCTCCAGCTCGAACTCGGCCGCGCCGACCTCGATGATACGCTCGAGCGTCTCGATCAGATCCTCCCATTCCTGGTTGGCCTCGCGGATTTTCGCCATGGCCTTGAGGGCCGGCAGGTTGTCGCCATCGATCATCAGCACGTTCTGCCAGTTCTCGATGGCGTTGCGGTCACGATTGAGGCACTCGCCCCAGACCAGCCCGAGCTGGCTGTAAAAACGGATGCGCGTCTGCTCTTCGGATGCGATGTTCACCGCCCGCTCGAGCACGTCGACCAGTTCGTTCCAGTTCTCCTCCCGCGCGTAGAGCTCCGCCAGCGCCTCGAGGGCTTGCTCATCCTCGCCCCGGATGGAGAGCACGTTGTTCCACAGTTCGGTGGCCTTGGCCGTGTCTGCGAGACACTCGGCCGCGATGGTCCCCATCTTCGCGTAGAGATCCGCCTGGGCCGACTCGCTCTCCGAGGCGTCCTTCATCCGCTCGTAGACGCCGAACAGCTCGGTCCACGCCTCGCGGTCCGCGTAGATCTCCTCGAGACGCTCGAGGCTCTCCCGGTGGCCCGGATCGAGTTTGTCGATGACGTGGTGGTAGGCGATCCGCGCCTTCTCGATCTCGTCCAGCTGGGTTTCGAGCACGCTGCCCATCCGGTGGATGCAGGCCACTTTCTCTTCGTCGGTGGCTACCGCGCCGGCCAGCCGTTCGAGGATCTCTACCAGACGTTCCCACTCCATGTACTGGGTGTAGATGTGGTCGAGGGCCTGGAGGACGTCCAGATCGTCCCCGCCGAGTTGCAGGCACCCGCGATACGCCTGCTCGGCCCGCGCGGCGTCGTGCATATGCTCTTCGGCCACCTGCGCCAGCCGTTTGGCGACGAAGCGCTTGACCGCCACGTCCTCGTGCCTGGCGAACAGATCCTGGTAGAGATCCGCGAGCTCGCCCCAGGCGTCCGTCGATCCGGCCAGCCGCTCGACATCCTCGCCGGATCGCTCCTCGAAGGGATCGGCCGAGAACGCCTTGCAGTACCAATTGAAGGCTTCGACCGGATCGAGCATCCGCTCTTCGTAGATCTCGGCGATGCGGTGCATCATCGGCACGCGGTCCGCCGCATCGGTCAAGTCTTCGAGCTGCTGTTCCTGCAGGTTGACGAGCTTCTGCCACTCGGAGTGCATCCGGTAGAGCGGCTCGAGGATCTCCACGATCTCGCCGCGTTGCGACCCCTCGACGAACAGGAGTTCGAGGGCGGAAATCGACTGTTCGTGCGTGGGCTCCGCGGCGAGGATGTCGCGGTAGACCTCGACCGCCTTTTCGACGTCCTCGAGTTCGCGGTGGTAGAGTTGCCCCAGGCGGAACTGGACATCGAGGCTCTGGGAGGGATCGAGGGCCAGCACCGCCTCTTTTTGCAGTACCGCGGCCAGATCGTTCCAGCGCTCCGCGATCTGGAACAGCTTGTCGAGGCGCATCACCGCGGGCCGGTTCTCGCCGTCCACTGCCAGCACCCGCTGATATCTCTCAACGGCGTCGTCCACCCGATCGAGCTTCTCCTCGTAGATCGCCGCCACTCGCAGGCCGAGGGCCACGGCCGGCTCGGTCTCGCTCTCGCCGACGAGCTGGGCGTCGAACAGCTTCGCCAGGTCCTCCCAGCGGCCGGTCTGCGCCGCCAGATCCTCGAGCCTGACCAGCGTCCTGTCGTTGACCTTGTCCTCGCCCAGGGCACGGGCGTAGACGTCGAAAGCCTCGCCCGGCGCGTCGAGGTGAAGATCGCTCTCGAGCAGGTCGGCGATCTGGTGCAGGATCTCCACTCGCTGCCAGGCGTCCTCGGTGTTCTTCAGCCTGATCTCGAAAACATCGATCAGCTTTCGCCACTCGGCGAGATCCCGGTAGAGCGGCTCGAGCACCTCGGCGGCGATCATCGGCTCGGTATCCCCGTGTACCAGTTCCTCGAGCACCCCGATCGTCGGCTCGTGGTGCGGGGAAACCTCGAGGATGTCCTTGGCGTAGTCCACGGCCCGCGCGACGTCATCGAGGTGCCTGACATAGAGCTCCGCGATGCGGAACTTGAAAGAGACAGCCTCGTCGGGATCCTCGGTGAGTTCGACCTCGCGCTCCAGGATCGACAGCAGATCGTGCCACTGTCCCGTTTCGGTGAACAACAGGTCCAGGCGCTGGATGCCCTGGAAATCGTCGGGATCGAATTCGAGAATTCGCTGGTAGGTTTCGATCGCCTTGCTGACGTCCTTGACCTCGCGCTCGTACATCGCGCCGAGCACGTACAAGACCTCTTTCTTTTCCTCGGGCATCTCGAGCAGATCGACCTTGCGGTTGTAGATGCCCTGGAGATCCTCCCAGCACTCGAGACGCAGGTAGAGTCCCTCGAGCTGCCCGATGGCCGCCAGATCGTCCTCATCCAGATCGAGTATCCGAAGATAGACCTCGATCGCCTTCTGTGGCTGCTCCAGGATCTCCTCGTAGATCTGGCTGGTCTTGAAAAGCAGCTGCTTCTGCTCCTCCAGATCCGGGACCATTTCGACCTTCCGCAGGTAGATGCCGGCCAGCTCCTGGTAGTTCTCGGTGATCTGATAGGCTCCCTCGAGCGCCGTAGCCGCTTCGATGTGCATCGGGTCGATCTCGAGCACCTTGCGGTAATGCTCGATGGCCCGGGCGGCATCCTGCAGCTGCTCCTCGTACAGTCGCGCGATCTTCAAGTGGTAGGCCGCAGCCAGATCCGCCTGATCGATGCTCTCGACGCGGGCCGCATAGAGGGCGGCGAGGTCGTCGAACAGCACCAGCACCCGAGCCAGTCGCTCCAGCTCCTCCTGCGTCCGTTCCTCGGCGGGGTCCTCTGCCAGGGCCCGGCCATATGTCTTGAATGCCTTTTCAGGATCGTCCCCAGCGGTTTCGTAGAGCTGCGCGATCTCGTGCAGCAGGTCGATTCGCCGTGCCGCGGTTTCCTCCTGCGCGATCAATATCTCGAAAACGTCGGTCAGCTTCTGCCATGAGCCGAGCGCCCGGTAGACCGGCTCCAGGATCACCGCCACCTCACGCCGGAAGGACTCGTTTTCGATGACCCTCTCGAGAGCCTCCAGCGACGTTGTGTTCCCGGGATCGCTCTCGATGACCTCGCGATAGATCTCGATCGCCGCGCCCACCTCGTCGAGCTTGGTCTCGCGCAGGTCGGCGAGGCGCAGCTTGATCGCGGTGATCTGCTCGGGATCGCCCTCGACCGCCAGCTGCTGTTGCAGGTTGTCCGCCAAGTCAGTCCATTTCTCGAGCTGCACGTAGAGCTTGTCGAGATCGGCCAGCGTCGAGAGGTTCGTCGGGTCGATGGCTATGATCTCCTGAAAACAACCGACCGCCGCCTCGGGCTGTTCCAGCATCTCCTCGTGGATCATCGCCATTTGCCGGAAGATCTGCTCCTTGTCGGCAGCGTCGACCGTAATCTCGACCTTGGTTCGCAGCACGCCGATCAGATCGGCCCAGCGCTCGAGGCGGCTGAAGATCTGCTCGAGAGCGCTGATGGCCTCCGTGTTCTGGGCGTCAATAGCGAGGGTGGCGTTGTAGGCGGCGACGGCCCGTTCGATGTCGTCGAGCTGGGTGTCGAGGATCCGCGCGGCGCGCAGCCAGAGATCCTTGCCCACCTCCGGGTCGTCGGCTTCCCGACCGCCCTCCTCGAGCAGCACCACCAGATCGCTCCACGAGTCGAGGATCGCGGTGATCTGCTCGAGTTGCTCGAGGGCCGCGGCTTCCGTCGGCTTGAGCCTGAAGGCCCGGCTGTAGACGGCGAAGGCCCGCTCGGGTGAACCCAGACGCTGGGAGAAGATCTCTCCCTGCTTCATCAGGAAATCGAGCTTCTCGAACTCGTCGTCGGCGTGGGCGAAGAGGATCTCGCAGGTGCCAACGAGCTTCTCCCAGGCCTCGCGCTCCTCGTAGAGCGGGGAGAGGATCCGCGCCGCCTCGGCCTGCTGCTCCTTCGCGGCCAGCAATCCCTCGAGAGCAGCGGTGGCCTCCTCGTGTTCTGGCTCCACGGCGAGGATCTCCCGGTAGCACTCCAGTGCACGTGATCTGTCGTCGAGGTGTTTCTCGGAGACCTGGCCCAACCGGTACTTGAGCTCGAACTCGACCGCCTGCTCCATCACACCGTGTTCGAGCTCACGGCGCAGCACATCAGCCAGCTCGGACCAGCGTTCCTCGGCCGTGTAGAGCCGGGCCAACGCCGAAAGCGACCTCGACTCGTCCCCGGCCATCTCGATGATCTTGAGGTAGACATCGATCGCCTTGGCTCGGTCACCGATCTCCTCCTCCCACAGCAGCGCCTGGTTGTAGTAGACCTCCTTGCGCTCCTCTTCGTCCTCGGCCATCTCGATCCGCCGGGCGTAGATATCCAGGAGCTCTTCGAACCGCCCCATCTGGGCATAGATCTTTTCGAGCGCCGCGACGGCCCGCGGGTTCTTCGGATCCTTGGCCAGAATCGCGTCATAGTGCTCGAGGGCGTCCTCGGGCTGGCCGAGTTCCTCGTACAGCACCCGCGCGAGGCGGATCACCAGGTCGAGTCGTTCCTCGCCGGTCAGCCCTTCGATCACATTGCGGTAGGCCTCGACGACCGCCTCCCAACGACCAGCTTTGCCCGCCGAGCGCTCCAGATCATCCCAGGCCAGCTGATCGCTCGGGGCCATGCCGAAGGCCTCGAGAAATCCGTCGAACGCCCGCTGGGCGTCGCCGATCTCGTCCTCGGCGAGACGCGCAATACGCTGCCGCATGGCAAGGCGCTCGCTCGGGTCCTCCACGTGACGGAACTTGACCTCCAACACGTCGGCCAGCTTCGCGGGCTCCTTGCCGCTCTCCTCGTAAATCGGGATCAGCTCCGCTGCGGCCTGGAGGTTGTCCTCGTCGATTCCCAGCACCGTCTCGAAGCACTTGGCGGCCCGATCGACGCGGTCCTTCTTCTCGCGCCACAGTTCGGCGATCTTGAACTGCAGGGAGATGCGATCGGCAGCCTCGGCCCCAGGCTTCTCGGCTTCGCGTTCGAGGATTCGGATGAACTCGTCCCACTTGTCGGCCTGGGCGTAGAAAACCTCGAGATCGTCCCACGCGCGCAGCGCCAGGTAGCGCTTCTTCAGTTGCTCCTGCGCCCTGCGATCCTCGGGGTTGATCTCGAGCAGCGCCTTCCACGCCTCTACCGCCCGGGCGTCGTCCTCGAGCTTGTCGCCGCAAACGACGCCGAGCTTCTGCAGCAGCGCCTCGCGCTCCGCGGTGTCGACCGCCGCCTCGATCTGCCGGTTCAACACACCGGCGAGTTTCTCCCACTCCTTGGCCCGCTCGTAGAGCCCGCCGAGATCGCCGAAGGCCTCGATGTTCTCGGGATCCTCGGCCAGGACCTTCTCCCACAGCTCGATGCAGATATTCGGGCGCTTCAGGCGCTCGGTCGCCAGCTTCGCGATTTCGACCAGCTTGGCCGCGCGCTCCCCGCCGGGGGAAAGCTGGCCGGCCTCGCTCTGCAGCACGCCGATGAGCTTCTCCCAGTCCCGACGCTTCTCGTACATCTCCTTGAGAAAGTCGATTGCCTGCTCGTTGATCGGATCGGCCTCGAGTACCTGCTCGAAAGCCTTGATCGCCTCGGCCTGGTTCGAGAAGCGCTGGAGGAAGAGTTGGGCAACCCGCAGCCAGACCTCCACCTTCTCCGGGCCCTCGGGCATGGCCTCACCCTTGGCCTTGAGCATCTTCACCAGGTCGGGCCAGCGCTCCATCTGCTCGTATTTCTCGACGGCGGCGTCGAGGGCGGGCAGGTAGTCGGGCTTGATTTTCAGGACGGCCTGGTAGGTGTTGACCACCATCACATCCTGCTTCAGCTGCTCGTCGTAGATTCGCGCCAGTGCCATCTGGGTGTAGACTTGGTGTCCCTCGTTCTCTATGGTCCTGGCGTGCCGCTTGATGAAATCCGCGAACTGAGGCCACTTGCCGGCCAGACCGTGCAGCCGCTCGAGGGCATCGACCACCACCGGGTGCCCGGGGGCGGCCTTCCATGCCTCCTGCCAGGCCTTGATCCCCTCTTCCACTCCAACGCCCTCCGCCTGCTCGGCGACCTCGATGGCCGTCGCCTGATCCGGGGTGAGATCGCGATTGACGACGAACCCCGGCGGCTCCTCCGCCGCCACGGGCTCCTCCGCCGCCACCGGCTCCTCGGCCGCCGGTTGCTCCTCGATAGCGTCCCGGGCAGTCTCCGCCGCGCCTTCTTCCATTTCGCCATCCATCCCGTCGCGCGTGGAATCCGAGCCGGAGTCGTTGGTCATCGCGTTCTCCTCGAAGAAATGGCCCGCAGGCGTGTTTTCCGGGTCGATGCGGCGAAGCTCGGCGTAGTACCGCGCCGCGTGGGTCGCGTCGCCGATGACACGCCACCACAGATCGCCAGCCACCTCGAGCAGGTCGGCGCGGACATCGTCTCCGGCCGCCCGCTCCAGGCCAGCCTCGACGAGATCGGCGACAGCGTTGGTGTCGCCGCTCTCGAGATAGCTCTCGGTGAGGAAACCCATCAGCCCCGGCAATGCGGGGTCCGCGCGGAAGGCCTGGTCCAGGAACGGGATCGCCCGGGCCGGGTTGCCGTGCCAGAGCAGCCAGCGCCTGCCGAAGTCGTCGAGCAGCGTCGCACGCTCCGCGGACCGGCCGAGCAGCTCGCCGTGAAAGAGCGCGATCTCGTCCTCGCGCTCCGCCTCGCGCAGTCCGTTCTCGAGCAGCAGCGCCACGCCCGTGTGCCGTGGATCGAGGGCAGCGGCCCGACGCAACAGTGGTTCATAGCCTTCGAAATCGTCGCCGCCCCCCCGGCGCAGGAGCGCGGCACGGCATAGCAGGTCGGCCCCGGCCGTTCCCTCCCCGGCCTTCCCTTCGAGGACACCCGCGCGCTCGACCCATTCATCCCCGGCGGACAGATCCTCCCAGATCGCCCTCGAGCGCCGATCTCCCGGATCGAGCTCGGCGGCCTGCACGAAGGCCGCAGCCGCCGCATCGTTGTCGCCGTCCAGCAACCTGGACTCTCCCGCTTCGCGATAGAGCGCAGCCTGGGCGGAGGGATCGGAAACCAGCTCGAGTGCGAGGCCAACGAGGCGTTCGATGGTGGGAAGCCGGCCGAGCTCCCAGTAGACACGCCTGGCCTCGGCGAGGGCCTCCAGAGAGGACGGCAGCGCCTTGAACGCCTGCTGGTAGTGGACGATGGCCTTGGCCTTCTGCAAGTACTTGCGCTCCCAAAGCGAGGCCGCGCGCATGTGCACGTCGTGCCTGGCCTTGGCATCGTCCTCCTCGGAGGCCTGGCCCTCGAGGTGCAGGATGAACTCCTTCCAACTGGAAAATCCGGGGTGTGTCGTCATCTGTTCTCGCTCGTCTCTCGGCGAAGCGCGCTGCCGTTACTGGATCGGCGCGCCGGTCTCGATTTCAGCCAGCCTGGCGCTGGCCGCCGACAGGTAGTCGGGGCGCGTGGTCTGGCTCGCCTGCTCGACGAAGCGCCGAAGCCATATCTTGGCGGTCTCCTTGTTCGTATAGGAGTAGGCCCAGCCCAGGCTGAACATCGCGTCCTCCATGTCGGGCTTGATCTCCAACGCCTGGCGGAAGTTCTTGACCGCCCCTTCGTAGTCCTTGCGCTCGGCAAACACGGCACCGAGCAGGTGGTACAGCGACGCCAGCTCCTCACCGCGTCCCTCGAGGGCCTTGAGGCCTTCCTGGAAGACCTGCTCCGCCTGGCCGAGGAAGTGATAGTCGAGGTAGAGCGAGCCGAGCTCCCGGTAGGCGTCGAAGAACTTGCCGTTGCGCGTCAGCGAGTCGGTGTACTTCTGCATCGCCTTTTCGGGCTCTCCGAGCGATTCGTACACGCGCCCCAGCCGATAGTGGGCCTTGAACAGATTGTCGTCTATCTGCACGGCCTTCTCGAGAGCGGAGGCGGCCTGCTCGTCGTTGCCCATCCACTGGTAGACCTCGCCGAGCTGGTACTGGTACATCGCGTCGCTGTCGTTGAGCGCGATCGCCTTCTGGAGGTGACGGACGGCCTGCTCGTATTCCTTGGTTTCGATGTACACCATGGCCAGGTTGTGTTGCGCCTTCTCGTTCTCGGGATCCAGGCTGACGGCCTTGCTGCAGTCGCGGATCGCCTGCGGGAAGAGCTGGCGACGGTGGTACTCCACGCACTTGTTCATCATCTCCACGGACTGCACATGCTCCCGGCTGCACTTCCCACCCGTCAGCAGCACCGCGAGCGCACAGACCGCCAAAACCAGCTTCTTGCTCATCTGCCTGCTCCTCTTGATTGAGATCCTTGGTAGCTGGCGATTCTAAAGAACACGCGGGTGGATGTAAACCCCGTAAGATCTTATCTTAAGACGAAAACGCCAAACCCTCGGCAGTCCACCCGGGGCCGCAGACTGGCAATTGACTTTCTGTATTTTCTGGTTATGAGAGCTCGCGCCCGGTCACTGTTGTCCCAGTTTGACTATTTTCCCGCTTTTATCGTGCCGGTAACCCTTGGGCAGAAGGGAATCGATTTTTTTCTTGAAACCGGAGGTGGACCACCCGCGCTCGGCGAAGGCGTCCACCGCCTCGTTCCGGACACGCAGGCTCTCGTCCTCGCACATCGTGTGCAGGAGCGGTTCGCGGGCCACCTCGTCGCCCTGGCGGGCGAGGGCGACCACGGTCTGGAAGCGGACGGTCTCGTCGACGTCACCGAGGAAGCGGAGCAACCGTGAAGCGACCTCGGAGTCCGGCAGATCGGCCAGCGCCATGATCGTCTGGATCTTGCGATCGGGATTGCGCTCGTACTCGGTGTCGAATTCGGCCAGCACATCGAGCAGTTCCCGGCGAAGCTCATCCTCGTCCACGATGCCGTGCAGACCGCGCTGGAGCCAGTTCACGGTTTCGGCGCTTCGCAGGGCCTTGCGGATCTGAGGCAGCGCCGGACGCCCGATGTCGATCAACGCTTCGCAGACCCACTCCTTCTCGCGTTCATCCTCGCTGATGGGCTCGGCGATCACGCTGAAGCGCGCGATCATGCCGCCGATGGCGGTCTCGTTGCCCTTCTTGGCATCCTCGATGACGTTCGAGAGCGCGACCTGCCGGTAGTCCTTGGGGGTGTGCTTGTTGTTGGCGCGCCTGATCTGCTTCTCGACCCAACGCCCGTGGCGCCTCTCCTTCGAAAGGAAATCGAAGATTCCCATCAAGGCCTCGCTGCGCCGCCCGCCGCCGGGAACGCTCCATGAGTTCCGCCTACTCCGCCGGCTTCTCTTCCTCGTCGTTCCCTTCGTCCTCGCCCGTGAGCACGCTGATCAACTGGTTGATGCGGTAGCCCAGCCCACCGACCTCCGCCGACTTGATATCGAACCGATAGCCGTACTCGCCATTGATGATCTTCAGCAGCCCGTCCTCGATGGCCATCACCGGGCGCATGAAGTGATTCCCAAGCGACACTCCGGCAACGATGACGAGAATCAGGGCGATGCCCATCACCACCAGGATGACATAGAGCGAGTTCAGATCCGAGGTGAAGCCCTCGACCGAGCCGAGGATCAGGTTGACGATCCGGTCCTTGGACTCGGCGTTCACCACAGGTGCGGCCATCGCCAGGTAGGGTCGGCCCTCGACCTGGATTTCGAACAGCTCGGACCGGGTGCCCGTGGCCAGGGCCTTGGCGACCTTCTCGGCGGCCACCCGCTTGACCGCCTCGCCCAGGCTCTGGCGTGCCGAGTCGGTTGTGAACGAGGAACTGTAGATGCTGCCGCCCTTGAGCACCGCCAGATCCAGGCCGATCTGGGCAGCCTGCCTGGCCGCCGTGCCGTTGGAGACCTCGTAGCCCACGACGAGCACTCCCGCCGTCTCCCCGCGAATGTGCACCGGCGCAGCGGCGACCTCGAGCAGGCCGACGTTCTTGAGCGAGCAGAGGCTATCCGGCCCTACATTGCGGGCCAGGGGCGAATCGTCGGCCGACCAGAGCGAGTACGTCGCCTCGCCATCGAGGGCGCGCCCGACCGGAACCATGGCCTTGGACACGTTGTACCCCGATGGACAGGCGTTGCCCGTGGTGTTGCGCGCTATGACCACCCCCTTGCGGTCCGTGAGGAAAACCAGGTCGGGTTGCTTGCCGCCGCGCTGCTTGCAGAGCTCGGTGTACATCTCGACCGCTGTGTAGGCGGCCTGGAACCAAGCCTGCCGGAACCTCTTGTCGAAATCCCCGTCGCTCTCCCCCTCGCCTCTCTCAATATCCACTTTGTCGAAGACTTGGACGACATCGGTCGACGCGGCCTGCCGGCGCACTTCGAACAACATCTCGTAGCCCCGGAGGGATTCCGATCTGTCGAACAGGAAAGTCGTGGCGGTGATGCGGTCCGCGAGCCGTTCGACGGCCTTATTTTCCAGATCATGGTTCAAAAACAGGAACGCGACCAAGCCCACCAGCAGGACCGCGATCAGGTTCGGCCAGATGATCTTCGCGCGCATCGTCTGCTCCCTTCGATAGGCCCGCTACCCGGTGCCCGCTTGGCCTCACGTAGCGTCCCACCGGTCTGTCGCGACGAAAACCAGTTAACATTTTCGCCCCGGGCAAGTCAAGGCGCGGCGTGTCCAGACGGCCGGTCCACCAGCCCGGCGAGCGTCGCGAGCACGGGTATGGACGCAGCCGATGGATACGGGCACCAATGGGCACGGACACCGATTGTGGCCGACCGCCCGCCGGAGTATGCTCGGCGACCGGGACGCCCTCGGGACGCGGAGGTGAAACCATGGGATGCGGCCTGCTGCACGAGGAGGTTTTCCACGAACACGTGGCGCCGGGCTACCACCCCGAGCGCCCCGAGCGACTGGACGCGGCGCGGGAAGGCCTGCGGGCCGCCGGAGTCCTCGACGGGGCCCTATGGACCCCCGGGCGGGCCGCCGAAATCGCGGAGCTCGAGCGCGTGCACAACCCGGCCTACGTCGACCACACGCTGCGGGCCCTCGATTCCCGGAGCGGCTACCTCGATCCGGATACGTTTTTTTCCCGTGAGAGCAGGCGCGCGGCGCTCGAGGCCGCCGGTGGCGGGATCGACCTGATGGCCGCAGTCCACGAGCGTCGGGTCGACTGGGGCTTCGCCCTGGTCCGCCCTCCCGGCCATCACGCCACGTGGCACCGCGCGGCGGGGTTCTGCATTTTCAACAACGTCGCCGTCGCCACGGCGAGCCTGATCGCCACGGGCGCGGCCAGTCGTGTGGCCATCGTCGACTGGGACGTCCACCATGGGAACGGCACCCAGGACCAGTTCTGGGATCGATCCGACGTGCTCTACTGCTCGATGCACCAGTGGCCTCACTTCCCGGGCTCGGGCCTCTCCCAGGAGATCGGCGGGGACGCGGCCCTCGGACGAACCATCAATTTCCCCTTCCCAGCGGGCTCGAGGGACGGCGACTTCCTCGCCGCTCTCGATGAAGTGATCCTGCCGGCCATCGACGCCTTCGCCCCGGACCACATCGCGGTATCCGCGGGCTTCGACGCCCACCACCGGGACCCGCTGGCCGGCCTCGACTTGACCAGCCGGTGTTATGGAGCCATGGCGAGCCGACTCGCCGACGCCGCCCGCCGCCATTGCGGAGGCAGGCTCACGTTTTTCCTTGAGGGCGGATACGACCTCGTCGTCCTGGCCGAGGGCATGGAGGAGGTTGCGAGGGCCGTTTCCGGAACCTCCCGGGAGGATGCCCTGGCAGCGGAACCCGCCGGGCCACGCGGCCGGCAGGTCATCGCGGACACGATGTCGAGAATCCGCGATCATTGGCCTGGCCTGAGTTGATATATTGTATTATATATAACAGCTTTACATATTGTTTTACATATCTATTTTTCTCATCCTCATTACCTTGGAAGAACCCACTCAAGTGGGGTATACTCCTTCGTGAACCGGGCACGGGTGTGTGCCGCTGAACGAGAGGTGACTATCATGGTCCGATTCCTGCTGGAGAAGTTCAGGACTGTTCCGGGGCCGCTGAAACAGGCCAGGGTCGTCGCCGCCGATCTCGCCGAGGAGTTGCTGGACTTGGCCCGCCACCAGCTCGAACGGCGCGGCGGTACCGGAGACGGTTTCCAGCCTCGGAACCCCGAACCCTTCTCGACCGGGACAGTGAATGAACCGCCTCAGCCGCCCCCCCCCCCTGCCGACGTCGAGGCGGTGCCCGGTGCCGGACCGGCGAAACCTCGGAAGAAGAAGGCCGGAAAATCCTCGGCGACGGATCTGGACCTTCCGGAGGAGCTGGCCGCGGCCGTCGACCTGCCGACCAACCTGCGAAAGCAGGACTTCAAGATCCTCGCGATTCTGTGGGACTCGGGCAACCGCAAGCAGGGTCCCCTCTCCGCCAAGGGCATCTCCCAGCACGGGGTCCGGATGGGCATTCCCATCCGGCACGAGAACGTGCGCAAGGTGATCCGCTCGCGCCTCGAGAAGCACGTCGCCATCCATACCGAGGTCGTCGGGAACGGCACGGTCTACCGTTACGAGATCAACCCCGACGGCAAGTTGCACTTCGAGCGCACCTTCCTGCGGCCCGGGGCCTGAGCCCGCTGTCGTTGACACCATTCGCCATCCAGTGCACATACTTGGCTGTGTTGCCGCCTTCCGCCGCAGATCGCGGCGAGGCGCGCGAGAGGGCGGGCGAGGGAGTCGTGTATGGGCCTTCCCGAATCCAGCAGACCAGGCGACTCGCCGCGGGTCCTCGTCGTCGACGACGAGAAGGTCATCCGCGAGATCCTCGCTGATTTCCTCGGCCTCGAGGGTTTTAAGGTCACGACCGCCGCGGACGGGGTGATGGCCCTGGCCCGCCTCTCCGAAGAGCCCTACAACCTCGTCATCTCCGATTTGAAAATGCCGAACATGGGGGGGCTCGAGCTGCTCGAGCGGATCCAGGCCAAGCACGAGAACGTCCTGACAGTGATCATGACCGGCTTCGGCACGGTGGAGACGGCCATCGAGGCGATGAAGAAGGGGGCCTACGATTACATACTCAAGCCTTTCAAGGTCGAGGAGGTCGTC
>CAYZAI010000098.1:0-13863 GCA_964476305.1 uncultured Myxococcales bacterium
CGGAGCAAGTCCTCGGGGAGACCATCGACGGCAGGTCCGATCTGTACCAGCTCGCCGTTCACCCCTCGGGTGACGTGTCGGTCCTGGGCCATTTCCGTGGATCGCTGGTGCTGGGCCAGGGCGAGGACAACGAGACCACCATCGAAAACACGGCGCCTTACACAGACGACCAGTTCATCGCACGCTTCTCCGGCGACGGGACGCTGCAATGGGCCCGGCTCGTCATTCCGGGAGAGACCTCAAGCGCCTGGCTCGCCGCTCCGGCCGGGGAGGACTTCGTCATCTACGGCTCCCTGGGCGCTTCGGGGACGGTGCTCATGACCGGCGACACAGAGACTCTCGTCGTTCCCGCGGACAGCGGCGCGGTCGGCTACCTCGCGCGCTACCGGGAGAACGGCGATTTTGGCGGGATCTCGTATATCGCGGGCAGCGGCTCCATCAGTACGGATGGAATTGCGGCGGTGGGCGACGGCTCCTTCTGGCTGTCCGGCATGTACCAGGGCCAGCTGGAGTGTGAAGGTGATCCGGAAGCCGTGGAGCCGGGTGCCGGGATCTTCATCATGCGAATCGGCTTCCCGTAGTCGACGACCCGCCTCACCCGTAGGACACGATCAAGCCGCTGACCAGCAGGTGCCATCCGTCCACGGCGACGAAAAGGAGCAGCTTGAGCGGCAAGGAGACCGCGGCCGGGGGCATCATGTGCAGGCCCAGGCCCAGCAGCGTGTTCGAGACGATCAGGTCGATGGCCAGGAACGGCAGCAGCAGCAGCACGCCGATCAGGAATGCCTCGACGAGCTCCGAGACGGCGAAGGCCGGCAACAGCAGGCTGAGCGAGCGGTCGCCGTCGACGCTCGCGGCGGGCGACAGTGAGCGGAAGAAGTCGATCTCGGCCGGGGGCGTGTTGCGCTCGAGGAAATCGAGCAGGGGCGGAGATGCGGCAGCGTAGAGCGCCCGGGCCTCGGCGATGCCCAGGCGATCAACGGGCACGGCCACCTCGGGGAGGGACTCGAGGGACCCGGCGACCTCGGCCGTCACCGGCGCCATCACGAACAGGCTCATCACCGCGGCCAGGGCGGTCAGCACCGATGCCGGCGGCACGCCCGGGGCTCCGAAGGCCGAGCGGGCGATGCCCAGCACCACCGCGATCTTGGCGAAGCACGTACCGGCGATGACGACGAAGGGCAGCAGGGCCAGGACCGCGGTCGTCCCGATGTGGGTCGCGAAGGACCCGTCCGGTTCCCCGGCGGCGGCGAGGATCCCCGAGGCGAGGGCCGCGGCCGGGATCATCGGGGATCGCTCGCTGCGGCGGGCAACGAGGGTCGTTCGGGACGGTCGAGCAGCCGCACCTATCCCTCGCTCACGCCGACCAGGTGCGCCACGCCGTCGACCTCCACCAGATACAGGGACCGGCGGGGCTCGAGGGGAAGGCGCTCGATGACGCGCATCCGGCCGGCCCTCGGCCCGAGGCCGAGCCGCGGCGCGATGAAGCGTTTGAACGCCCAGGCCGCGAGCATGATCGCGGCCAGCACGGCCAGGGCCTGGAGCAGCTGCAGGGCCACGGTGCCGGTTCCGAGTGTGGTGGCGAAAAACATATCGTGTTTTTTATGAAAAACGCGGCGCAAGTCAACAGGAGTGGAGCCGTGGTATGCTGGGTTTGGCCCGGGACGAATCGAGGACGGAGGGACACCATGAACGGAACGGGAACCCATCTCGCCCTGGCGTTCCTGGCCTGCCTCTGGGCCGGGGCGTGCGACGGGGATTCGCCCAAGACCGGGGACGGACAGACGGACGCAGACAGCGACGCGGATAGCGATTCCGATACGGACGGCGACAGCGACACCGACACGGACGCCGATGCGGACGGGGATTCCGACGCCGACACGGACGCGGACGGCGACACCGGCACCGGCGGCGGGCTCGTGGTGACCTCGCCCCTGGACGGCGAGCACTACTTCCGCCTCGAGCCGGTGACGTTCGGCGGCAACACGCCGGGCGTGCTCGAGGTCTTCGCCGATGGCACGTGGCCCCTGTGCGAGGCCCAGCCGGCCGGCGACTTCGAGTTCACCTACGCCTTCAACGGCGCAGGCGCCCGGCCGATCTCGTTCGTCGTCGACGGCGAGACGGCCCTCGAGATCACGCTCAACATCGATCCCAGCGAGGCCGCGGTCTGCCTCGACCCCGGTCACCCTTCCAGCGCCGGGGACAAGCCCTACGAGGCGGTCATCAACCGCAAGGTGGCGTTCTACCTGGAGGACATGCTGCGCGAGGCCGGCTACGACGTGCTGATCACCGTGGACGACATCTCCCGCGAGGAGATCTTCGCCGAGGATTTCGACAACGAGGGCGCCGACGAGCAGGCCCTGCTCGAGATCACGACCCTGGGCGAGCGGACGGGCGCCTGCAACGACTGGCTCGCGGACTACTTCCTTTCGATCCACCACAACGCGGTCAGCGATCCCGGCCCCAACTACACGCTCACCATCTACGGCGAGGACACCTCCTACGACGCCTGGTTCGACGACGCCCCGACCTGGGCCGACCTCACGACGGACCGCCTGTTCGACGCGATGGAGGTCACCGACGGCTACGTCTGGGGCGACCGCAGCGCCCTGGGCTACGGCCTGTACGTGCTGCAGAACACCGACATGATCGGCATCCTGACCGAGGGATCCTTCTACTCGAACCCCGAGGAGCGCGAGCGGCTCAACGACAACGACTACCTGTACGGCGAGGCCGAAGCGATCTTCAGCGGGTTCATCGACTTTGTCGAGTAGCGGGAGCCCCTCCCGCCGCTCACGGGGCGGCGGCTTCCTGCAGCAGCTCCCAGGCTCGCTCCACGTGCCTTGGCTCGGTGGCGAGGTTGCCGATGGCCAGCCGGATGGCGAAGACGCCGCCGAGGGTCGTGGACGACAGGAAGATCTCGCCGCCGCGGTTGACCCGCTCCACGATCGCGCGGTTGTGGTTCTCGGGATTTCCCGCGCCCGCCGGCAGGTGGCGGAAGCAGATCGTGGAGAACGGCACCGGCGCCATCAGCTCCCACCCTGGCGCCTCGCGGATGCGGTCGGCCAGCCACGACGCCATCCGGATGTGCCCGCCGAGGATGTCCGCGAGCCCCTGCCGCCCGTAGGCGCGGATCACGAACCAGAGCTTGAGGGCGCGGAAGCGGCGGCCGAGCGACAGGCCGTAGTCCATCAGGTTCACCACGTCCCCGTCGTCGGTGGCGAGGTAGTCCGGCACCAGCGAGAACGCCCGCGACAGGCTCTCCTTGCGGCGCGTGTAAAGCAGGCTGCAGTCGATGGGGGTGAGCAGCCACTTGTGAGGGTTGACCACCAGCGAGTCCGCCCGTTCGCAGCCGCCGAGAACGTGGCGGTGGGACGGGACCACCGCGGCCGAGCCGCCGTAGGCCGCGTCCACGTGGAGCCACAGCCCGTGCTCCTCGCAGATGTCGGCGATGGGCTCCACGGGGTCGATGCTCGTCGATGACGTCGTCCCCACCGTGGCCACCACCGCCACTGGCCGCAATCCGTCCGACAGATCCCGGACCACCGCCTCCCGGAGGGCGTCCGGCCGCAAGCGGAATGCCTCGTCGACGGCCACGCGGCGCACGTGGTGAAGGCCGAAGCCCAGGGCGATGGCCGCCTTGTCCACCGAGCTGTGAGCCTCGGCCGAGGCGTAGATCGCAAGCGGCGGCAGATCACCGCGGCCGGCCATGCCCAGCTCGCGGATATCGAGGTCCGCGTGCTCCCGGGCCGCGGCCAGGGCCCAGTGGGTGGCGCTCGAGGCCGTGTCGCAGATCTCGCCGAACCAGCCCGCGGGCAGGCCCAGCAGCTGCGCGACCCAGGTGAGACAGCGCTGCTCGAGCTCGGTGGCCGCCGGGGAGGTGCGCCAGAGCATGGCGTTGACGTTGAGGGCCGCGGCGAGCAGCTCGGCGACCACCCCCGGGCCAGAGCCGCTGATGCCGAAGTAGGCAAAGAACCCGGGGTGGTTCCAGTGGGTGATGCCGGGCAGCACGATCCGCTCGAAGTCGGCGAGCAGGCGCTCCATCGGCTCGCCCAGCTCGGGCGGTGAGTCCGGCAGCCCGGCGGCGATCTCACCTGGGCTGACCCGGGCCAGCACAGGGTAGCGCTCCACGCCGGCGAGGTAGTCCGCGGCCCAGTCCGCGGCGGCGTGCAGGGTCTCGCGGATCTCGTCGTTTCCCGGGCCTGGCTTCCGTTCGCTCATCGTTCCTCCTCGCGCTGGTCAGATCAGGCAGCCACTGCGATCCAGCACGTCGTCTCGAAGGCTCTCGAGCACGCCGAGATCGAAGGCCAGATCCAGCACGGTGAAGCGGCCGCGGATCTCGCGGGCCGCGGTGAACGCCCTTCGCAGGTGCTCTGCCGTCAGGCCCAGGCCCGCCACGGTCACCGGCGCGCCGGCCGCGGTCAGGATTTCACGGATGCGCTCCGCTGGGCGCAGCACGTCGTCGAGACCGTCCCACAGCCGCCCCCAGCCGTCGCGCACCGCTTCCAGCTCCGCAACGAGGGCCGGACCGTCCACGTGTTTCGAGAGACACTCGGCGAGCACCTCGTCCGCGCGCTCCCCGTGGCGCTCGCGGATGCCGCGCTCCAGCTCCTCGCGGGAGGGATGGGCCGCGGCGAGGACGGCGGGGTCGATGGTCGCGGGATCGAGCTCGCGCAGCCGTTCGTAGAGCGCGGCGCAGGCGATGGTGGCCACGCCCACCTGGGCCCCGTGCCAGCCTTCGCACCGGCCCTCCTCTTCGGCGGTCATGTCCCACAGGTGGCTGATCAGGTGCTCGCCGCCCGAGGCCGGGCCCGAGGTGCCGGCGAGCTTCATCGAGATCCCCGAGAGCACGAGCGCCTCGGCCAGCACGGCCACGGCCTCGGGATCGCCGCGGCGCAGGCCCGGCGCGGCAACTGCGGCGCGCGCCTCGGCGTCCATCACCACGCGCTCCGGGGCCCGGCAGTGATACGCCCCTCGCAGGAGGCCCCCGAGGCGGAAGTCCGCGGTCGACGTCGGCTTGGACTCGAGGTCGCCCAGGCCCGCGGCGATCAGCTCGTGGGGCGCCCGGCACAGGATGTCGAGATCGAGGACCACGGCCAGGGGCTGGTGGCAGTCCAAGGTGCGCTTCACACCGCCTCGCAGGATGGCGGCGATGGCCGAGGCGTAGCCGTTCATCGACGGCGCGGTGCCCACGACCAGATACGGGATGTCCCCACGGTACGAGGCGAGCTTCACGATGTCGTTGATGGTGCCGGCGCCCACGGCCACGGCCAGGTCGAAGGCGCCGAGCGCTCCCTCCAGATCGACCACGGTCTCCTCGGTGGCGTGGGGTCGATTGCCGGCGCCGTCCGGCACCACCAGCGTGGCCACCTTCCGGCCATCCTTTTTCAACAGCCCGGCCGCGCGTTCACCGGCGACACCCCGGGTCACCCGGTCGCAGACCACCAAGGTCCGCGGGCCGGTGTCCGCAAGCCGGGCGGCGTCGGGCAAGTCGTCGAGCGCGCCGGTGCGGATGGAGACGCGGCGCAGGTCCACCTCGTGTCGCCGGCCGCAGGGGCAGTCCGCCGCGAACCCGAGCAGGTCCTCGAGCCGGGTCGGGACGTCGATGGCTTCCTTGTGGTTCGTTGCGATAGGCACGGGTCGCCCGGATCCTACATGCAGCCCCAGCTCACCTGATCGGTCCCGCTATCGGTGTCCACGTCGCCGCAGGTCTCGGTGCCGTAGTCCGGGCAGTGCAGCCGCTCGTCCTGGCCAGAGTAGGGGTTGCACAGCACGACGTCGTCGCAGTCGCACGCCACCTGGGTGAAGGCCGTGCAGTCGACCTCGTCCTCGTCGGGCAGGCAGAGGCCGTAGGTACCTTCGCAGACCCAGCCCTCGAGGGCGCAGTCCGTGGCGACCCAGCTCAGGTAGACGTCATCGCACTCCATCAGCACGTCTTCGTCGCAGTACGGATTGTCGGTCAGGGGATCGCAGGCCGAGGTCGAAGGCACGCAGATGTACTCGTCGTTGGTCGAGTCGGTGTCCGTGTCCTCGGGATCCAGGGCGCAGGTGCCGCCGCCTGCCCCGGCGAAGGTGTTGCAGTCCACGGTCCAGGCGCCGGGGGTGCCCGTGCATAGGTCCACCAGATCCCCGTCGTCGCCGTTGCAGGCCGACTCTGGTCCGCCCGGCAGGGTGCAGTCCGCCTCGCCGCAGACGGCTATGGGCCACGCGTCGTCGTACAGTCCGATCTCGACGCACTCCTTGCCCTCGGCCGCGCAGTCGCGCTCGAAGATCCAACCCGGCACGCGGCCGAACGCGTCCGGGATTTCGTCCTGCTTGGGCATGCAAACGTTCGCCACATCACCGCTGCAGCTCTGGCCGAACACCAGCCACTGGTGCCCGAGGCACTCCCCGGAGGTCTCGCTCTCGTTCATGCAGGCCACGACCGCCTCGCAGTCCGCGGCCGCCGCGATGCACCCGGAATTCTGCTTGGCCGCCTTGGCGAAGAGATCCCACTGCTCGACGATGAAAATCGTCAACGCGCTGCCGTAGAACGGTTCCCCCTGGAACTCGTTGTCCCGCAGGCAGGCACCCCACATCCCACCGGTGCCGAAGGGCGGGTTGCCCAGGCAGCCCATGGCCCTCAGGCAGGCGTCGAGATCGTCCCCGGGCGGGTTGCCGTCCGTGCCGGGGATACACTCGTCGGTGTCGGTATCGGTGTCCGTATCGGTGTCCGTGTCGGTGTCGGCGTCGGTGTCCGTATCGGTGTCGGAATCGGTATCCGTGTCTGAATCGGCGTCGGTGTCGGCATCAGTATCCGTGTCTGAATCGGCGTCGGTGTCGGCATCGGTGTCGGCGTCGGTATCGGCGTCGGTGTCGGCATCGGTGTCGGCGTCGGTACCGGTCACGACATCGTCGCCAGAGCCACCGCAGGCGGCGAGCCCAGCGACGAGACACAGTGCGCAGATCCAGGTCGGGAACCTCGTAGCGTTCATGATGTCCTCCTTCATCCGAAAAGGGCTGCGAGACAGCGAAGCACACCCGTCACGGGCCGGACGCCGGCGCGGCTGGCGCTGCAGCCGCCGTCGTCGGGGTGCTGGCACGCGGCGCCGACATCCTCAATCACCATTGTTTCAAACCCGAGTCCTTCGCCTTCATAGTAGAGATCATAGGGCGGCTCGGTGTGCACCGAGTACATGGTCTCACCGTCCGAGAGCGGCGGGCACTCGTCCACCACGGTGTAGTAGTAGGCCACGCCGCAGAACCCGTCGCACTCGTCCGTGCCGTCGTCGTCGCAGTCGACGCAGGGCGCTCCCTCTTCGCACGATCCCTCGTTCCACGAGTCCCAGACATGACAGGTGTACCCGGAGACGGAATCGGCCTCGGCGGGGTCGAAGACACGCCCCTCGAAGACGGCGTAGTAGTCCTCGTGGGAGACCAGCTGCAGCGTGTAGGCCGCGTCCAGACCGGGCAGGGGCTCGCCGTCGTCGTTGGTGGCCTCGGTCTCGTCGAAGACCGCGAACTCGATCACCACGTCCGGCCCGTTCTGGATCAGCTCGTGGATCCAGGGGGTCGCCGACATGTTGGCCGATGCCGCCCCTGTCCAGAGCAGCAGCCCGGCGAAAGTACACACCCAGGAGCAGAGCCTCGAGTAAGTCATGGCATCCTCCTCATTGGCATTCCAACGGACGAATTCTATCACACCGTGGGAAAAATGGTCTGGAACGGTTCGTCCAGAGTGGACGAATCAGGAGGACAGGTCCGGACGTTCTTCGAGCAGCCGCGCGAGGGCGATGCGCGACCAGACCGTGTAGACCTCGGGACGTCGCTCCATGTCGGCGGCGACGTCGGCGACGCGCTCCCACGAGTAGCCGTCCGCCTCGTCCGGGTTGGGGGCCAGGGGCCCGTCATGGCGCCCGAGGAACACGTGGTCGAACTCGTGCTCGGTCAGTTCGTGGTCCAACTCGGCCCGGTAGACGAACGTGAAGGCCTCGTCCAAGTCGCAGTCGAAGCCCATCTCCTCGCCGAGACGGCGCCGGGCCGCCGCGGCGACGTCCTCGTCGGGGCGCGGGTGTCCGCAACATGTGTTGGTCCACAGCCCCCCCGAATGGTACTTGGAGGCCGCGCGCTTCTGCATCAGCGTCCGGCCGCGGGAGTCCAGGACGAAGACCGAGAAGCAGCGGTGCAGCAACCCCCGGCGGTGCACGTCCAGCTTCTCGCCCGTGCCCACCGGGTTGTCGTTCCCGTCGACGAGGATCAGCATCTCGGTCATGGGGACGGGCCTTTCTCGCCGGCGGGGTGCAGCGGTTTCGGGATCACTCCACCAGCGGGATGATGAAGTCCTCCCACGCGGTGTCGATGGCGAAGGGCGTCTCGTCGTAGGCCTCGTCGTAGCCGCCGTAGCCCCACAGGGAACGGGGCGCGTAGATCGAGAGGCCGTTCACGTCCGGCAGGTCCGACGAGTACCAGGATGAGAGGATCATGGCGTCGAAGGCCGCGATCAGGGAATCGGTGACCGCCTCGCCCACGGGCGCGCGGCACTGGATCATGAAGTCGCGGAAATCCACCATCCCGTCCCACCCCCCCCACTGGGGCGTGGCCGCGGCGCTCTTGGCGTCCTTCAGCACCTCGACGTCGACGCCTTCGGCCGCGGTCAGGAAGGCGGCCAGCGGGTCGCCGAAGTCGTCCATCTCTCGCAGATCGATCGCGGTGAACCCGACGCTGCCCTGCCCGCTGTAGTAGGCTTGGAACTCCTCGACCGAGGCCACCGTCCAGTTCTCGGCGGTGGGATTCTCGAACCAGCGGTTCAACGTGTCGGTGTACTGCCAGCCGGTGCCAGGCACGCTCATCACCGAGGCGGACATGAAATCGGCGTGATCCTTCACCGCCCAGGCCACCTCCACCGAACCGAGCAGGCAGGCGTCGAAGCTGACCGCTGCGATTCCCTTGCCTTCCATCGCCGCGGGGAAATCGTGGCTGATCGACAGGTGGTTGCCCGACGAGTCGTCGCTGCAAGTGCCCTTGAACAGAGCGGGAACGGTCGGAGCCGCCGGCTCGAGGGCCTTCTTCCAGCCGTCGCCGTGGTCGCTGATGTGCAGGATGTAGTGGTCCGCCGGGTAGGCGGCCTGGCAGAAGTCGATGAACTTCTCGAGGGTCTCGGCGGAGCCCATGTCCAGCTCCTCGCCGTTGGCGCTGTCCGCGGTCAGCCCGAGGAAGTCCGGATCAGCGAGCCGCGGAGAATTGATCTTGGACATGTCGGTGTCGTGTTCCAGCCGGAAAAGCTTGGCTCCCTTCCAGTCGCCGTCTGCAGTGGAGTACCCCTCCGCCCGGTCGAGCAGGACGATCAGGTTGATGTTGTCGGGGACAGCCGAGGCCTCGGCCTCGTTGACATCCTCCATCAACACCTCCTCGAGGTTGTTGTCGGCGTCCTCGTACATCATGACCGTGTACGTGGCGTCCGAAGTGTCCGAGTCGGCGTCCGAGTCGGCGTCCGAATCGGCGTCCGAGTCGGCGTCCGAATCTGCGTCGGAGCCGCTGTCGGTGACGTCCAGACCTGGAGGATCGTCGCCGCACGCCGCGGCGAAAGCCGCCCAAACAGTGAGAAGCCCAAGGAGGATCCGCTCCATCGTCCAGTCCTTTCTTCAGCGCAAGGGACCGGAATACCGACCCTCGACCATAAGACGACTCGATCCCAACGACACTCTACCATCTACCGCGGACCAAACCAACATCATCTGGGCGCCTCGTCGCTGGCGCTGCATTCTTGCACCTCGCCCCGGGACCTTCCAGCGAGCGCTGCACTTGACGAGGGCGAGGGGCGGCGGGTAACTGGATCGTCTGTGACAGAGGATTCCCGCCAGCTGACGACGAGTTGCCCCCACTGCGGCCGGCCGGTGGACCCCCTGCGCACGGGGGCGGTCAGTATCGTCGGGGGGAGGATCGTGCACTTCTGCTCCGCCACCTGCCGGGAGGCTCACCTGCGCGGGGTCGGGGAGCCACCCCTGCCGGAGCCCGTGATCGACGGTCCAGTGGGCACCACACCCGAGGCGACGGAGGAGCCCGCCGCCAGTCCCAAGGCCGGGGCCAGGCGATCGGGAACGGGCATGCCTCCCACCGGTTCGGGGTCTGCCTGGCGCAACACGCGACCCCAGTTGCTCGAGGTCGCTGCGTTGCTGGTCGCGCTGGGGACGCTGCTTTTCGTTCCCGGAAACCTCCTTGCGGGGTACGTGCCCCTGGGCACGGCAGCCGTGGCGGTGCTGCTGGGGTTCGTGCTGGCCGTGGCGGGTCAGCGGCGCTCCGGGGCGGCGAGGATCTTCGAGGCAGCGGCGATCCCCCTGGCGGGAGCAGGGCTGCTGGTGGCGGGCGCAGTCGGGATCGGGGGGGGGAAGGCCGCGATCTGCGCCGTCGCGCTGTTACTGGTCTGGCGAACCGGAAGACTGACCGAGACCCTCGGCCGCATCCGTTCGGGAGTCCTCGATGCGATGCTGGACGAGGAGGCCAGGGTCCTCGCCCGTGAGTGGCGTGACAACTCGCTTCGCGCCGAGCGCATCCGCAGGGTGACCCTGGTGCTGGAGTGGATCAGGGTTCCCGCGGCCGCGGGACTCGCGGCGTCGCTGTGGTGGTTCGGCGGGCTGCCCGCGGATCGGGCGATAGTGGCCGGCGCGATTCTTCTCGTCGCCGTTGATCCCAGGGTCCTGCGGATGGTGACCGGCGACGCCCACCTCGGGGTCGCTCTGGCGGCGAGCCGCCGCGGCTTGGCAATCCGCGACGCCCACGCCGTCGAGCAGGCCGGAACCGCCCGCCTGGCGCTGTTCATTTCACCCCGCTGTCTGCTCGAGCCGCAAATGTCCGTCGTCGACTGGCGGGTTGCGCCGGGGGCCGACGAGCAGCGGTCCCTCGCCGCCCTCGCTGCTGTCGAGACGGACGTGCCCGGCAGGGTGGGCGAGGCTGTGCGCGGGTTCCTCGACGATCGTGGCGCGACGGCCCCTCCGGCCGACGTCCGGGATCTCCGCCCGGGGCTCGGGGTCGCGGGGCGTGACGAGGCGGGCCGAATTCTCTGCGGCTCGCGGGCACTGATGCTGGAAGAGCTGGTCTCGACAGCAACCCACGAGGATTGGGCCGCGGAAATCGAGCGCACCGGACGTCGTGTCGTGTTCCTGGCCGTGGAGGGGCGCGTCGTGGCGTCCTTCGCCTTGGAGGAGCGGCCGCTGCCAAATGTATCCGAGGACATCCGGCAACTCGCCGCGCAGGGAGTGGAGCCAGCGATGACCTCGGGTGCCGAGTCGGAGCCGGCCCAGGCCCTGGGGGCTCGTCTGGGCATCGACGACGTGCGTTTCGACACGCCCGAGGAGCGGCTCGACCAGGCCCTGGCAGCCTTCACCGAGGCGGGCGATCGGGTGCTTCTCGTCGGCCACGGTCCCGCTTTCGAGGAGTCCTTTCGGTCCGCGGCGGCCGCGGTCTGCTGCGGCGGTGGCGGCCCCGGCATGGCGGGGATCGACGTCCGCGCCGGAGGTCTTGGCGAGGTCGTGTGGGTGGTTCGCGCCGCCCGCGACGCGGCCCGCAGCGTCGTTCTGAACTCCGTGGCGGCAGGCGCGTCGTTGATACTGGGCTTGTGGCTGGCCGCCGGATGGCAATTCCCCGAGAGCGCACCGGTCGCCGGCGCCCTCGGCGCTGCGGCGGCGGCGTTCACGACATGGAACGGACCCTATCCGGCCATGGCCCGGCTCCGGCAGCGGACCTCCGAGACATGGCGCCGCCTCCGACGGCTGGCTGGCCTCGCCCGCTTCTCTGCCCGTTGATCGGGGCTCGCAGGTGGACGTCAGGCCGGCTGGCGGGAAGCCAGGATGTCGGGCCGTTCGGGCAGGCTCTCCACGTGGATCGACTGGGTCGGGAAGGCGAAGTCGAGCCCCGCGGCGCGGACCGCGCGCATGATCTCCAGCATGAAATCCTGCTTGGTCTGAAGGAACTCCGCCCAGACCGTGCTGCGGGTGAAGCAGTAGATGAAGACGTCGAGGCTGGACGGGCCGAACTTGTCCAGGTTCACGAGGAAGAAGTCGTCGTGCAGCTTCCCGTTGCCGGCGATGAGCTCGCGGATGCTGCCGATGAGTTTCTCGATCTGCTCGGGCGTCGAGCCATAGGTGATCCCGACGGTCATCATGATCCGCCTCTTCTTCATCAGCGACCAGTTGTTGATGGCGGTGGTGGAGAACTGGGCGTTGGGTACCGTGATCAGGCTGTTCGCGAAGGTGCGGATGCGGGTGGTGCGCAGCCCGACCTCCTCCACTGTTCCCTCGAGGTCACCGATCTCGACCCAGTCGCCCACCTGGAACGGCTTGTCCAGGAAGATGATGATGGAGCCGAAGAGGTTGGCGATGGCGTCCTTGGAGGCCAGGGCGATGGCCACGCCGCCGATGCCCAGTCCTGTGAGCAGGCTGAGCACCGAGTAGCCCAGGTTCTGCAGGATCAGCATCCCACCGACGAGCACCAGGAACACCTTGAGGGTGCGGCGCACGATGGGCACGAGCTGGTCGTCGAGCCGGCTGTCGGTCTGAGCCGCCTTCTGGGCCCACCAGCTCATCAGCCCGTTGACCAGCCGCAAACCGAACCAGACCACGACCCCGCCGACCCAGGCCGACAGCAGCGCGCCGAAAAACCGCTCCAGGTCGATTGGCTCCGTGGGCAGCGGAAACAGGAAGATCGCGGCGAACACGCCGGCAACCACCGCCGACCACTCCAGCGGCTTCCCCAGGGCCTTGATCAGGATTTCGTCGAAGGGAATCTTGGTCTTCTCGGTGAGGCGGCCGAGGCGCCCGAGCACCAACGAGACGAGTTTCCGTCCGACGAAACCCAGCAGGACGAATCCCAGGGCTGCCAGGTACACCCAGGT
Source organism: uncultured Myxococcales bacterium (assembly GCA_964476305.1). Classification (GTDB taxonomy): domain Bacteria; phylum Myxococcota_A; class Polyangia; order JAAYKL01; family JAAYKL01; genus CAYZAI01. Next base: position 12,866 of record CAYZAI010000098.1, read on the forward strand.
GTCGAGCCCGAACAGCCGGCGTTCGAGCAAGGTGGTGATGTCCGACCATTCCATTTCCGACCTCCTGACATCGCGATTCGGCTAGGGGGACAGTCCCTCTGGCTAACACACAAGCAGGGCAATTGCGATCGATCCGGTCGGCGGGCGGATTCCTCGCCCGAGACGCTCGTTTGGATGCCCGTCGGGTTTGGCGCATCGGTCGAGGTCGTGTACTTTCGAGGCAGGAGGGCGAGGAGCGCAAGATGACAACGGGCAAGTACACGGGGCGCATGCTCGACGGCAAGTACCGGGTGCAGGAGCTGCTCGGCGAGGGCGGGATGGGCAGCGTGTATCGCGGCGAGCACGTGCTGATCGGCCGGAAAGTGGCGATCAAGTTCCTCCACGAGTCGCTGCAGGGCAACGAGGAAGCGGTCAAGCGCTTCTACCGCGAGGGCCAGGCCGCGGCCTCGATCGGGCACCGCAACGTGTTGGATATCCTCGACATCGGTGTCTCCGCCGAGGGGGAGCCGTACCTGGTGATGGAGTACCTGGAGGGCGAGGGGCTCGCCGATCTCGTCGCCCGTCGGGGCGCTCTCGACCTGGGCAGCGCAGCCGGGATCCTGGAGCAGGTTCTCGCCGCGCTCGGTGCGGCCCACGAGCGCGGAATCGTGCACCGCGACCTCAAGCCCGACAATGTCTTCCTCGAGCGGCAGCGGGGCGGGGCTCCGGGGATCAAGCTGATAGACTTCGGCATTTCGAAGCTCTGTGGAGGCGAGGGCACGCAGCTCACCCGGGACGGGTCGATGATGGGAACGCCAGCCTACATGTCCCCGGAGCAGGTCCGAAACTCCAGGGACGTCGACCACCGGACCGACCTCTACGCGGCGGGGGCGATCTTCTACGAGATGCTCGCTGGCGCACCGCCTTTTGCGGGCGAGCAATACAGCGAGATCCTGTCGAATGTGCTGACGACCCCGCTTAGGGACCCCGGCGAGCTTCGCGCCGACTTCCCGCGCGAA
>CAYZAI010000099.1:0-13807 GCA_964476305.1 uncultured Myxococcales bacterium
TTGCAGATCAACGACGTGTCGACGTGCCCCAGGACGCGGGCGAGCTGCTCGGCGCTACCGCCGTTCAAGAGCCACTGCGTCGCGTAGTAGTGGCGCGTCCCGTGCCCCATGCGGCGCATACCAGGGCGAAACACCCCGGCGCGCTTGGCCAGTCGGGACACGTATTCGGCCCATCCCTTCCACCTAGCGGTGCGCCCCCGCCCCCGGGCATCGGGGAAGACGGGATCGTGTTCCTGCGACTTCGGCGAAGCGGCCTTCCACCGTTTCAAGCGAGCGGCGAGACCGGCGGTCAGGGGCACCACGCGATCCTTGCCGCTCTTCGTGCCCCGGCGATCGTAGTTGCGCGAGACCAGAATCAAGCGCCGGTCGAAGTCCACCCCGGACCACAACAACCCGCACAACTCGCCGAAGCGCATCCCGGTTTCAAAGGCGGTTCGCAGTTGCACGGCGAGCACTTCGGGGCCGGTGCGCTCGGCGTGGTCGACCATCGCCACGGCCTCGGCGCGGGTCCAGACTTCGGCTTTTGAAATCATGTTCGTGAAACCGTCCCCGCCCCGGGTGCCCGGTGCCCGGAACTTGGGAAGGTCCGCGGCCGGGTGAATCTCGAGCGGGATCGCCGGGTGCTTCCACGCCCATCGGAGAATCATCTTCGTGAAGGTCAGGGCGTGGTTCTTCGTCGCCGTGGCGAGCGGCGAAGCGGCGATCGCGTCATGCACCTTGCGAAGCCGGGCCGGGGTCAGGTCCGCGATCGGCGTCGACAGGGGAAGCGACGGCGGCGCCCCTTTGATCCCCCGGGTGATCCAAGCGACAACGGCTTCAAGGTTGCCCTGCGATGATTCCGAGCGGGTGCGGTAGAAGACCCGATAGCGATCCACGATGTCGCCGAAGGTCCGGCAACCGTCATCGCGGGTGCGGGCCGTTGCGCGTTCGGACCGCGGATCGATCCACGTCCCGCGGCGGATGTCGGTTTCAATCCCGGCAAGGATCGCTTCCGCGTCTTTCTCGCTCGCCCCCGCCTTCATGCGGCGCCACGTTCCATCCGACACCCGGAACTTAATCGCCCAATAGGTCTTTCCGGTGCGCTTGTCGGTCAGTTGAAACGGCTTCATCGCGCGCCCCCCTTCGCGTTGCGGTTCGCCTTCGGCTTCGTGGCGAGCAGGGCTACCACGGCGCCGAGTTGCTCGGCCCGTGCACGGTTCGCGGCGATGGTGCCCGCGCGGGTGCCCGCGGCCTTGTCCACGGCCTCGGCCAGGGTTTCGACGTAGCGGTCAACGCGGTTCCACCCGGCGGCGATGGCCTCGGCCGGGGTCGCGTATTCCGTCACCTCGGCGGACTGTCCCGCGGCCGGATCGGCCAGCACGAACAGGGCGCCGTCTTCGCGAACGAACAGACACGGGGCAGGCCGGGCGCCGTCGATACGAACGGCCCGCGCGTGGTAACGCTGCTCGGCGGCGACAAGCGGCCGGGTGCCAATGGCGCGAAGGGCCGGGCGCGCGGTGTCAATGACCCGCTCGAGCAAGGCGGCTTGTGCGGCCTCGAGTTGTTCCCGCGCCGCGTCGGCTTCCCGGGCCTCGGCGGCGACGGCCTCGGCCTTCACGGCGAGGCGGTCAAGATTCGTTGCGGTGTTCATGGCGATCCCTTCGGGGGCTCGGCGCCCCTGCCCGGCGGCGCGGGCGGTTGCGGCGACGGCGGCGCGGGACGTGCTCGAGGTAGTGACGGGGGGCGCGTTCATGGTGCGGCTTCCCTGGCCTCGGCGGCCCGCCCGGCTCGGCGCCGGGGTTGAAGTGCAACCCCATAGTGGCACCGGCCGTGTTGAAAGTCTTGAAGTTTTAATCTGTACCATGCCAGAAATCCGGCTGTCCGGCGGTCAGCTTCTGGGGGCTTGCCCGCCGTCCCCGTCCCTGGCAGTCTCCGGTCATGGCGACGAAGAAAGACACCGAGAGCCGAGGCGACCAAACGGCGACACCGAAGCGGAAATACCAGCGCAAGCCCACCGACGGCGCGAACCCGAGCGAGCGGCGCCAGGCGACGGTGTATTTCCCCCTCGGCCTGCTCCGGCGCGCGAAGCACTACGGGATCGACTACGATCGCGAGCTGTCCGACATCGTGACCGAGGCGGTCCGCGAGTATCTCGATAGGCTCGGCGCCCCGGAGTGAGCCCCACGCCCGCGCGCCCCGCGTCATGACGGCAGATCCCGGACCCGCTCTTCGACGCGACGCCAGGCAGCCCGCCGGACGCAATCCCACGCGAGGGCCTCGGCCTCGGCCCGTGGTAGCCCGCCGTCATGCTCCATGATCGCGGCGCGCTCTTCCCACTCCTCGAGCCAGGCCACGGCCTCGGCGTCCTTCTCGGGGGCCTGGGCGGTGGCCCCCATCGACACACCGGCAATCTCGGCAGCGGTGGCCCTGCCCGGTTTTTGTGGACACCTGAGATATGCGGGATAGTCCCGCCAGGAGGTCCAGATGTCCCCACGAAAACGGCGTAGTTTTTCCGAGGAGCAGAAGGCGGACGCGGTCCGGCTGGTGCGGGTGAGCGGGGAATCGCTCTCGAAGATCGCCCGCGAGCTGGACCTGACCGAGAACAGCCTGCGCAACTGGGTCCGGCAGGCCGACATCGACGAGGGCAAGGGGCCCGCCAGCGCGCTGACGACCGAGGAGAAGGCGGAGATCCGGAGGCTGCGCAAGGAGAACCGGATCCTGCGGATGGAGCGCGACTTCCTAAAAAAAGCGACGGCCTTCTTCGCCAAGCAGACGTCGGAGGATTCGAAGTGATCCGGGCGGAGAAGGCCAATTTCCCGGTAGCGTTGATGTGCCGGGTGCTCGGGCTGTCCACCAGCGGCTACTACGCCTGGGAGAAGCGCGGCGTGTCCCGGCGGCAGCGAGAGGACGAGGAACTGGTCCCGAAGATCCGGGCGTCCCACCGCGCGGGCCGGGGCAGCTACGGTAGCCCGAGCATCTACAAGGACCTCCGGGAGCAGGGAGAGACCGCGGGCCGCCACCGCATCGCCCGGCTGATGCGCGAGAACGGCATCACCGCCCGGCCGCTCAAGCGGTTCCGGCGGACGACCGACTCGAACCACGACCTGCCGGTGGCGCCGAACCTGCTGCAGCGGAACTTCGAGACCGACCGGCCGGACGCGGCCTGGGTCGGCGACATCACGTACATCTGGACCGACAGCGGCTGGACGTACCTGGCGGTGATCCTGGACCTGTTCTCGCGGCGGGTGGTGGGCTGGGCCCTCGACCACCACATGCGGGCGGAACTGGCGCTGAAGGCCCTGGAGATGGCCAAGGGGCTGCGCGAGGTGCGGCCGGGGCTGATCTTCCACAGCGACCGCGGCGTCCAGTACGCCAGCCACGACTACCGGCAGGCGCTGGCAGTCGACGGCATCCTGGCGAGCATGAGCCGCAAGGGCGACTGCTGGGACAACGCGGTGGCAGAGAGCTTCTTCTCGACCCTGAAGCGGGAGCTGGTCCACAAGCGCCGCTTCTCGAGCCTGGCGGCAGCCCGGCTGGCGATCCACGAGTACATCGAGGCGTTCTACAACGGCAAGCGGCGGCACACGGCCAACGGCCATCTCAGCCCCGCCGAGCGCGAAAGGCGTTTCCATTGTCAGGCGACCATGGCAGCATAGCAAACCTGTCCACTAAACAGGGGCAAGGCCAAACAAATGAACAAAGTAGTTAGAGACGCGACGTTCGTTGTTCTTGCCATGACTATCTCGTGCAATCTCATTGAGGACGGCGAAAATGACGAAGTAGAAGAGTCTGAATGCGGAGAAAAGGTATTAGTCAAAGATGTTCTTGTGAGTTTCCAGGAAGATCTGGCTGTGCTCGAAGAAATAACAGACCTGCAGGGAAGCCTAATTATCCAGAACACAGACTTGGTTGACCTGGGTGCGATTGCCGCGCTGAAATGCGTGGGGTGGATGACCATCAGAAATAATACTGAGCTCTCAACCCTTTTCGGTCTTGAGAACCTAATACAGGTTGATCGGATCGTAATCGACGGAAATGCCAGTCTCCAGGAATTGACCGCATTGGAAGGCATTAAGGCAGTAGAAGATGGAATAGAAATTGTCGACAACGACAACCTGGAGCAACTGACTGGCCTTCAGAATCTGGAGAGTATCGATTACGGTCCGCTCAAGATTGAAGATAACAGTTCTCTATCGTCCATTGATGGCATGGAAGGTCTGAAAGCAATTGGGCAGCATCTCGTGATTTGCTCGAACGAAAGCCTGTCCAGTCTTGAGGGATTGAACGGACTCGAAAAAGTAGGTGGCGGGATTTTTATAGAAAATAATAGTAACCTATCCTCTATTGGGCCCTTCGACTCATTGCTGACGATAGCTGGTGGAGTAGTAGTAGAAAACAACGAGAACCTCACCGGCATTGCTGGATTTACCGATCTGGTGGAGTTAGATGGGAATTTAGTGGTAGTGGACAATCCTGCTCTGGAGGATTTGTCAGGGCTAGAAGAATTGCCGGAATCGACAGGAGATATCTATTTCATGTACAATGAATTCCTGCCGACATGCGCGGCTGTTGGTATCAAGGACTATCTTCTTGCAGAAGGCTGGGAAGGCAACTCCTGTATCGTGAGTAACCTCCAAGACAGCTGCGACGAAGATCTCAGCGGCTGTTACTAAAGAATTTTTCAGACCAAGAATGGGGATCCACGGGACTTGGCGTTTTCCACCACACCCCGCCGGATGATCCGGTGTTCCGTTTTCTGATTCCCGCCGCGCACAATCGCCGCGGGCGGGCTGGATATCCCGCCCGTCCCGCTCCACAATCCCTTCCGTGAAGATCGACGTGCACCTGCACCTCCGCGGCGGGCCCGCCACCGGCCGCAACCCCGTGCGGCGGCTCGCCCAACGGGTCGGGGAGTGGTACGTCCGCCGCGGGCTGGAACGAGGCCGGGCCGATGATCCCGGCGAGGACGAGCGGGCCGAGGCCGAGTCCCTGGCCGCCCTGGTGGCCGGCTCCGAGCTGGACCGGGCCGTGGCCCTGGCCTTCGACGCGGTCCACGACGCGGCCGGAGCCCCGGACCCGGGCCGCACCTACTACAGCGTGCCCAACGACCGGGCCGCGCGGATCCGCGACCTGGCCCCGGACCGGCTGCTCTTCGGCGCGTCGGTGCACCCCCACCGGCCCGACGCCCTCGACGAGCTGGACCGGGTGCGCGCTCTCGGCGCGGTGCTCGTCAAGCTGCTGCCCAACAGCCACGGCTTCGATCCCGCCGACGCCCGCCACGGGCCCTACTGGCGCAGGCTCGCGGATCTCGGCCTGCCCCTGCTGATCCACGGGGGCTTCGAGCACACGGTTCCGGCGGTCGACCAGTCGTTCGGCGATCCGGCGAGGCTGCGGCCGGCCCTCGACGCCGGGGTTGCGGTCATCGTCGCCCACTGCGGCGGCGCGGGCCTGTTCCACCGCCAGGAGACCTTCGGCGCGTTCCTGGAGCTGGCGGCGACGTATCCCAACTGCTTCGGCGACACCTCGGCCCTGGCCAACTTCTGGCGCTCGCGCTACCTGTTCGAGATGCTCGACCCCGAAACCCTGGCCACGCGCTACGAGGTGGTCCCGGACGATCCCCTGGCGAAGCTCGTCCACGGCTCGGACTTCCCGATCCCGATCACGCCCGGCACCTTTGCCGGACACTCGGACCGGGCCGAACGCCGGGCGCTGCTCCGGAAGGAAAGAAACCCGCTGCAGCGGGACATCGGCCTGAAGCGCCTCGCGGGGCTGCCCGACGCGGTGCTCGAACGCGGCGCCGTGGTCCTCGGGCTCGGCGAGGCGGGGCGGCCCCGCAAGAAAGAGGTGGCGACGTGTTCGGAAAACGACCGCTGACCGACGACGATCTTCAAGAACTGCTCTGGAGCTTCGCCGCCCACCGCGTGCTCACCGCTGCCGGACGCACGGGCATGCTCGAGGCGCTGGCCGTCTCGGCGCTGCCCGCGGACGCGCTCGCCAGGCGACTGGGCCTCGACCCGCTGGCGACGGCCAAGGTCGCGCGGGCCCTCGAGGCCCTCGGGCTGGTGGAGCCGCAGGGCGACGGCTGGCGGGTGACGCCGGCCCTGCGAGAGGCCTTCACCCCGGGCGAGGCGAGCCTGGTGCCGTTTTTCGACCACTCCCACGACCTGTACGTGCGCTGGGGCGAGAGCCTGGAGGGGTGGATGAGGGGCGAGACCTGGCCCACGCGGCGACGCGATCCGGATGGCGCACGGCGGTTCGGTGCGGCCATGCGCGCCATGGCCACGCGCTTCGCCGGGCCCGTGGTCCGGAGCCTCGACGTGGGTCCGGTGAGGCGCCTGCTGGACGTGGGCGGCGGCACCGGGGCCCTGGCCCGGGCGTGCTGCGAGGCGAATCCGGCCCTCGAGGCGGTCGTGTTCGACACCGAGGAGACAGCCCGGCTGGGCGCGGCCGAGACCGAGGGGACCCCGGTGGCGGGCCGGGTCTCGTTCGCCGGGGGTGACTACATGACCAGCGACCTGGGAGACGGCTTCGACCTGGTGTTGCTGGCCAGCGTGGCGCACCAGGAGAGCCCGGAGCGGGCCGCGGCCCTGGTGCGGCGCTGCGCGGGAGCCCTGGCCCCGGGCGGGCGGCTGGCCGTGATCGACTTCTCGATCGGGCCCGGGGTCGGTCCATTGGGCGCCCTGTTCGCGGTCAACATGCGCTCCTTCGGCGACACCCACGACGAACAGGCGATCCGCGGCTGGCTCCTCGCCGCCGGCCTCGAGAACCCGTCCCGCCTCGACCCGAGCCCCCACCGCTGGATCATCCAGGCCCGCCGGCCCGCCTGAGGCGGTCGCTCCGCTTTTTTGATCATCTCCTCACTGTGTAGTATTTTATACTACATGAGAGTACATATCCCCCGGCGGCTGACCTTCGCCCTGGCCCTGGCGAGGCTCCTGCTCGTCAGCTCCACGGTCGCGGCGGATCCCAACCCGGTCCCGGAGCCGCTCCCACCGGTGGAGGCGGTCTACCCGGAGAGCTCACTGGCGATCCGGCCGCCACTGGATCCACCGGGCTCGGAGCTCACGGCCCGGGGACGCGACGTGCGTGGGATCTACGTGCCGTATCCCCGGCTGCGCTCCTGGTCTCCGAAGCGGCTGGTCTCGTGGGCGAAGCAGATCGGCGCCGACGCGGTCGTCCTCGACGTCAAGGACGACCACGGTCGCGTGACCTTCCGCAGGGACCTTCCCCTGGCCAAGGGCTCGCCCCACGGCGAGGTGCGGCGCATGTCCCGGATCCTCTCCGCCCTGCACGACGAAGGCATCTACGTCATCGGCCGGCTGGTCTGCTTCAAGGACGACAACCTCGCCCGCGTGCGGCCCGGCGAGGCCCTGCGGCACCGCCGCACCCGCGAGATCTGGCGCGACCGCGGTGACTTCGCCTGGATCGACCCACACTCCGCCGTGGCCCACGAGCATATCGCGGGCGTGGCCCGCGCCGCCGAGGCCATCGGCTTCGACGAGATCCAGCTGGACTATGTGCGCTTCCCGGTGGAGTCCGGGGTTGTCAACGCGGTCTTCCCACGAAAAGAGGGCGATCTGGAGCGCCACGAGGTCATCGCGGCCCTGCTCTCGCGGGTGGACCGCTCGATCTCCATCCCGCTGTCCATCGACGTCTTCGGGCTGACGGCCTACCACCCCGGTGACGCCGACGGCCTGGGACAGTCCCTGGAGCACCTCGCCCCGTACATCGACGCGATCTCGCCGATGGTCTACCTCGCCAACTGGCCGCGGCGCTTCTACGAGAACCCCACGCCCGTCAGCACCCACGCGCTGGTCAACGGCGCGGTGCGCGCCATCCGGAGGCGCCTGGGCGACGACATCGCGGTCCGGCCGCTGCTCCAGGCGTTCCCCTGGCGCGCCAAGAACTGGGGCACACCCTTCATCCACAACCAGATCGACGCCGCGGTGGCCGGTGGCTCGTCGGGCTACCTGTTCTGGAACCAGGCGGGCAGCTACCACCGCGTCCGGGCCGCGTTCTCCCACCTCGACCGCCAGGCCGTCCGCTCGATCCCGGTCATCACCCGGCGGTGACCCGCATCGCCACGCCCGGCGCTTTTCTGTGAGCCCTCTTGCGTCCCGACCAGAGGAGTGCCGATAATGTCACGCGTGAAGCCATGGCATCCGACAACGACCAGCCCCGTGCCCGCTTTCTCAGCACCCTGGCGCTCTGGCTGTGCACCGGTCTGGCCCTCGCGGCCATTGAGGTCGCCCATCTGGGCGCCTCGCCGGCGGGATACGCCGCCGGCGCGCTGCTGCTGTTCGCGGCGCTGCTGCTCTCGCCCCTGTTGAGCCTGGCGGAGCCGCCGCTTCGAGCCCTCGAGTCCCGCCGGCCCAGGCTGGCACGCGCGACCGGACTGGCGGCGCTGCTGCTGCTCGGTGTTTCTTTCGCACACGCCGTGCTTTCGGGAGCGGGGATCGCGCGCCTGCTGGGAGGCTGGCACGACGTCGCGGTGGGCCTGCTGGGGATCCTGCTGGCCCTGTCGGCCATGGGCGGGATCTGGCTGTTGCGGCGCGTGTTCGCCAGGCGCCGTCAGGCGGGCGGGGGCGTTCGGTGGGCGGTCGGCCTGGCGCTGCTGGTCGCCACCTTGGTGATGGATCTGCTCAACCGCAGACTCTACATCGGTCTGTACGACGCGGTCCACGGCGCCATGGCGTTGCTGACGCTCGTGCTGGCGGCCCTGACCGTGGCCTGGTTCTGGCAACCGGGGCGCTGGCCGACCCGGGTCGTGTTCGCGACCTGCCTGGCCGGCATTCTGCTGGGGGGGATGACGATGCCGGAGTTGGGGCGCAGCCGGTTGATGGTGGGCCGGATCCAGAGGGAGGGAGTGCTGTCCAGGAGGGTGTTGCGGGTCGCCTGGCAGCTGGCCGACCGGGACGGCGACGGTTATTCCCCCGTGCTGGGCGGGGGCGACTGCGACGACTCCCGGCCCGATGTGCATCCCGGAGCCCGCGAGGTACCGGCAAACGGCGTGGACGAGGACTGCCTGGCGGGTGATGCCGTCGCCCTGCGAAGCGAGCCCGAGCCCGTGCCAGCACCAGCCCCAGCGCCCGAACCGGAGTCTGCGGTGGGAAACTGGGCCAGGCAGCCGGGGGGAGGGGCGGACGGCCGCAGACCACAGCGACCCGATCTGCTGTTGATCTCCGTGGATGCGCTGCGCCCGGACTTCATCCACGGGTTCGGCCATCCACGGCAGAACACGCCCAACATCGACGTCCTGATCGACCAGGGTGTCAGCTTCACCCAGGCCTACACCAGCTCTCCCGCCACGGGCAGCACCCTGCCCACCCTGGTGACCGGAAAGCACTTCACCAACCTCTACCCGGCCTACAGGAAGGTCGGTACCCTGCCGAAGACGGTTGCCGCCGCTCCCTCGCTGCTCACGGAGCTGGCGCAGCGGGGCTATCACGTGGTGGCAGCGGTGGACCCGCCCTACCGCAGGTTCTTGCAGGACAAAGGCGTGATCTGGGGCACCTACCGACTCCAGACCCTGTTGCCCCTCGCCGAGGAACGGCCGCAAACGCCGCTGGCCTTGTGGCTGCACCAGATGGATTCCCACATGGCCTACACCGAGGCCTTGTTGGCCGAGTTCCGCCAGGCCTTTTCCCGACCGGCCCTGGCCGGAGTGCTGGCGCAGTACGAACGCGGTATCGCCCAGGCCGACGCCGAGGTGGGACGGCTGCTGGACTGGCAGGCGAAGCGAGGACGCCTGGAGCGCACCATCGTGATCTTGACCTCGGATCACGGCGAGGAACTCGGTGAGCATGGCGGCGTCGGACACGGCCGCACCCTGTACCAGGAGGTGATGCGGGTGCCCCTGGTCTTCCGCATTCCGGGGATCCAGAGCCGTCGGGTGCACGTGGCGGCCAGCGTGGCGGACATCGCGCCGACGGTGAGGCAACTGATGGGATTGCCCCGGCGCCCCAGGGTGGACGGTCGCAGCCTGGTGACCTGCATCAAGGGCGGCAGCTGTCCGAAGCGCCCGATCTACGCCGAGGTCGTGTTCAGCGCTCACCGCTTTGCCGTGATTCACGAGGGGTTCAAGCTGATCCAGTCCTTTCCGCGGGTGCAGAGGCTGTTCGATCTGGACCAGGACCCCCAGGAGCAGCACAACCTGGCGGATCTGCAACCCTCCCGCCGCGACGCGATGGAGATGCTGCTGAATCGCTGCCGGCAGGGCGCCTGCGAACCGGTCCGCTAGCCCGGCGCCCGATTCCATCACTTGCCGACGGAAACGTGCCACCGATGTCAGCTTGTGCCACTTCCCCGGATTGACCACGGGATCGGCCAACCTGGCGCAAACACGAAGATCTCTCGGCTCCACGGACCGCGTCGGAACACTGGAACGGTTCGTGCAATGGCCTTGGACATGACTTGCGGCACAACGGGTGTCGCCCACGGAAACGGAGGCGGTCATGACGAGACTTCATTTTCCTGGCGCGCTACTCGCGTTGGTCGTCTGGGTGATGGTCCTCGCGGGGTGCAGTAGCGAGGGGTTTCTGTCGTCCGGTGACGACGACGACAGCGCCGCGGACGCGGACACGGACAGCGACACGGACGCGGACACGGACACGGACTCCGACGCGGACGGCGACTCCGACTCCGACGAGGATCCCGAGGACGACCCCGAGACCGACACCGACTCCGAGACGGTGACCGAGGAGGACTGCGACACCGAGACCCCGGTGACGCTGTTCCTCTCCGCTGACGATTCCAACTCCATGGCCAGCCCGGTCCTGGCCCGGCGCCAGATCCTGGACGGCGGGATGGTGACGACCGCGATCCGGCCGTGGGAGTTCCTCAACTACTACTCGTTCGACTACGCGGCCGCGCCCAGTGAGCAGATCAGCGTCACGGCCCAGATGCGCGCCACCGAGGGCGAGGTCGAAGGCCTGGACCAGTTGTACGCCCTGCAGATCGGCGTGCGCTCCTGGGATATTGCCCCCTCCGGGCGCCGGCCCGTGAACCTCACTTTGAGCCTCGACACCTCGGGCTCCATGAGCGGCCCGCCCATCGAGCGCGTGCGGGACTGCTGCCTGGCCATCGCCGGCTCGCTGCAAGACGGCGACGTGATCTCCATGGTGGACTGGAACACCGTGCAGAACGTCGTCCTCGACTCCCACGAAGTCTCGGGGCCCGGCGACGCCGCCCTGGTCACGGCCTGCCAGGGGCTGTACGCCGACGGCTCCACCGACCTGCACTCCGGGCTGGTCAAGGCCTACCAGCTGGCCCAGGAGAACTACTCCTCGACGCGCGTCAACCGGGTGATCCTGATGTCCGACGGCGGCGCCAACGTCGGCATCACCGACAAGGACCTGATCGCCGAGAACGCGGACGACACGGAGCAGGAGGGGATCTACCTGATGGGCGTGGGCGTGGGCTCCACGGGGTACTTCAACGAGACCCTGATGGACACCATCACCGACGCGGGCAAGGGCGCGTACATCTTCGTGGACACCACGGCCGAGGCCCAGAAGATGTTCGGCGAGCGGTTCATCGAGAACATCGAGATCGCGGCCAGGGACGTGCGCGTCGAGCTGGCCCTGCCCCCGACCTTCGAGATGGTCGTGTTCCACGGCGAGGAGTGGTCCACGAACCCGGACGACGTCGAGCCCCAGCACCTCGCGCCCAATGACGCGATGATCTACCATCAGGTCCTGGGCTCCTGCGACTCGAGCGTGCTGGGAGACGAGAGCCCGGTGACGGTCACGGCCCACTGGAAGCACCGCTTCACCCACGAGCAGATGGAGACGACCCTCGAGACGACCCTGGGCGGGCTGCTGGGCGGCGACGCGGCACTGCTGCGAAAGGGCGACGCGGTCACGGCCTTCGCCGACACGCTCGAGGCCCTGAAGACGCTCTCCGGCCAGGAGGCCCTCGAGCTGATCGACACCACCCTCGAGCAGGTCCAGCTAGCCGTCGACGCCCTCGGCGCCGATCCGGATCTGGTCGAGATCGAGGGCCTGCTCGAGACCTACCGCAACAAATTCTGATCCCCCGATCCTCCGTCGCACCCACCCGCGAGCGACTGGACTACCTGGAGCGCCGATCTTTTCTGCGACCCTGCCCCCGGCCCTGTCCCCTCTCGTGCCCTCGACCGTATCCCCGTCCCCGCCCATCGTCTTCCTCGAAGTGACTCGTGAAGGGCCAGGCAGCCGGATCGCCCCCCATGATTCCGTACAGCTCCGCCGGGGCTTTCCCCGTCCGTTCTGCCAGGTCGTTGAACGTGTCGCCGGGCTTCGCGCCGGGCACGCCGTTCTCTTCGAACGACGAGATGGCGTCTTCGACATTCGTTCCGTGGAAGGCCGTGGCCGCTTGGAGGGTCTGCATCTCGAAGTGCGGCATCGGTGGGGAGGGCTCGTCCCAGGCGCTCTTGGCGGATTCCGACCCGCTGGCGAGCCAGCTGGCTGGCGGAACGCCGATGATCGCCGTGAGGGCGAGCAGCCCCACCGCTCCCAGCGATGCGAGGACGGCGATTGCCTTCCGCTTCAGGTAGGAGATCAGCGGCTTGATGTTCAGGATCGCGTGGGTCGTCGCCAGGATGGTGAAGAGCAGCGCCAGGATCAGGTGCAGGGAGGTCCAGGGGTCCTTGCCCAGGCCCCAGATCCTGAAGTCGTTCCAGTAGGCGATTCGACCGTGCGGCATCACGTAGAGGATGACCCCGCTGAGGGCCAGCAGGATCGAACCCACGGTGAGCGCGAGAGAAACCGGGCCACGAATGCGTAACGATTTGAATCTGGTTGCCACAGCATGCTCCTGTTCCATCTCGTTTGGCATTAACTGTAAAAAAAGGTATAGTATTCTCCAGTGATCGAAAAGGAGAAAGCAATGATACCGATTCTACGCAAGATCCTACTGCTCGCGGCCCTGGCGGGCGCCATGCTTTTTGCGACGGACGCCCGGACCCAGAATCGGCCCGCTGGAAACCAGGTTGACCGCCGACCCGTGGAAGGCGATCCCGATGGGCGGAGACCGGGGCCCTGCCTGTTCGGTCCCAGGATGATGTACGCGCTGGAAATGACCGGGGCGCAGCAGAACGAGGTCGACAGGCTCTACCTCGCCGCCGAAAAGGATGCCGACGATTTGTCTCGAGAGGTTCTCCAGGAGGAGAGCCGCCTGTTGGCCCTCCGAGCGGCGCCCGAGAGGAGCGCGAAGAAGATCGCGGCCGTCCTCGGGAACCTGGATGCTCTCCATCGGCAGATCGACGCCCGCTGGCGCAGATTTCGCGACGACGTGCTCGATCTCTTGACCGAGGAACAGCTCGCTCGCTATCATTTCTACCGGTCGAGGGATTTCGGCCCGGGCGCCGATGACGCTCCGGGCTGGTACCGCGGAAGGGGCCGGGGTTGCGGGCGAGGCTGGGGTTGCGGGCGAGACTGGGGCTGCGAGCGAGACTGGGGCTGCGGGCGAGGCCGGGGCCGAGGATGGGGGCGCGGCCGAGGCGCCGGGTGGTGGCGGCAAAGGTGAGAATGAAGACGTCATGAATTTTCTCGTGACAAGAATCGCGAACTTCGCATTGTCAGCGCTGCTCGCCGGGACGGCCCTCGCGGCCTGGTAGGGCGACTACGACGGCGCCGCGGACACCGTGCTGGAAACCTGCGACGACGCCACCCTGGCCACGGTGACCTACGACTTCGCCCTCCACGCCGGGGTCCCGGCCTGCGCCTGGCTGGAGGAGTGATCGGTATTGTGCAGATCCGCAATCCGATTGACAATCTGCACGCTTACTCCTAATATAACGATATGATTGAGAGAAATCTCGCCGCAGTCGTCGCCGAGAGCGCGCGCC
>CAYZAI010000100.1:0-13717 GCA_964476305.1 uncultured Myxococcales bacterium
GCGGCGGGCAGAGGAGGTCCCTGTCGCGGTGGCAGCCGTCGCGGCCGAGGGCGAAGCCCCGGCGGAGGCCGCGGAGGGCCCCAAGGGCGACAAGGGCGACAAGAAGGACGGCAAGAAGGACGGCAAGAAGGACGCGGGCGAGGGGAAGAAGAAAGCCTAGCGGGCCATGGAAAACGGCAGGCTCGTCGTCGGACTCGGAAACCCGGGCACGGAGTATGCTTCGACCCTCCACAACGCGGGTTTCCAGGTGGCCGACGAGCTGTTTTCCCGCCACGGCGGTACGAGTTGGCTCGGGAAGTGGAAAGGCCAGGCCTCCCTCGTGCGCATCGGCGGGAGCCGGATCGTGCTGCTCAAACCCCAGACCTTCATGAATCTGAGCGGGCGCAGCGTTGCCCGGGCGATGGTGTTCCACCAGTTCGAGCCCGGCGCCCTCGTCGTGATCCACGATGATCTCGACCTCGAGCTCGGGACCGTGCGGGTCAAGGTCGGCGGCGGCCTGGGGGGGCACAAGGGCCTGATTTCGTTGAAGTCTGATCTCGGCAGCGCGGATTTCGTCCGCGTCCGGGTGGGCATCGGGCGACCGGTCCACGGAACGGCCACCGACTACGTGCTGCAGCGGTTCCGCCAGGACGAAATCCCAATCCTGACGAATGTCATCGCCAGGGCCGCGGACGCGGTCGAAAGTGTCGTCGAGCACGGAACCAACAGGGCCATGAACGAGTTCAACCAGCGCGGAGGTGAAAGAGATGAGCCTTGAAATGATGCTGTATGTCGCACCCATCGCCGGTGTGCTGGCGTTGGTCTTCGCCTTGTTCAAGACGCAGGCCATCAACAGGGCCGACGCCGGAACGGACCGGATGAAGGAGATCGCCGGCCACATCCGCGAGGGCGCCATGGCGTTCCTCGGCCGCGAGTACCGGGTGCTTGCCATCTTCGTGGTGGTCGTCGGCGCGATCCTGGTGGCGGCAAACTGGAACATGGAGCAGTCGAGCTGGATGGTCGGGCTCTCGTTCGTGGTGGGAGCCATCTGCTCCGGGCTGGCCGGGTTCTTCGGCATGCGCGTGGCCACCGCGGCGAACGTCCGCACCACGGCCGCGGCCCGCACCAGCCTCAACGCCGCGCTGAAGATCGCCTTCGGCGGCGGCTCGGTGATGGGCATGAGCGTGGTGGGCCTGGCCACCCTGGGCCTGGGCCTGTTGCTGATCGTCTACACCAACATCTGGAACTTCCAGGGCACCATCGACGAGACCATGACCGTGCTCAACACGGTCACCGGCTTCTCGCTGGGCGCCAGCTCGATCGCGCTGTTCGCCCGCGTGGGCGGCGGCATCTACACCAAGGCCGCCGATGTCGGCGCGGACCTGGTGGGCAAGGTCGAGGCCGGCATTCCCGAAGACGACCCGCGCAACCCGGCCACCATCGCCGACAACGTCGGCGACAACGTGGGCGACGTGGCGGGTATGGGCGCCGACCTGTTCGAGTCGTTCGTCGGCTCCATCGTGGGTTCCATGGTCCTCGGCGCGGCCTGGATCCCGGCCATCGCAGCCGCCAGCCCGGAGATGAAGTACAACGCGATCCTGCTGCCCCTGGTGATCGCGGCCGTGGGCATCGTGCTCTCGATCGTCGGCACCTTCTTCGTGCGCACCAGGGAGGGCGGCAGCCCGCAGGCGGCGCTCAACACGGGCACGTTCCTCACCGCCGGGCTGACGGCCATCGCCACCGTCGTGTTGATCAAGTACATGCTGCCCGAGCAGTTCACCGCCGACGGAAAGACCTATTACTGGTGGGGCATCGCCCTGGCCACCGTGATCGGCCTGGCCGCGGGCGTGGCCATCGGCCTGATCACCGAGTACTACACCGCGGAGTCCAAGGGCCCGGCCCAGTCCATCTCGGCCTCGTCCAAGACCGGCGCCGCGACCAACATCATCAAGGGCCTGGCCGTGGGCATGCTCTCGACCGCCTGGCCCGTGCTGGTCCTCGCGATCGCGATCGTCGCGACCTACTGGTTCGCCGGACTCTACGGCATCGCCATCGGCGCGCTGGGCATGCTCTCCACCACGGGCATCCAGCTCGCGGTGGACGCGTATGGACCGGTGGCGGACAACGCCGGCGGCATCGCCGAGATGAGCGGGCTGCCCAAGGAGGTCCGCGGCCGCACCGACAAGCTCGACGCCGTGGGCAACACCACCGCGGCCATCGGCAAGGGCTTCGCCATCGGCTCGGCGGCGCTGACCGCACTGGCCCTGTTCGCCGCGTTCCGCACCCAGCTCGCCACGCGGGGCATCGAAATATCGATCGACATCTCCGACCCGTGGGTGATGGCCGGCCTGTTCATCGGCGGGATGCTGCCCTTCCTGTTCAGCTCGTTCGCGATGAACGCCGTGGGCCGCGCGGCCCAGGCTATGATCGCCGAGGTCAGGCGCCAGTTCCGCGAGGTCACGGGCCTGATGGAGGGCACGGCCAAGGCCGAATACGCCAAGTGCGTCGACATCTCCACTGCGGCCGCGATCAAGGAGATGGTGGTCCCGGGCCTGATGGCGGTGACCGTGCCAGTGGTCGTCGGGTTCCTCAGCATCAACACCCTGGGCGGCCTGCTGGCGGGCGTGACCATCACCGGCGTGCTGATGGCGCTGTTCATGGCGAACGCCGGCGGCGCCTGGGACAACGCCAAGAAGCACATCGAGGGCGGGGCCTACGGCGGCAAGGGCTCGGACGCGCACAAGGCGGCGGTCGTGGGCGACACCGTCGGCGATCCCTTCAAGGACACCGCCGGCCCGTCGCTGAACATCCTGATCAAGCTGATGAGCGTCGTGGCCCTGGTGCTGGCCCCGGTCTTCGCCCAGTGGGGCAACCTGATCTTCCGCTAGCCTCCCTATCCGTACGAGCAGCAGTAGTCGGCAACGGCGTCGATCACCAGCTCGAAGCGCGAGTTGCCGGGAACCTCGAAGCTCTCGCCCTCACGGCAAGTGCGCCACTCGGCCGCACCGGGGAGCTTGACCTTCATCTCGCCGCCGAGGACCTCCATCAGTTCGGGGGCACCGGTGCCGAAGTCGTAAGTGCCGGCGAGCATCACACCCAGGGTCTTGCGGGTGCCGTCGGGAAACAGCACCGTGCGGCTGGTGACCCTGCCGTCGTAGTAGACGTTGGCCTTCTTGATAATGATCACGTTGTCGAACCGATCGGCTGCCATGGGGCACCTCCTTTCGTGACCGAAAGAAATACCGCGCGCCGTCCCCCTCACGCAAGCTGTTGCGGTGCCCGGGGCCGTGCTATAGAGGCGCGATGTTCGCCGGGAAGCGCATCGCGGTGGTCGTCCCCGCGCACAACGAGGAGCGGCTGCTGCCGCGCACCCTGACCACGATGCCATCGTTCGTCGATGATGTGATTGTCGTCGACGACGCCAGCACGGACCGTACGGCTCGGATAGCAAGCGAGCCGTCGCCGCGGCCGGGTACGATCCTGGTCCGCCACGAGCGCAACCGGGGCGTGGGCGCGGCCATCGTCACCGGCTACGAGCGCGCCCTGGCCCTCGGAGCCGATGTCGTGGTGGTGATGGCAGGCGATGCGCAGATGGACCCGGCAGACCTGCCGCGTCTGCTCGAGCCCGTGGCGGCCGGCCGCGCCGACTACGCCAAGGGCGACCGGCTCTCCTGGCCCGGGGCGCCCAGGCTGATGCCGCTGACGCGTTTTCTCGGCAACCACCTCTTCAGCGCGCTGACCCGGCTGACCTCGGGCTACCGGGAGGTCCGCGACTCCCAGTGCGGCTACACGGTCATCAGCCGCGCGACCCTGTCGCGCCTGGATCTGCCGCGCCTCTACACCCGCTACGGGTTTCCCCACGACCTGCTGGCGCACCTCCATTCGATCGGTTCGCGGCTGTCCCAGGTGCCGGTGCAACCGATCTACGGCGAGGAGGTCTCGGGAATCTCCTGGTTCACCGCGCTGGTGCGGGTGCCGCTCGTGCTCGTCCGCTCGTGGCTGGCACGCAGACGCCGCGCCGCGGCCCTGCGCCCCGCCCTGCTCGGCCAACCGCGCCCGGAACGCTGAAGGCCACCTCGTTGCGCGTCGGCGTCGTCACCAGCTCGTACCCCATGCACCGCGGCGATCCGGCAGGCTCCTTCGTCCATGGGCTGGCCCGCGCCCTCGCCCGTAGGGGCCACGGGATCGAGGTCGTCTGCCCCGAGCCCGCCGAGCCGCCGGACTGGGCAGCCGGCAGCGCCTGGCTCGAGGGTGTGCGGGTCTTCGCCGCCGCCTACGCGCGCCCCCGGTGGGCCCAGCGCCTCTTCTTCGGCGCCGGCGCCCCGGACAACCTGCAGCGGCAACCCTGGCTGGTGGCCCTCGCGCCGCTGGCGATCGCGGCCCTGGCCCGGCAGGTCCGGCGCCGGGAGACCTGCTGGGACGCGGTGGTCAGCCACTGGCTGGTGCCCTCGGCCCTGGCCGCTTGTGCGCCGGGTCACCGGTCTCGCGAAAACCCCCGCCACTTGGCCATCGCCCACTCCGGCGACGTCCACCTGCTGCGGCGGCTGCCCGGCGGGCGGGCCCTGGCTGGCCTGCTGGCGCGTCGCGTGGACGTGCTGGGCGCGGTCACCGGGCAGTTGAGGGAGGAGCTCGCGGACCTGGTCGGCGACGCGGGTCCGGGCCCGGTAGTAGCGGCGCCGATGGGGATCGACCTCGGGAGCCTGCGCCCGCCCCGCTCCCGGGAAGACATCCGCCTGGACCTCGGGCTGGCAGGGGACTTCGCCGTGCTGTCCCTGGGCCGGCTGGTGCCGATCAAGGGCACGGACGTGCTGATCGAGGCGATGTCCGGCTCGACCGAGGCCGTGCTGCTGGTGGCCGGGGACGGTCCGGAGCGGGCACGGCTGGAACCCGCCGCGAGGGACCGCCGTGTCCGCGCACGCTTCCTGGGCGCCGTCGAAACCCGCCGCCGGGCCGAGTTATTGGCCGCGGCGGATGCCTTCGCCCTGCCCTCGCGGGTGCTACCGGACGGCCGCCACGAGGGGCTGCCCGTGGCCCTGCTCGAGGCCATGGCCGCCGGGCTCCCCGTGGTCGCCACCGCCACTGGCGGCATCCCCGAGGTCGTCGAGGACGGGGTATCCGGCCTGCTGGTCCCGCCGGACGACCCCGGCGCCCTGCGCGGGGCCCTGGAACGCCTGGCCAGCTCCCCCGGCCTTTGCCGCTCGCTGGGCGACGCCGCGCGCCCCATCGGCGAGGCCCGGGACTGGGACGCCCTGGCTCCACTCTACGAGCGCCTGCTCGGCCCGGCGGCAGCGCGTCCCGCAACAGCACGTCCTTGACGAAAACCCGCGGATCCCTATATTGACCGCGGAACAACCCCCGGAGGAAAGACATGGATCCCAGAGACTGGCTGTTCGACAGGCGCGTGATGCGGCGCAACCTCGACAAGAAGGTTATCAGCATGAAGGCTCTCGGCGAGTTCCTGGCCGAGTTGCCGGATCTCGATGAGGAGTGCATCCAGATCGAGACGACCTCCCGCCTGGACCTGTTGCGGACGGAAAAGGAAGCGTGAGGCCGATGGACGGGGAGCCCAGGGACTCGGCGCCGGGTGACGAGCCGCTCGCCGACGACCCCGACGTCCCCATCGATTTCACGACGTTCGTCCTCTCCCTGAGCTCGAACGCGGCCTTCCACCTGGGGCTGGTCCCGCACCCGGAGAGTGACCATACCTGCCAGAACCTGCCGATGGCCCGGCAGACCATCGACATCCTCGGCCTGCTGCAAGACAAGACCGCGGGCAACCTGACAGGCGACGAGGAGCGGCTCCTCGGCGAGATCCTGTACAACCTGCGGATGGAGTACCTGCGCGCCGTCGAGGAGTGCAAGCGGTCCGACTCTCGTGAAAACGGCTAGCGCCACCGCTGTCCTTCTGGCCACCCTGGCCACCGCCGCGGGTTGTCGACCGGCGCCCGATCCGGCCCCGACGCCGCCTCCACGGTCTCTGGCGCCCCAGGAACCCTCCACTGTCAAGGTGATCTACCCCAACGGTCCCGGGTCGTTCGTGGCGATCTCCAAGCAGGTGCGCCCGTCGGTGGTCAACATCTTCACCGCCCAGCTCGTGCGCGAGAGCCCGCTCGTCGGCCTGCCGGGCTTCGAGGACCTGTTCGGCGTGCCGCATCGAGATCGCATCCAGCGCTCCCTGGGCTCGGGCGTGATCATCGACCCGCAAGGCTTCATCCTCACCAATTACCATGTCGTCCGAGGGGCCCACGAGATCCTGGTCCAGCTCGAGGACGGCCGTGACGTCCCGGCCACGCCGGTGGGTGCCGATCCCGGGATCGACATCGCGCTCTTGCACGTGAGCGAGCACGGGCTGACACCGGCCGAGCTCGGCGACTCCGACAACCTGGAGGTCGGAGAGTGGGTGGTGGCCATCGGCAATCCTTTCGGCCTGTCCCACACCGTCACCGCGGGCATCGTCAGCGCCAAGGGGCGTGACTACCGGGATATCGGCATCCGGCAACGGGGCTACCAGAACTTCATCCAGACCGACGCATCGATCAATCCCGGCAACTCCGGTGGCCCGCTGCTGAACACCGAGGGCAAGGTGGTGGGCATCAACACCGCCGTCGCCGCGGCCGGTCAGGGCATCGGCTTCGCCGTGCCGGTCAACATGGTCAGGCACATCCTGCCCCAGCTCAAGCGAACGGGCCGCGTGGTGCCGGCGTGGATCGGCGTGGCGATCGGCGATCTTCCCCAGAAGCTGAAGCAGAGCCTGGGCCTCCAGTTCGGCGTGGTGGTGACCGAGGTCTACGACGGCGGCCCCGCGGCGAGAGAGGACGGCCTGCGCCCCGGCGACGTGATCCTGCGCTTCGCCCAGGCCCCGGTGCAGGATGTCGACGAGCTGGCCTGGCTCACCAATACCGCGGGCGTGGGCAACACGGTCGAGCTCCAGGTCCTGCGGGACGGCCGCGAGACCACAGTCCGCATCGAGGTCGCAGCCCGGCCCTACCGCTGAGCCTCACAGCCCCACCAGGGGATCCGAGAGCTCGTCGAGCAGGATGCGGCGCGCCTCGGCCACGGTGAACAGCGAGCCCGTGACGAGCACGACCGGCCCGGCGGAGGCCTCGAGAGCCGCGGCCACGGACGGGAATGCCCGCCCGCCGAATCGCGGTGCGAATTCCACGGGATCAAAGGCCCGGTCGAGTGGCGGCGGAGCGAGCAGCACCTCCCGCGCCCGGGACGCCAGCACCTCGAGCATCGCCTCGATGGGCTTGCCCCGCAGGGCGCCGAAGATCAGCGTATCGGGCCGCTCGCCGCGCTCGTCGAGGGCCAGGGCCAGGGCGCGGGCGGCCTCCAGGTTGTGGGCCCCGTCCAGCACGAAGCGCCGGCCCCGGGCCTCGACGATTTCGAAACGCCCGGGCCAGCGTGCCGCCGTCGCACCCGCGGCGAAGTGCTCCGGCGCCAGCCTCGAGTCGAGCCGGCGCAACTCCTCGAAGATTCCGTGGGCCACGGCCAGGTTCTCCCGCTGGTGGGGCCCGGGCCACGGAC
The DNA here is from genome assembly GCA_964476305.1 of uncultured Myxococcales bacterium. Classification (GTDB taxonomy): domain Bacteria; phylum Myxococcota_A; class Polyangia; order JAAYKL01; family JAAYKL01; genus CAYZAI01. The sequence goes on from CAYZAI010000100.1 coordinate 7,507, forward strand.
ACGGGATCGCCGCGACATCTCCCGGCGCGGTCCGTCTGATCCGGGCACCGACGACACCCGCAGCCCGCTCGACCTCGGCCAGCGCCTCGGGCCGGAGCGACCCGAGCACCAGTGGCACGCCGGGCCTCGCGATGGCGGCCTTCTCGCCGGCCACGGCCGCCAGCGTGTCGCCCAGCAGCTCGGTGTGATCGAGGCCGATGGACGTGATCGCCGTGACCGCCGGCCGCGCGACGGACGTGGCGTCGAGTCGCCCACCGAGTCCCACCTCCAGCACCGAGATCTCGGTGCGAGCGGCGGCGAACAGCTCGAAGGCGGCCAGGGTCGCCACCTCGAAAAACGAGAGCGAGAAGGCAGGAACCAGATCGAGCGCCCTCTCCAGCGGACCGGCGAGTGCCTCGGGATCCGCCTCCTTCCCGTCCAGGCGGAACCGCTCGGTGAAACGGTGCAGATGCGGCGACGTGAACAGCCCGACGCGAAGGCCCGCGGCACGGGCGGCCTGCGCCGCCAGGCAGGCCGTCGAACCCTTGCCGTTGGTGCCCGCGATCTGGACCGCGATCCCGATGTGCTCCTGTGCATTGCCGAGGGTCGCGGCCGCGGCGCGGACACGCTCGAGCCCGAGGCGGATGCCCCCCGGCGCCAGGCCGTAGACTCGCGCGAGTGCCTCGCGATACCGGGAAGACGGCGCGGCTCGGTTCAGCGGTACTGCTCCTTGAGCTTGAGGAAGCCGAGGAAATCGTCGATGTCATCGACCTTGCCGATCACCCACGATCCCTCCTCGAGCCGGACGAAACCCGCTGCCACCAGCCGACCCATCACGTCCTCGACTTCGGCCAGATCGAGCCCCACCTGCTCGGCGAACGCGGCGTGGTCCGCCTCGATGTGCACTTCGTTGTCGGGACCGATCCCGGCGTGGAGCTGCGCCATGCGCTTCAGGTTGTCTATCACGCGCTCCCTGGGATCCCTGTGCAGCAGGACGCGGATCAGGGCATCGGCGGACTCCAGCCGGCGGGCGAGCTTGCGGATCAGGCGAAGCGCGATTTCGGTATTGTGGACGATCATCTCCTCGAGGACGCGCACGCCCACGACCAGCAGCTCCGCGTCCTCCTGCACCGTGGCCGTGGCCGAGCGCGGCTGGTCGGTGAGGATCGACATCTCGCCGACGAACTCACCGGGGCCGAGCACGGCCAGGGTCTTGTCGATGCCGCGGGACTGCACCGCGATCCGCACCGAACCGGAGCGGATCACGTACATCTCCTGGCCCTTCTCACCGGCGGCGAAAAGCACGTCGCCGGTCTTGGCGGTCTTGCCGTACTTGGCGAACAGGGGATCGACCATCTCCACCTCCAACCTGTCGCGCGATTCTAGAACAGTTTGGGCGGGCATGCTCGCCTTTTTTGTGGTTGAATGCCGGCGATGAAGCCCCTCGGCACGCTGCTCGCCGCCAGCGGAAGCCTGATGATCCTCGGCGGTCTCGGGGGCGGGACGTTGCTTCGCTTGGCCCGATCCGCTCTCCTGGGCATGGCAGAAATGATGGAAGCGGTCGGGCCGACGGGAACCGAGCCCGCCGGTCCGCTCCAGGATCTGGCCCTCGTCGCCGGCGCCAAGGGCTCGGCGATGCTCGTCCTGGCCGGGATTTCCCTGGCAGCCCTGATCTCCGGCATCGGCCTGATCCGCGGACGGCGATGGGGCCGGATCGCGGGCCTGATCTGGGCCCCGATCGCGCTGCTCTATCTGGTCGGCGAAGTGCTGCTCGAAATCCTGGCCGTCGCCCCGGCCATCAGCCGGGCCGCCGACGCGCTGGCCGCCGACCTGGCCGAAGGCGGCACCGCCCTCGCCGACACCGGCGTGCCCGCCTCGTGGCTCGGCTCCCTGGCGGGTCTCGGCACGGTCGCCACCGTTTTCAACGCCCTGCTTCTCGCCGTGGTGCCGATCCTGACCCTGGCCCTGCTGACACGAGGGAAGCGATGACACGACTGGCGCGGATCGGGCTGGCGACGATCATCCTGGCGTCATGCCGGCACGCACCACCCCTCGAACCCGATGGCGGCTCCGATGCGGATGCCGATGCAGATGCCGACGCGGACGGCGATACCGATATCGACGCCGATGCAGATTCCGACACGGATGCAGATGCCGATGCAGATGCCGACGCGGATGCGGACGCCGACTCCGACGCAGACTCAGACGCCGATGCCGATGCCGATGCGGATGCCGACACTGACTGCTGTGCGGTGATCCCGTGGGAAATTCGGTACTACCCCGGCAACGTGCTGGTCGTGCTGGACCGCTCCGAATCGATGGGCTCAAGCATGCTCGGTCCGAAGACCCGTGCCGAGGCGGTGGCCGACGCCCTCCGCGAGATCGTGCAGTCGACCACGGAGGCCCGGCTCGTGAACTCCGGCCTCGCCGTGTACCCGGCCACGAGCTGCCCGGACGGGGCGGTGGACTCGCCGCACGAGTGCTCGCCGGCGGACGACCCGTCCACCGTGGTCCCGCTGGCCGACCCGGCTGATGCCGCCTCCCCTGATGCCTTCTGGAGCGGTCTGTACGACAGTATCGATATCGGTCTCGGCGCGGTGGGTACTTGCGGCCGGACGCCCATCTGCCAGTCGCTGGTCTGGGCTCACGACTATCTCACTGGCGGCGAGCTGCCGCCGGGGCTCACAGACCTGCCCAGGTTCGTGCTGCTGATCACCGACGGCGCGCCCGACTGCAACCCGGACCTGAACGTCAGCACCTGCGAGTGCACGGCCGGCACCTGTGTCGAGCCCATCCAGTGCCTGGACGCCATCTGCACCTACAACGCGGCCATGGTCCTGGCCGCGGCCGACATCCCGGTCTTCGTCCTCGGCGTGGGCGACACCGCGGTCGGCTACGAGGACGTGATGAACGACATCGCCCTGTACGGCAACACAGGTACCTTCCATCCGGCGGACGATGTGCCCGCGCTCCAGACCGCCTTCGAGGAGATCGTCGAAGCAGCGATGTCCTGCGTCTTCACTGTGGTGTGGGCGGACGTGCCCGATTCCCTCCCGGAACCGCCCTACACGACCGTGTTGAAGGCTTGCGACAGGGTAATCGTCATCGGCCGGGACGCGGACGACAACGAAACAGAGCTTCTCTATTCTCCGGGCTGCGAACAGGACTCGCCGTCCACGCCGGCCTGGTACTGGGACGGGGTCAACCTGCCCGTCGGCCAGCTCGACGATCTGCCCCTGGACCAATGCACCGAGATCTTCCTCTGCGCCGATGCTTGCGGGAAGCTGAAGAAGCAGGAGTGGATCGAGTTCCATGCCGTCTTCGGCGGCGATCCGTGATTCTCCGGGTGACATCCCGCCGGGGAACCCCGGCCGGCGACGGCCGGTGACGGCCAGTTGATTCCCGCATCTCCAATTGATAGACTGGCGCCGCACGCGAACAGGAGGAGACCGATGAGAACGTTCTTCGCATCGATGATGGCGCTGCTGATGGCGGCCGTGCTCGCGGGCTGTGGCGGCGCACAGGACCAGGCGAACGTGAAACCCGGGCCCATGCCCCCCAATGGAACCTGGGACGGCGTCTTCCAGTCGCCCGCCTACGGCCGGATGGAGTTCACCGTTGAGGGAAACAAGGTCCTCGGGCTCTACGAGGGTGAACGCCACTACGGTCGGATCGAGGGGCAGCTCGACGGCAACGTGATGCTGTTCACCTGGACCCAGTGGAAGACCGACGTCCAGGGAAAGAACACGCAGAAGACCGGGCGCGGCTATTTCCAGTACAGAATCGACGTCGAGCAGGCCAGCACACGGACCCGCGAGGTGCACCGGATCAACGGTTCGTGGGGCTACGACGAGTCCACGACGGACGGCGGCCCCTGGTCCGCCATCCGCCTCGAGCGGGCCAAGAAGATGCTGAGACCCCATACCGACAGCGAGGCCGTCGTGGAAGACGACATGGGCACCTCTGCCGGGTTCGATGTCGGCGGCCAGGACACATCGATCCAGATGTCCGAGCCCAAACCCAAGGAAGAGCCCAAGAAGGAAGAGCCGGAAGACGTCCTGGATTCCCTCTTTTAAGGCCGCGGCCGGACTGCCTGCCGGGAACGAGTGGACGAATGCCGATGTCGCTGCAGGTTGTGGGGCTCACCGGCGGCATCGCCTCGGGGAAGAGCACGGTGGCCCGCTTCACACGTGAGGCGGGGCTGCCCGTGATCGACGCGGACGCCCTCGGACACATGGTGCTGGCCCCGGACGGCGCGGCCTACTCCGAGGTCCTCGAGACCTTCGGAGCCGGCGTCCTGGGGAACGATGGCGTCACCATCGATCGCCGGCGCCTCGGCGCCATGGTGTTCGACAATCCCGAGCGACGAGTCGCCCTGGAGGCCATCACCCACCCGGCCATCACGGCCCTCGCTCGGCGCGGGCTCGAGCTGATAGAGGAGCGCGGCGGCCGGCTCGCCGTCTACGAGGCCGCTCTGCTGGTGGAGACCGGGATGCACCGAGGCCTGGCGGCGCTGGTCGTCGTGTCCTGCTCCGTCGAAAACCAGCTCGAGCGCGTGATGGCCCGAGACGGCCTGGACCGTGCCGAGGTCGCGGCCCGCATCGCCTCCCAGTACCCCTTGGCCGAGAAGCTCGCCGTGGCGGACTGGGTCGTCGAGAACGACGGCACGTTCGAGGAACTCAGGGGGCGGACAGTAGCCCTCGTCGACGAGATCCGGGAACGCTTCTCCGGGGTGCCGTCGTGACCGCGCCCCTGGTCTCGCTGGTCATCGGTTTTCCCGGGGAACCGGCCCGGCGGGTGGCTGCGGAACTGGCGAGGCGCGGTCGGACGGTGCGGGTGCTGACCCCCCCCGCGTTGGAGGCCGACGCGGCAGCGTTCGCCGGCGATCTGCCGGGCGAGGCGCACCCCGTGCTCGGCGATCTCGATCACATCGATCTCGGCCTTCCCGGCAACGAGTACCTCGCCCTGGCGAAGGAACTGGAGAGCGTCGTCCTGGCCGAGCCGCCCGCTCCCGCCCTGCCCGAGGAGGCGGCGCCATCCGGCCGCGACACCATGAGGGAGGTGCTCGAACTGGCTTGTGCAGCTCCGGGTCTCGCACACGCCGTGATCCTCTCCCACGTGGATGTCGCCGGCGACTTCCCTGGCAGCTTCGCCGAGCGCGATCTCGATGTGGGCCAGCGGTTCACGGTACCCTCCCAGCGGAACCGCTTTCTGGCCGAACGGCTGTGCCGTCGGTTTTCGGAACGCCTCCCGCTGACCGTCGTCCGCAGCGGCTGGCTCGTCGGCTCAGGACCGGGACTGGCACAGGTCTACACGCTGATCCTGTCCGCCGGGGACGATCTCGCCAAGTGGGCGGACCGCCGTTTGGTGCTGGCCGGGGTCGATGGGCTCTCGCGGCTGCTGGGAGCCGTGGTCGACTGTCCACCGCCTCCCGGCGGCCGGGTGCTCCACGCCGTCGATCCCGCGTTCCCGCGCGTCGAGGACCTGGTGGAGCGGCTTCGCGTAGCGGCCCGGGACCTCGCGCCGGCGAGCTTCGACCTCGCGGCCGGCGCCCGGCGGTCGCTACAGCGGTCACCCGCGCACGAGCGGTGGTCCGCGCCCGAGTTCTTCGGGCGCCAGCCCAAGGCGCGAATCGAGTCCACCTGGTCGACGCGGTTCGCCGAAGCGCATGGGCTGCCATCGGTCGCCCTGACCCCGACCGGATCGGACGAGTTGATCGAGCACACGATCGAGGAGATAGTCGGCTTGCGATGAGGGAGAATACGATGAACGAAAAGACGAGCTACACGGACCAGCAGACCAACCAGACCTACCCGAATGCCCGGGCGTTGATCGACGCCTACATCGATCGCTTCTCGGCCAAGGTCTCCGAAGCCGCGGGGCAGGCGATCCGCTTCGATCACCTCGACCGTGACGGGTACACCAGCGTAAGCCGCGGCTCGGCCACCATCGGCATCAACGTGATCGAGGACCAGGGGATCCTGTTCTTCCTGGCCCGCATCATGCCGGTGCCATCGGCGAACCGCGAGGCGTTCTACCGCAGGCTGCTGGAGATCAACTACTTCGCCACATCGGACGGCGCCTTCGCCGTGGAGCGGGAGACCGACACGGTCTACCTGAGAGCGCTGCGCTCCCTCGCGGGCCTCGACTACGAGGAGTTCGAGGACATGCTCCACACCGTGGCCACGGTGGCGGACGAGTGGGACGACCGGCTCATCGAGGAGTTCGGCGA
>CAYZAI010000101.1:0-13680 GCA_964476305.1 uncultured Myxococcales bacterium
GTGCGATGCGCTCGAGGATCTGCGCCTAAGTGACAAGTGACGGGTCTTGACCCCCCTTCCGGATCTCTGCGCCTAAGTGACAAGTGACGGGTCTTGACCCCCCTTCCGGATCCCTTCCGGACATCCGATCGAGAAGCAGATCGAGACCTGGTAGCCGTCGGCTCCCGCTGGTCACGGGCGCGGTTGTGCCCTATCACCGGTCCATGCCCCACACCGATCACGACTGGGGAGATATCGAAGTTCTCCATCACGACGATCGCCTGATCGCCGTGGCCAAGCCCTCGGGCCTGCTCGTCCACCGGGGCTGGGCCGGCGACGACGTGACCGCGGTGGACCTTGTCCGCCGCCTGGCCGGGCGGCCGGTGCACCCGCTCCACCGCCTCGACCGCGGCACCAGCGGCGTCCTGCTGCTGGCCCTCGATCGCGAGGCCGCGGCGGCCCTCGGCGCGGCGTTCGAGGCCGGCGCCATCGAGAAGCGCTACCTGGCCCTGGTGCGTGGAGAGGCGCCGGAAGCGGTCGTCGTCGATCACCCGCTCCCGAGGCGAGAGGGCGGCCCGCGGGTTCCGGCGCTGACCGCGATCCGGAGACTGGCCGTCGCCACCACCGAACCGCGGCATGTGTCGCTGGTGGAGGCTCGCCCGGCCACGGGGCGGCCGCACCAGGTCCGCCGCCACCTCAAGCACGCCGGCCACCCGGTGATCGGCGACGCGAACTGGGGCAAGGGCCCCCTGAACCGCGAGTTTTCCGAGCGCTACGGCCTCTCGCGCCTGGCACTCCACGCCGTGTTCCTGGCCTTGGACCACCCGGCCACCGGCGAGCGACTCGAGCTTCGCGCCCCGCTGCCGCAGGACCTGACCGGACCCCTGATCCGGATGGCCTTCGACCCTGCACGCTGGCAGGACGGGGTCGCCTAGACTCTCTCCCGACGCCGCCGATCGGGAAGGACCAGGCCGACCAGGGCCGCCGCCTGGAGCGCCGCCAGCAGCAGGCAGGTATTGGCGATGCCGTGGACCGGCAGCCAGATCACGCCCACGACGAACGCGCCGAAGGCCGCGCCCAGGTGATCCGCGGACTCGATGGCGAAGGCGACCCGGCGCTCGTCCCCCTTTCCCGCGGCCGCGGCGAGGAGCGCCGGGAACGCCGCGCCGGTGACCATCCCGCCCAGGGCCGTCCAGGATGCGATGAGCCACGGGTGGCCGAGGATCGCGCCGATCACCGATCCCGTTGCCAGCAGGAACGCCAGCATCGCGCCGACCGCCACGGGACCGGCCAGACCGCGCCGCGGCGCCAGCCACTTCCCGCCCACAGCCGCGCCGGCCGCGAGCCCGGCCATGAACAGCGCCACCAGGAGCCCGATGGTGGTGTAGACAGTTCCCGCCGCGGCCTGGAAGGCGTAGAGCGTCACGACCGTGATCGCCATGCCCGCGACGCCGGTGACGAAGGCGGCGAACACCGCCCCGCCCGTGCGACCCCTGCGCCGGCCGCCAACACGGCGCGTGGCCTGCCAGGCTCCCCATCCGAGAAGCGGAACCGCGAGCCAGAGCCAGGAGCGCTCCCGGGTGCCGGCGATCCAGGTCGGCTCCGCGGCGCGGCCCGGTCCGCTCGCGTGACGCTCCCACAACTCGAGGTTGGCGAGGGTGCCCGCGGGTTCGCGGTCGGTATCGATGCTCCCGGGCACGCCCTGGAGCTGGTCGTCCAGGGCTCGCCGTCGCACGGGGTCGAGGATCTGCGCGAAGCGGCGGGACGAGAATCCCGGCGCGACCACCCCCGCGAACCGCGCGGCGAGCACCTCGGGATCGGCGGTTACCTCCCGATCGCCGGCCAGGATCCAGGTCTCGATGCCGGGAACCAGCAGAGTGTGCGGGAACACCTGCTCCACCGTGGCTCGGGCACCGGCCAGGGAGCGGGCGGCCTCCGGGGCCAGCACGGTCGCCCCGCCCGCCGCGCGGACCGCCACGAGCCCGCCGGGCTCGAGGACCCGCCGCACCGCCTCGAAGAACTCCCGGGTGTGGAACCGCATCTCGCGGGCGGAGAGTGGTGGTCGCGCGGCGACGATCACGACGTCGAAGGTCTCGCCTGTGGTCTCGACGAAGCGGCGGCCGTCGCCGGCGACGAGAGCCACCCGCGGGTCCCGGGCGGCGGCGGCCGTGGCCTCGGGCCAGAACGGGCGGCAGAGGTCGAGCGCGGCGCCGTCCAGGAACGTGACCACCACGCGCCCGGGATCGTGGGCCAGGACGGACTCGAGCCGGTCCGGCACCGCGCCGCCGAGCAGCAGCACCCGGCGGGGCTGCGGGTGCGCCGCCAGGGCCATGTGCACGGGCGCCGGCGCCTCCCAGGGATCGGGGAAGGCGTGGTCGAGTCGGCCATCGGCGAAGAGCTGAAACTGGCCGTCCCGCTCGCCCAGGGCCAGCCGTCCGTAGGGACTCTCCACCATGCCGAGCAGCCTGCCGCCCGCTCCGAGCAGGTCGAAGGCCCGCTCGGTCGTGATCGCGTCCAGCCGGGCGAGCGGCAGTGGCGCCCAGGGCCACGCCGAGGCCAGCAGGACCAGGGCCAGGGCCGCTATCGGGATGCGGCTCCGGACCGATGGCGACGAGAGCATGCATCCGGCGAGGAGGGAGGCGGCACCCGCGCCGGCCATGGACAACGCGCCAGCCCGCCCGGCGAGCAGGAAGGTGTGCGCCACTCCGGCCGCGAGCGCGCCTGCGGCTTCGCCCAGGTAGAGCCGGGTGACGGGTCGCGATCGCCCGCCGGGCACCGTTCGCGCCGCCAGGGTGAAGAGGAAGCCCACGGTGACTCCGGCGAGCCCCGCGCAGGTCGCGGTGATGACGACGAGCTGGGACAGCACTGGGTCCTCGCCCGGGGCCAGGCCCGCGACCAGCCGGTGCAGCCGCAGCCCCAGCAGCGCGGCGCCCACCACTGGCCCGGCCAGCACCGAGGCCGAGAATAGCGAGCCCCGGCTCGGCCGGGGCAGGGCACCCAGCAGGGCACCGGCCCCCACACCGAAGAGCCAGCCAGCGAGGCCGAAAGCCAGGGCGACCTCGCTGCCGCCGCCCAGGGTCAACGCCTCCCGGAGCACCACGATCTGGGACCATGTGGCGAACAGGCCGAGGCCGAGACCGAAGAGCTCCGGGCCGCTGCGCGGCGCTGGGTCGTTGTGGGGCATACGCCGGTGCAGTATACTACCGAGGATGCACACGAGGACCGAGATCCTGCTCGTCACAGAGGATGACGCGCTCGACGCCGAGGTGCGCAAGGCACTGGTTTCCCTCGGCCCGCCGCGCACGATCCCCTTGGACGCGGCACTCGAAGGCGTGCTCCCGGGGATCCTGGAGCAGGACGAGTTCCTGCTGGTGCTGCTCGACGGGAAGCTGGGGAGCGAAGCGGCTTGCGCGGCCTGCCGAAGGATCCGCTCCGGCACCCCGGACCGGGAGGTGGGCGTCCTCGCCCTGGTGAGCCAGGTCGACGACCAGACCATCGTAGGGCTGCTGGACGCCGGTGCAGACGACGTGGTCAGCCGTCGGATCAAGCCGTTCGGCTTCCGAGCCCGCGTCTCCTCCCACCTGCGGCGGCTGGCGTCCGCGGCTGCCCTGACCCGCAAGGTACGGGACTCGGCGCTGCTGATCCGCATCACCTCCCGGCTGGTGGAGGCCGGCGACCTGCTGCACAACCTCTTCGAGATGGCCAGGTTGCTCTCCGACGAGCTCGAGGTGGCGCGCTGCTCGGTCGTGCTGGTGCGCCAGGAGGCGGACTACGGGCTGGTGCTCGCCTCGAGTGACGATCCCGCGGTGCGCAGCCTGCCCCTCGACCTCTCGCGCTACCCCGAGATTCAGCAGGTAGTGCGGGAGCGGCAGCCCCTCGTGGTGCCGGATGTGACCGACTCCTCGCTGCTCGAGGCCGTGTGGAGCGAGCTGCGCGACGCGAAGGTGACCTCGGTGGCCCTGTTCCCGATCCTGCGCGATGGCACGACCATCGGCGTGATCTTTCTGCGTTTCGCCCGCAAGCGCGAGGCCTTCGCCGAGCGCGAGCTGGTGTTCTGCCAGACCGTGGCCAACGCCACGGCCATCGCCCTGCGCAACGCCGAGATCCAGAAGCTGCTCGAGGCCAAGACCAACGAGGTCGAACAGGTGCGGACCGAGGCGCGGAGCCAGGTGGCGGCGCTAGCGCGCTACCGGGACTTCTTCGATGGCTCGGTGGATGGCATGGTCGTGCTCAGCCCCGCCGGTGTCGTGCTCTTCGCCAACCCCCGCGGCGCCGATCTGCTGAGTTGCGATGTGGAGCGGTTCACCGGGCTGCCGCTGGCGACGTGCCTCATGCCCGAGGATCGGCTGCGTCTCGATCAGCTGCTCGACGAGGGGTCGCGTGGCGCCAACCAGCGCGCCTTCGACTTCCCGATGCGGGACGGCGACGCGGATCGAGTGATCTCGATCTCGGCGGGTCCGCTGGGAAGCGAGGGCATGGTGCTGCTCACCATCCGTGACGTGACCAGGGAGCGCGGCATGGCGGCCCAGCTCGCCGAGACCCAGGAACGACTCCTCGAGAGCGAGAAGAAGTCACTGATGATGGAGGTCGCCGGGGCCGCGGCCCACGAGCTCAACCAGCCGCTCACCTCGGTGCTGACAACCGCGGCCTTTCTGCGCCGGGTGACGGCCGGCAGCGGGGATCAGCCCGCACGCCTGATCGGAACCCTCGAGCAAGAGGCGGAGCGGATGGCGGCGATCATCCGGCGGCTCTCCAAGCTCACCGAGTACACGACCAAGTCCTACGTCGGCCGGGCGCGGATCATCGACCTCGAGCGGGCCAGCGGAGAGGACCCCCCATCGGAGGAGGTGCCGTGACCGCGAAATCGCAATTGCCAGGCGACGGCGGCGCGAGCAGCCGGCTTCTCGACGCCTTCATCCGTCTCTCGGGGGAGCTCAACCTCACCCTGCGCGAGGAGCAACTGGTCAAGCTGTTCGCCGAGGTCTTTGCCGAGCTGCTGCCCGGACGGCTGATCGCGATCCGCCTGCTCGATCCCTCCGCGGGTCGGCTGGCCCTGGTTCACGCGAGCGGCCACCTCCAGGAGGAAGGTCGTGGCCTGCTCGAGCCCTCGCAGGAGGCCCTGGCGTGCCTGGCGCGCACCGTCGCCCGGGAGGACGGCCCCGGTTTCGGCTCGCCCTTCGAGCCCTCCACCTCCTATCGCACGGTGTTCGTCGAGGGCCGTGAGGGTTTCGACGTGCTGCTCGCCGATCGCGAGCACGCCTATGGAATGGTCAACGTCGAGTACCGGGAGGCCAACCCGGCGATGGATGTCGAGCGGGTCCAGGTCGTTCCGCTGGCGCACCAGCTCTCCTCTGCGCTGCGCAACGCCCGGTCGATCGCCGAAACGATCTTCCTCAATGACTACCTCGAGCAGCTGCTCGACAAGGCCAACGCTCCGGTCATCGTGCTCGACCGGCAGGCGCAGATCACCCGCGTCAACCGCGCCGTCGAGCGCCTGACCGGCATCGACCGCGCCGAGCTGCTCGGCGCCCCGTTCGCGTCCCTGATCACCGAGCCCGAGCGCGCGCGGCTCCTGCCGTCGGTGCTGGCGGCCGTGCGCGGCGATCAGGCGCGGGGCATCGAGGTCCACCTGCCACGCGCCGACGGCGGGGGGCAGGTCCACATCTCGTTCAACAGCGCGGCGATCTCCTCGTCGCCCGGAGATATCGAAGCCGTGATCTTCGTCGGCCAGGACCTGACCGAGATCCGCGCCCTGCAGAAGCAGGTCATCCACGGCGAGAAGCTGGCCACCCTCGGCCAGGTCGCCGCTGGCGTGGCCCACGAGCTCAACAACCCGCTGACATCGATCACCGTCTACGGCAACTACCTGTTGCGCAAGCTCGGCGGCGCCATCGACCCTGCGGACCAGACCAAGCTCGAGCGCATCGTCGAGTCCGCGGAGCGCATCCAATCGTTCACCCGGGACCTGGTGACGTATGCCCGCCCCTCGGGTGAGGAGCCGGTCCTGATCCGGGTAAGCGAGCTGGTGGAACGGGCCCTGTCGTTCTGCGAGCACCTGGTTGCGGGATACCGCGCGGACGTGAGCGTGGCCATCGCCGAGGACCTTCCCCCTATCTATGGCATCCGCGGGCAGCTCGAGCAGGTGCTGGTCAACCTGCTGACCAACGCCTGTCATGCGCTGCGAGAGGAGGGCGGGAGGATCGAGATAGCGGCCCGCGCCCTCGACGACGACCGGATCGAGCTCCAGGTGGCGGACAGCGGCGCCGGTATCGCGCCCGAGCACCTCGGCCACATCTTCGAGCCGTTCTACACCACCAAGGATCAGGGCGAGGGCACGGGCCTCGGACTGTCCATCGTCCGCAACATCCTCGACAACCACAATGCCGAGATAGTCGTCTCCAGCGAACTCGGGAAGGGCACGCGCTTCGCGATCACGTTTTTCGCCGGATAGGGGTGCGGCCTTGGGACGTCAGACCGTGCCGTTCCCGGGCTTGGCCGGGGCGATGTTCCCGGGGCTCCCGTCCGACTCGCCGTAATAGTAGCCGTACTTCCGGTAGTAGTGGTAGTAGGTCCGGCCGTACCGGCGGTTGCGCAGATCGAGGGCGTTGAGCACCGCGCCGAGGACCGGGGCGTCGATGTCCCGAAGGACGCCGGTCGCGTGCCGCGCCGCGTCCTTCGTGGTGTGCAGGCTCTTGATGATGATCAGCGTGCCATCGACGATCCGCGAGAGAATCGCCGCGTCGGTCACAACCCCCACCGGCGGCGAGTCGAAGATCACCCTGTCGTAGCGCGCGCCGAGGTCGGTCACCACCCGCTGGAAGGCCTCGGTGTGGAGCAGTTCGGCCGGGTTGGGCGGAACCGGTCCGCAGGGCAGCAGATCGAGGTTCCCGATCCCGCTCTCGACGATGGAATCTTCGGCCGAGGACTCCCCGAGGATCATCGTGGATACGCCCCGCGCCGGGCGTTCGATGCCGAAGGCCGTGTGCATCCTCGGGCGCCGCATGTCGGTGTCCACCAGCAGCACCCTCGATCCGGACTGGGCCATGACGATCGCCAGGTTGGCAGCCACCGTGGTCTTTCCCTCCTGGGGCGAGGGGCTGGTGATCAGGATCCTCCCCACCGGGCGGTCAGCGGACATGAACAAGAGGTTGGTGCGAATCGAGCGCAGGCTCTCGGCCACCTGGGATTTGGGGTGGCGGTCGACGAAGCGATCGTGATCGATGACCTCGCTGGGCTCGGCGCTGCGCTTCGGGCGCGGAAGGCGGCCGCGCTTCCTGCCCTGGCCGTAGACCCCGTAGTAGTCGCCGCCGGTGGTCGAGGAATCGATGGCGGGAACGATGCCGAGGAAGGGGAGACCCACGGCCTCGACGTCCTCCTGTGTCTTGATAGTGCGGTCCATGAACTCGACGATCACCGCGGCGCCGAGGCCGAGGATCAGCCCGAAGACGAGGGCCAGGGCCAGGTTGAGGGACAGCAGCGGCTTGATCGGGGCTCGCGGCAACAGCGCCGGGTCCAGGATCTCGACGTTGTTGACGCGCAGCAGGCGCGAGAGATCGGCCTCGGTCGTCCGGCCCATCAGGAGCTCGTAGACCTTGGCATGGTTGGCCGCCTCCCGGGCCAGGCTCTTGTAGGCACCCTCCCTCTGGTTGACCTCCTGGGCCTGCTCCTTGAACTCCTCGAGTTGGCGCGTGAGGCCCGCCTCCGTGGCCCGTGCCGCGGTGAGCTCCGCGTCCACGGCCGAGAGAATGTTGCCCACCTCCCGCGAGATGTCCTGCTGGATGCGACCCATCTTGGCCTGGAGCTCGATGATCGTCGGGTGGTTTTCACCGTAGCGCTCGGAGAGCTCGCCGTGGGCCTGGCTCAGCTCGGCGTACTTCTGCTTCAGCCCCTGGATCAGCGAGTTGTTGTTCAGCGCGTCGATGGGGATCTCCATCGGGTTGTCGGTGCGGGCGACGCTCTTGATCGCCGCCTTGCGCGACTCGATTTCGATCCTGTGGCTTCGGGCGTCGGTGAGCTTGGAGGCGGTCTCGCTCATCTGGGCCGAGAGGATGTTCTGCCGGTCCTCGAGGGAGACCGACAGCATGTCGTGCTCCTTCTTGTATGCCAGCAGCGCCTGCTCCGAGGATACGAGCTTGGAGCTGGCGTCGTCCAGTTGGCCCGAGAGCCAGTCCACCGCTTCCACCGTGCTTTTCAGCATCGTCTCGAGGTTGCGGTCGACATAGGCCTTGGCCACGGCGTTTGCCAGCAGCTGCGCCCGGGCGGGATCCGAGCCGTCGATGTGGATCTCGACCAGGCGCGAGTCCTTGACCGGCTCCACGGTCATCATCCCCTGGAGGGTCAGCGCGGCCTGCTCCACCGTGACCGGCTCGAACGAGGCGCGCTTCTCCTCGGGCACCCCGAGGAACGCGGGATCCTCGTGCAGGGCGTGCTCGGTCACGACCCGGCTCGCCACGTCCCGGCTCTCGATCACGCGGTACTGGGTTTCATAGTATTCCTGGTCGGACCAGAACGATCCCGTGCCCATCTCGACGACGTCCTCGACGTCCTTGCCCAGCACCTGCGGGGCACGGGCCTCGATGCGGATGGTGCACGTGGCGCGGTAGATCTTCGTCATGCGCAGGGTGACGAAGGCCGTGGCGCCCACCACCACCAGCACGCCGAGGACGATCAGCAGCCAGCGCCGGCGGACGATCCGCAGGTACTCCCACAGGTCGATGCCGCCATCGTCCGCGGGGAGCGGCGGCGGCGGCAGCGTCGCCATCCCGGGGTGACCGTGATTTTCTGGAGACTGGTTCATGTCCCTGCCCGGCGCCATGGGCGCCATTGATATTCGGTTGCCGCCGGGGCGTCCAGTGTTCATCAGCGGCGCCGGGCGTCGGCCTTCATCCGCGCCTCGATGGCCGCGAGCCGCACCGCCCACTGCCCGTTCCTCGGCTCCAGGCGGACGAGCTTGCGCAGCGCCGTGAGCGCCCGCGCCGTGTCCCCGTGCCGCTGGGCCAGATCCGCGATGCGCACGAGCAGCCACGTGTCGTCCGGCACCAGGGCCGAGGCCCGCTGGTAGCTGGCCAGCGCCGCCTGGATCCGGCCCTCCGCCTGCTCGATGTCACCGACCAGCACCGTGGCCATCGCCCGCGACCTAGCATCCTTGGCGAAACCGCGAAGCCGCTCGGCGAGCTCCCTGGCCTGCTCCGGGTGCCCCGCCGCCTGGCAGGCCAGGGCCGCCGCGCGCAGCAGCGCCGGGTGGCGGGGATCCCTCTCCAACGCCCGCTCGAGCACATCGAGCGCCGCCTGTCGCTCGCCCGCCGCGGCCAGGGTCTCGGCGCCGAGGATCGCACCGGGCGTGGCGTGCCCGTCGATCCGCCCCAGCCGCCGGGCCATCTCCAGCGCGGCGTCCTTCTCGCCCCGGGCCGAGAGCCGCTTCGCGTGGCGGGCCAGGCTGCGGACATTGCCGGGATCGGTGGCCAGGACCGAGCGATCTGCGGCCTCGGCCTCGGCCCACAAGCCGCGGCGGGAGAATTCCGCGGCAAGGGCGCCGTGGAGCATCACTTTGTCCTCTGGCTCCCGGGCGACGGAGGTCAGACGTTCGAAACCGGGCTGGGCATCGACGAGGACTCGCGCCGCCGGGGCCGCCAGCGACGGGTTGTTGCGGGCCGCGATCCTGAGCTCGAGCATGCCTTGATCGAGCAGGCCACGATCGACGAGCACGCGCCCGACGTGGAAGTGGGCCACGGCCGAGGAGGGGTTGAGCTCGATGGCCCGCGAGAACCAGGGCAGGGGGTTCTGCCCGCGCCGCGATGAGCGCTCCACGCCGGCCAGGAACGGCAGATACCAGGAGGCCGGGTGGCGGCTCAGCACCCCCCGGAGCGCCTCCTGCGAGAACGCCCCGGCGTCGCGGACGGCGAGGGCCGCGCGCAGCTGCAGCTCGTCCCGATCCACGTGGCGGGGCCCGGCGTGGAACCAGACGCCGCCGGCCAGGGCCAGGGCCGCGCCGGCGAAAGCCAGGAGCAGCCAGGCCGGTAGCCGCTTTCGCCTGGTCCCTGCGGGCGGCGGGCCCGGCGCGCGAGCCCCGCCGGCCAGGGAGCCGAGGACCGCCACCGCGATCACCGCCACGCCCGGCACCTCGATGTTGAAATCCACCAGGTTGTGGATGCCGAACGCCACCAGGGCTGCCAGGGCCGCGGCCTGGCGCGTGCGCTCGGGCACGGCCAGCAGCCGACGCGCCACGTGGTATCCGAACCCGGCGAGGGCCAGGGTTCCCAGCAGCACACCCCAGTCGGCCAGGACCTGGACCACGACGTTCTCGGCATGGGTGAAGGTCACGCGCCCGGCCCAGTCGCTGACCAGCGGGAACGCCACCCAGAACGCGCCGCGACCCGCACCAGTGGCGGGGAAGGAACCGATCAGGGGCAGGGCCTCGCCCAGCATCTCCATCTTGCGGAAGTCGCCGCCGGCGAAATCGCCGACGATGGCGTCCTGGGCCACGAACAGGCCCAGCGCCAGGGACAGGGCCAGGCCCAGCGGCAGCCAGGCGACGTTCCCGGGGCGGGAGTCCTCGCGACGGGCCCTGGCCCGCTGGATCAGCCGCAGTGTGATGAACACGATCTGTCCCACGAGGAACGCGGCGATGCCCCCACGGGAGACCGTGAGCAGCAGCCCACCGCCGATCAGCGAGGACAGTCCGATCAGCAGGAGGCGCTGTCCGCGCTCGGCCGCGCAGAGTGCCTGGCCGATGCCGATGGCCGCGGCCAGTCCCAGCAGGCCCGCCATGTGGTTCGGGTTGAGCAGGGGCGCGGTGGCCCGTTCGCCGCCGAAGCCCACGTGCAAGGGCTCGTAGAAGCCGTAGACCCGGTCGATGAGCAGGATCTTGTGACCGAGCATCACCGCCGCGGCGGCCACGCCCGTGACGATCACCAGCGTGTGCACGAGCTTCCCGCCGTGGCGCCGCGACCAGGCGGCGGCCGCCAGGTAGACCGCCAGGTACAGCACGAGCTTGGCGAGCTCGGCCTCGGTCAGCGGCGCGTCGAGGGTCAGCGGCATCCAGCCCGGGGCCGCGACGCCGAGGGGTTCGAGCGCCCGGGAACGGACCTCGTGGGCCGCCGGAGAGACGATCTCGACCAGGCCCGCGGGCAGGGGCACCAGCTGTAGCGCGGTAAAGGCGGTCAGCACCAACAGCAGTACGGCAGGGAGGTCCCAGCGGGGCATGGGAATGCGATCGCCGCCGGCGGCCAGCAAGGCGAACAGCAGCGCTGCCGGCACGAGGCTCGCGGCCAGCACCGGTGCGTGGACCGCGCCCAGGGCCAGGCCCGGCCCGATCAGGATCAGGCCCAGCACCAGCTTGAAGAGTATCTCCCGACCAGGTCTTGCCACGTTCCTCCAGTTGCCGCGGTGCGCGGGATCGATCACGGGCCGTGAACGATCGAGGCAGCCTACCCCGTTTTCCGGTGGCCGACAAAAAGAGCGTCTGCCGGCTCGCTCACCTCCCCGAAAGGAATTCGATCAGCGCGGCGTTGACCCGATCCGGGACCTCGAGGTTCGGCGAGTGGCCTGCGCCGTCGAGAACCAGGAGCCGCGCGCCGGGCCCGAGCAGGGCCATCGCGTCGTCGATGTCTGCGACCGTGATGTCCGGGTCTTCGGTCCCTCTCACCACCAGCACGGGGCGGTCCTGGCGGCCCACGGCGCGGTAGTCATCGCGGTAGTCGCCGATGGCGTCCGAAGTGAACATCGAGCGGACGGCCCGCTCGTAGCCGGCCCGGGTCTGCTGTTCGCGGAATCTCCGCTCCAGGCGCTCCGCGTCTGCCGGGCAGCAGGTGAGCTGACCGCGAAAGCGAAGCGGCAGGGCCGGGCCCACGGCCACTCGCATCAGGAAGCGGCCGAGCCCGGGCAGACCGGCGATGGCGAACGGCGCCCGGCCGGCCACGCCGTTGACCACGGGCGCGATCAGCGCCAGTCGATCCACTCGCTCGGGGTGGCGTGCGACGAAGCGCACGGCCGTGGCCCCGCCCAAGGAATGGCCGATCAGGTGCACGGGCCGCCTCAGGTCCAGGCGATCGAGCAGGCCGAGGAGCTGCCGCTCGTACAGGGCGCGGTCGTAGGCCGCGTCCGGCCGGTCGGACCGGCCGCGGCCGAACATGTCGTAGCGGATCACGCGCAACCCGGCCCGGGCCAGAGGTCCGATCTGTCGGTCCCAGTCGAAGCCGGCCACGGTGGCTCCGTGGAGCAGCACCACAGCCTGCCGGTCCGCGGGGCCGCTGTCCTCGAAGGCGGTGACGCCGTCCTCGAGCCGCGCGAAGCTCCCCCCCAGGCGCCCCCGTTCGGCGTCGTCCAGGGTGCGGACCTCGCGGTCCAGGCCGAGGAAGAGGCCCGCGGCGACAGCAGCCAGTCCCGCGGCGACGACCAGGGGCCGGAGCCAACGGCGGCGAGAGGGCGACGCGTCCACGGCTCGGGCCTACTTGCCGCACTCCTGGGTGTCGGGGTTCGGGTCCAGGGGTTGCGCCGCGTTCGAGTCGCAGGTCGCCTCGTCCTCGTCGCAGTCGGTCAGGGCGGTCACGTCGGCGCAGGTCGTGCCGCCGATGCGCACCATCTTGAAGTAATGATGCTGTGCACAGCCGTCCGGCGCCGCCTGGGCGCTCGTGACGCAGAGCTGCTGCGTGGCGGCCAGCACCACCTGCTGGGAGCCCCAGTCCACGACCGAGCCGGCGATGGTGTCAGCGTCCACGATCTCGCCGTTCAGCCGGGACCAGCCCTTGGCCGCGGCGTACACGCTGCAGTTGATGATGGAGCTGGTCATGTGGGTCGTCACGCCCGGGTGACCGTCCTGGTCCTCGTCGCAGTGGGAGCCGGTGCAATCCTGGTCGCAGCTCGTGGAGTCGTCGACGTTCGCCGGCCCCGGCGGCAGCGGGTCGTTCACGGGATCGCAGAGGTTGGCCCCGCGAACAGAGTAGGCCACGTCCGAGGCGAAGGCGGTGCCCGGCGCGCTGGCGTCGACGTGGACATGGCGGACGACCGGATCGAGGAGCGCGAGCATCGACGTCGGCACCTCGACGTGGGAGCCGGCCATGCCGGTCTTGGCCTGGGACAGGCACGGGCGCTCGGTCAGGGTGAGGTTGCCCGCGCCGTCCGAGGCGATGTCCACGAGGCTCCAGGCCCTCGCCGAGGACCACTGCTCGCCGATGAGCGGGATGCCCGTGTCCACCACCACCGCGGTGACCTGCAGCGCGGCCCATGTGCCGACGAGGCCGGCGCCGGGGTCGGCGTCGGTGTCCGAGTCAGAGTCCGAGTCGGAGTCACCATCGCCGTCACCGTCCGAGTCCGCGTCGGTGTCCGCGTCCCCCGCCGAACCGCCGCCGCCGTCGTCGCAGGCCGCTGCCGCAAGCGCCAGTGAAATGACGAAGAGTCCGATCGCGACGAGTCTTTCGATGTTTGTGGTCATCTGCGCTCCTTTCGCCAGGAGCCGCATTGTACCACAGCGGCCGGGGGATGTGGGGCCGCTCGAGCGTTCCGGTCAGTGGGGCCGGAGCACCGAGCCGATCAGCTCCTCGAGCCTGGGGCGGGGCACGGCGCCGAGCAGCGAGCCTGCGGGCGCGCCTCTGCGGAAGACGATTACCGTGGGCACCGAGCGGATGCCGAATTTCTGCGCGGTCATCGGCGAGTCCTGGATGTCAGCGTAGCAGAACTTCACGCGATCGCGGTACCCGTCCACCA
>CAYZAI010000102.1:0-13657 GCA_964476305.1 uncultured Myxococcales bacterium
CGAACAGCGCGGCGTGGCTCTCGCCGAACCAGGGCTCGACGATCGCCAGCCGGGGTTCGCGCCGCCCCATGACCCTCAGCGAACGACCTCTACCTCGACGCCGAGCGCCTTCGCGTCGAGGTCGCCCCAGGCGCGGTCCGCGGTCAGGGCGCCGATGCCCCGGGACCGTGCCAGGGCCAGGCACGCGCGATCACCGAGGGAGAGCCCGAGGTGGCGCGTCAACGGGACCAGGGCCGCCGCCAGGGCCGCGTGCTCCGTCCCGAACGGGATCCACGAGATTCCGCTGGTCCTCAGCCGCCGCTGGACCTGGGCCGCGTCCCGGCCGTCGCGCTCGAAGCGGCCGAGGACCTCGGACAGGTTCACGGTCGACATGCAGCTGCCCCGCAACGCCCTTCCCACGCGGTCGTGCCCCGGCTCGCGGAAGAAGAAGGCCAGCAGCGCCGACGCGTCGATGGTGATCACTCGTCCCTCGCGCTCTGGCGCCGCTCGGCGATGAGATCATCGACGACGCCCGCGGGCAGCCCGTCCGGGTAGAGCTCGTCGACCAGCGCCTGGAGCTCCGCCGGATCGTCCGGCTCCTCTTCAATGGCGGTGGCCGCCGCGAGGATCTCGCGAGCCTCGGCTTCCATGCTGCGCCCGGCCCGGGCCGCTCGGGCGCGGAGCCGGGACTTCGTATCTTCCGGAAGCTTGCGGATTGTCAGCGTCGACATGATGTCAATGTAGTCAATGCTGTCAATGCTGTCAACTGCTATTCCAGCTCGGCCAGGCGGGCCGTGGCCTCGTCCACGGCGGCGAGGCGCCCCTTCGCCTCCTCGAGGCGCTCCTGCTCCTTGGCCACGACATCGGCCGGGGCGCGGGCGACGAAGCTCTCGTTGCCCAGCTTCTTCTGCGCGAAGGCGATGTCCTTCCCGGCGCGCTCCCGCTCCTTGTCGAGTCGGGCGCGTTCCGCCGCGACGTCGATGACACCTTTCAGCGGCACGAGCAGCTCGGCGCCGTCGATCACGGCCGTGGCCGAGCCACCGGGACGCGGCGCCCCGGTGCCCGAGACCTCCACCGATCCCACCCGGGCCAGGGCCCGCAACAGCGCCGCGCTCGAGGGCAGCAGCGCCGCCAGCGCGCCGTCGTCGGTGACGACGTGGAGCCCGATGGCGGTGCCCGGTCCGATGTTGTAGTCGGAGCGCAGGGTCCGCACCGCGCCGATGACCTGCATCAGCCGCCCGGCCTGCCGCACGGCCTCCGGGTCGGGCCTCCCCGATGCCGCGGTGGGGAACGGAGCGCGCATGATGCTCTCCGGCGAGTCCGGGACCTTGGGCAGCTCCTGCCACAGGGCCTCGGTGACGAAGGGCATCAGCGGGTGCAGCAGGCGAAGCGACGTGTCGAGCACGTGGGCCAGCACCCGGCGCCCGGCCTCCCGCGCCTTTTCGTCGTCGCCCGAGAGCACGGGCTTTTGCAACTCGATGTACCAGGAGCACAGCTCGTCCCAGAAAAAGTGGTAGAGCTGATGCGTCGCTTCGCCCACGCGGAACTCCTCGAGCCCGCGGTTCACCTCGGCCGCGACCTCGGCCAGGCGCGCCAGGATCCAGCGGTCCGCCAGGGTCGCGGGCTCGGGCACGGCACAGGCGACCTCCAGGCCCTCGAGGTGGGGCAAAGCGAAGCCCACCGTCGCCTGCCAGATCTTGTTGCAGAACCTGCGGTAGCCCTCGACGCGGTCCACCGAGAAGCGGATGTCCTGGTCCTGGCCGGTGTAGGCCGCGAGCGTGAAGCGCAGGGCGTCCGTGCCACAGGGCGGGAAACCTTCGGGAAAGTGCTCGGACTGGTAGGCCACGGCGCTGTCGATCTCGGCCTGCGGCAGGGTGTAGCCGCGGGTCTTGGCCAGCAGATCGTCGAGGGAGATGCCCTCGATGACGTCCAGAGGATCGATCACGTTGCCCCGGGACTTGGACATCTTGTTGCCGTCCTGATCGCGGATCATCGGGTGGAGCAGCACCCGGCGGAAGGGCACGTCGCCCATCAGGGTCAGGCCCATCATCATCATCCGCGAGACCCAGAACGTGACGATGTCGTAGCCGGTTTCGAGCACCGCCGTCGGGTAGAACGCCTTCAGGGCGGGCGTCTCGTCGGGCCAGCCCAGGGTCGAGAACGGCCACAGGGCCGACGAGAACCAGGTGTCGAGCACGTCCTCGTCCTGGGCGATGTTGCCTGAGCCGCACGAGCCGCAGGCGACGGGATCCTGGAGCTCCACCGTGATAGCGCTGCAGTCCGCGCAGTACCAGGCCGGGATGCGGTGGCCCCACCACAGCTGGCGCGAGACGCACCAGGGGATGCCGGCCTCGAGCCACTCGAAGTAGCGGTGGGCCTGGTGCTCCGGCACGAAGACGGTGCGGCCGTCCCGCACGGCCTCGACGGCCTGCCGCGCCATCTCGGAGGTGTCGACGAACCACTGGAGCGAGAGCTTGGGCTCCACCACCGAGCGGCAGCGCAGGCAGCGGCCCGGCGCGTACTCGTGGTCGGCCCGGCCGCGGAACAGGCCGAGGGCGGTGAGCCGTTCCTTGACCTGCGTGCGCGCCTCGAAGCGGTCGAGCCCGGCGAAGGGCGCTCCGCTGTCGTCGACGCGCCCGTCGTCGTCAAAAATGTCAATCAATTCGAGGTGGTTGCGTTTCCCGCACTCGAAGTCGTTGGGGTCGTGGGCCGGGGTCACCTTGACCGCGCCCGTGCCGAGCTCCGGGTCGGCGAGGATCGCGTCCGCGATCACGGGGAACGTCCGGTCCTGGAACGGGTGTCGGATCATCTTCCCGACGAGGTGCCGGTAGCGCTCGTCGTCCGGGTGGACCACGATCGCCGTGTCGCCGAGCATGGTCTCGGGCCGGGTCGTGGCCACTACGATCTCACCGCTCCCGTCCGCCAGGGGGTAGGCGAAGGACCACATCTCCCCGGGCTCGGGCCTGTCGCGGTCCACCTCGACCTCGGACAGGGCCGTGCGGCACGAGACGCACCAGTTGATCAGCCGCTTGTCGCGGACGATGCGCCCCTGTTCGTAGAGCCGGACGAAGGCCGAGCGCACGGCCCGGGACAGGCCCTCGTCCATGGTGAAGCGCTCCCGTTTCCAGTCGAGGGAGGCGCCCAGGCGCTCGTGCTGCTCGGTGATGCGCCGCCCGAAGCGCTCGCGCCACTGCCAGACGCGTTCGACGAACTTCTCGCGGCCCAGGGCGTGGCGGTCCGTGCCCTCGCCGCGGAGCTGGCGCTCGACCACCATCTGGGTCGCGATGCCCGCGTGGTCCGTGCCGGGCAGCCAGAGGGCGTTCATCCCCTGCATGCGTCGCCAGCGGATCAGCAGATCCTGGACCGTGGCGGTCAGGGCGTGGCCCATGTGCAGGGCGCCGGTGATGTTGGGCGGCGGCAGCACGATGCAGTAGGGCGGGGCGGTCGAAGAGTCGTCGGCCTCGAAGCAGCCGCGCTCCTTCCAGAAGCGGTAGGCGGGCTGTTCGATGGCGGCCGGATCGTAGGCGCGAGGCAGGGGTCCGTCGGTGAGCCTGGGCATCTGTTCCTCCGGGCGGGACGCCGGGGCCCGCCGCATCGGCCTGCATCTATACGGGAACGCACCGGCCCGGGCAAGCTCGGTCCCTTGTCCTTGACCGTCCGCCGGCCGGCTGGGAGAATGCGACCGGCGACAGGACAGCAGAGGTGGAAACGATGCGCAGGCTGACGGTGTTCGCATTCCTGACGGCGCTCTCGGTGGCGCTGTCCGCCCGGGCGGACGACAAGGCCGAGGCCAAGCGGCAGTTCGACGCGGGGGTCTCGCTGCTCAAGGCCGAGAACTACGAGGGCGCGGCCGCTTCCTTCGAAGCCTCCCTCGATCTCTTCCCGACGAAGACCGCGCTGTTCAACCTGGCCAATTGCTACAAGACCCTGCAGCGGTACGACGAGGCCCTGGCCGCGCTGTTCCGTTTGCGGCGGGACTTCGCGGGCAGGCTCGGCGCCGAGATGGAGGAGGCGACCATCTCCATCGAGAAGGAGATCCGCAACCTCGTCGGCACGCTGAACGTGGAGGTGGATCGCCCGGGCGCGACGGTGGTGGTGGACGGCCGCGAGGTGGGCGTGTCGCCGCTCTCCAAGCCGGTGCTGCTGGCGCCGGGGAGCCACCTCGTGACCGCACGGATTTCCGGTGTGGAGTTCCCCGTGCAGAACGTGCGGATGCTGGCGGGCAAGGAGCTGTCCGTGCGGCTGGAGGGAACGGGCGCCGAACCCTCGTCTGACGCCACTCCGTCCATTGACAGCAGCCCCCACCCCGGCCCTCCCCCGGAAGGGGAGGGGGAAGAGGAAGGCGGCCAGCGCCGGGGCCCCGGCCTCGCCCCGGCCTGGTTCTGGACCGGCCTGGGCGCCACCGCGGTCTTCGGCGGAGTGACGCTGGGGATGAACTTCGCGGTGCGCGGGCAGAAGGACGAGCTGGCCACGGACGCCGAGCTGGAACGGGCCGAGCGGATGCAGAGCGCGGGGATCGCGTTCCTGGCGCTGACCGGCGCCGCGGCGGTCACGACCGCGGTGCTGGCGTTCTTCACGGACTGGGGCGAAGAGAGCCCTCACCCCGACCCTCTCCCGGCGGGAGAGGGAGCCGGAACCGGAGAAACCGCAGGGGGGTCCATCTCGTCCACGTCATCCGCCGAAGCCTCGGCGAAGGCGGACAAGCGTCATGCTCCCGCCCCTCTCTTCTGGCTCACCGATAGCGGCGCCGGTCTCGGCGTCGCGGGGAGGTTCTGATGAAACTCCGACTGGCAGCAGTTCTGCCTCTCGCGCTGCTCGCCGGCTGCGACCTGTTCGCCGATCTGTCGCTGATGGACGCCGGCGCGGGCGACGCCGACAGCGACTCGGACAGCGACAGCGATACGGATTCCGATAGCGATGCGGATGCGGATGCCGACTCCGACACGGATGCCGACACAGACACTGATACTGACGCGGACGCCGACGCCGACGCGGACGCGGACGCGGATACCGATACGGACACCGACAGCGACACGGACACGGATTCGGACACGGACGACTGTGCGGACGGCTGGCTCGACCCGATCTGGGGGCTGTGCTGGGAGGATCCGCCCGCTGCCGGGAGCTCCACCGTGGCCGAGGCCCTTGTGCACTGCGCGGGGCCCTGGAGGCTGCCCACCATCGAGGAGCTGCGCTCCCTGGTGCGCCAGTGCGAGGCCAGCATGCCCGGCGGGTCGTGCCCGGTGGGGACCGGCAGCCCGCCCGATGACCAGACCGCGGACTGCAACGGCTGCACCGACAACGCCGGCCCGGGCGCGAACGGCTGCTACTGGGACGCGTCGCTCTCGGGCTCGTGCACGGATCGGACGTGGTCGTCGAGCGCCGTCGCCGGTGAACTCGACAAGCGCTGGGCGCTGTCGTTCATGGACGCCCACATCGCCGACGAGTTCGACACCCTGGTCAACGACGTCCGCTGCGTGCGGGGGACCATGGCCTCCGATATCGACACCGACACCGATACGGACACGGACGCCGACACGGATACGGACACCGACACGAACACGGATACCGACGCGGATACGGATGCCGACACCGACACCGATACGGACACGGACGCCGACACGGATACGGACACCGATACCGGCAGCAACACGGGTTCGGGCACCGAGATACCGACCTGTTCCGAGCAGTTTACAAGCAGCTCGATCCTGGAGCTGTGTTCGGAAACAACGGAGGAGTGCATGTTCCGGGTCAGCACTCTTTCGGAATCCTGCACCTCGATCTGTCAGGCTGGTGGAGGAGACTGCTCGAGTGCCAACAACGATGAACCGAGCGGGACATGCGGGATCGGTTCTCCCTACGCGTGCGCCGCGACGGGCTACACGTCGATGTTGTGCTCATGCTCCCGCTAGATGACCTCGCACGAACGGTAGTCATCCACTTTCCTGTTGTCTTCCTCGTCGTTGCCTGCGCGGCGGACGACGGCACGGACATCCCGCCCTTCGAGGCGTGCGAGGTGCCCGATATCGGGCCGGAAGACCTGGTGGAGCCCGGGGCCGGCGCGCTGGTCGCCGGCCCCGGGGAGCTCCTGCCCCACGGCATCAACAGCTACCCTTTGCTCCAGCACATAGGGAACGGCGAGCTCGAGGCCGTGCGCGATATCCTGGACCAGGCCGGGTCCCTGGGCCGGCGCTTCCTGCGGACCAACGCGTTCATGGACGGCGGCGACAACCCCGCGCGGATCCGCGACGCCGACGGGACCATCCGCGAGGAGGGCCTCTCCGCCCTCGATCGGGTCGTGGCCGAGGCCCGGGACGCGGACGTCCGGCTCCTCCTGCTGCTGACGAACAACTGGGAGGACTTCGGAGGCGCGCAGGCCGTGGTGGACGCCGTGGCGCCCGGAGAGGGGCTGCCCAAGGACGCGTTCTGGTCCGAGCCCCGGGCCGTGGAGGCCCAGCTCGAGTACGTGCGGACCATCGCCGAGCGCGTCAACTCGATCACCGGCCGTGCCTACGCCGCGGACCCGTCGATCCTCGGCTTCGAGCTGGCCAACGAGGCCCGCTGCGACGACCCGGACTGGTGTGACGCCGGCACCCTGCCGGGCTGGGCCGCGGCCATGTCCGCGGAGCTGCGCGACGCCGGTATTCGCCAGCCGATCTTCTGGGGCGGCGCCGGGTCCCTCGGCGAGCACGGCGAGGATCTGCGCGACATCGGCGAGGGAGGAGGGGTCGACGCGCTGACCCTGCACCTCTACCTGCACCACAGCCACCCTTGGCTGGACGGCCTGCCCGCGCCGCGACGGATCGAGCAGGCCATCGAGATCGGCGCCGGGATCATCCGCGAGCGCGCTGCCGCGGCCGACGATGCGGGCCTGCCCCTCGTTGTCGAGGAGCTGGGCTGGAAACCGCCCGAAGGCGCGGACAGGGACGTGGAGCGGGCCGATGTCTTCGAAGGCTGGCTGGCCGTGGCCCACGACGCGGGGCTCGCCACCATGCCCTGGATGATCGGCGAGACCGGCCGCGAGGACTTCGACGGCTTCCTGATCCGCCCGGCCGACGAGCTGACCCGGGCCGTGATCTCGTGCCGGTGAGCCCCGGCTGTTTCCGGTTGACAGCGGACGCCATCGAACTCTCAAATCCGGGTTCGGCAAAGCGGACTGGAAAGACACCGGAACCTTGGGACATTTCACTCCACGCCTGACCCCCCGGGGCCGGCTGCTGCTCGAGCCGGACGACGACGCGCCGGGGCTGGATCCGGAGTTGGCCGCCCGCCTGCGGCAGGCTTTCGACCGCGGGCACGGTCACGGGCTGCTCAGGCTCGGCGCGGCCGAGATCGGGCGCGCGCTCCCACCGCTCCTGGCCTACTGGCGCGAATTCGGTGGCCGCTTCGTTAACGCGCTGTGCACCAGGCCCGACATCGGGGAACCGGGAGAATCGCCGCCGCCGCCTCCCGATGATTTGGAGGAACTGGCCGCGGCCGCCCCGCCCATGCCCGGCGCCGAGTACCTCACTGCGGAGGTTCTCGGCGCGCTCTGGGAGGACACCGGAAGAGCCTTCGCCGCTCAGCTCGCCGAGGCGCGAACCACGACGCAAGACTTTTTGAAAGGCCTGAACCCCAAGTGGAACGTGGTAGGGCGCGTGCATTTCAACCTCGCCGAGAACCGAAAGGACGAGCAGGCGCCGTTCGCCTTCCTCGCGACCTACACCGATCGGCTGTCGGCCCACGGCCAGGCCAGACACCTGCCGCTGGGAGAGGCCCTGCGTGAATATGCGGGAAAGGCGCACAAGGAGCAGTTGCTCTCGCTCCTGATGCCGGTCCAGCGCGCGACGAAGGCCTGCGACTGGCTCCGGGCGATGGTCGACGCGGGCGAGATCTTTCATCCGCTGCGCTGGTCGGCGGACGAGGCCTTCCGCTTTCTCGGGGCTGTGCCCGAGTTGGAACGAGCCGGCGTCATCGTGCGGATGCCGGCCCGGTGGAAGGCGGGGCGTCCGTCCCGGCCGCGGGTAACGGCCACGGTAGGGAGCAGAATCCCCTCGGTGCTCGGCATGGGTGCTCTGCTGGACTTCAGCATGGAGGTCTCCCTCGACGGCACGGCGCTGACGAACGCCGAGATCGATCGGATCCTGGCAACCGCCGGTGGGCTGGCCCTGATTCGCGGACAGTGGGTCGAAGTCGATCGCGAACGGCTCGAGCGGACCATGGACCGGTTTCGCGAGGCCGAGCGGCTCGCGGCCAGTAGGGGACTCTCCTTCGCCGAGGCGCTGCGCCTGCTGTCCGGCGTCGTCGTCGCGGGAGAAGGCGACCAGGACGAGCCCACTGCCGATTGGTCGCAGGTCGTGGCCGGACCTTGGCTCGCCGAGAACCTTCGGGCGCTGCGCTCTCCCGAAGAGCTGGCGCAGGTCGATCCCGGCCGCGGGTTGCGCGCCACGCTGAGACCCTACCAGCAGATCGGGGTGCGTTGGATGCACATGCTCGCGCGGCTCGGCTTGGGCGCCTGCCTCGCCGACGACATGGGGCTGGGAAAGACGATGCAGGTGCTCTCGCTGATCCTGGTGTTGCGCCGCGAGCGAAGCGACGGGCGGCGCCCGAACCTGCTGGTGGCCCCGGCCTCGCTGCTGGCCAACTGGATCGCCGAGATAGAGCGATTCGCGCCCGGAATCGGGACGCTCGTCGCCCATACCTCCGTCATGCCGGCCGCGGAGCTCAAGTCCATGGATCCGTCCCGCGTCGAGACCGCCGATCTGGTCATCACGAGCTACGGCTCGCTCCTGCGCATCCCATGGCTCGCGACTTTCGATTGGGGGCTCGTCGTGATCGACGAGGCCCAGGCGATTAAGAACCCGGAGGCCAAGCAGACCCGGGCGGTGAAGAAGCTGAAGGCCGAGGCCCGCATCGCGCTCACCGGAACGCCCGTCGAGAACCGGTTGCACGACTTGTGGTCGATCTTCGATTTCGTCAACCCGGGATTGCTCGGCTCGGCCCGGGAGTTCGCGGCCTATGCCAAGCGCTTGGCCGACAAGAAACGGAGCCACTACGGCCCCCTGCGCGATCTGGTGAGGCCTTACATCCTGCGCCGGCTCAAGACCGACAAGAACGTGATCGCGGATTTGCCGGAGAAGACCGAGGTCAAGGCGTATTGCCATCTCGGTCGCAAGCAGGCCGCGTTGTATCAGCAAGCCGTCGAGGAGCTGGCCGTCCGGCTCGCGAGCGTCGAGGGAATACAGCGGAGGGGTCTCGTGCTCTCGTTCCTGATGCGCTTCAAGCAGATCTGCAACCACCCTTCCCAGTGGGTGGGGGACGGCGCCTGGGCGGCGGGGGACAGCGGAAAGCTGGCACGCCTCGGCGAGATCTGCGAGGTGATCGCGAGCCGGCAGGAAAAGGTGCTGGTTTTCACCCAGTTCCGCGAGGTGACCGGGCCCTTAGCCTTGTTCCTGGGAAATGCTTTCGGCCGTTCCGGGCTCGTGATGCACGGTCAGACTCCGGTGAAAAAGCGCAGGGATCTGGTCGATCGCTTCCAGAACGACGAATCGGTGCCGTTCTTCGTGCTCTCGCTCAAGGTCGGCGGTTCGGGTCTCAACCTGACGGCGGCCTCGCACGTGATCCATTTCGATCGTTGGTGGAACCCGGCGGTGGAAAACCAGGCCACGGATCGCGTCTTCCGCATCGGGCAGAAGAGGAATGTGCTCGTCCACAAGTTCATCTGTCGTGGGACAGTCGAGGAGAACATCGATATGCTGATCGAGTCGAAGAAGCGGCTTTCCGAGGAACTGCTCGAGGGCGGCGCGGAGATCAACCTGACCGAAATGAAGGACGAGGAACTGCTCAGGCTCGTCGCGCTCGATCTGAGCGTGGCGATGAAGGAGTGAAGATGAGGAGGAAACGACGCGCCTATCGCGATGACTGGGGTTTCCCTCCCTACGTGTCCGTGGCCGAGCGCCGGCGGAGCGCCGAGCGGGAGGCGAGGAAGCTCGAGAAGGACGG
This sequence comes from uncultured Myxococcales bacterium, assembly GCA_964476305.1. Classification (GTDB taxonomy): domain Bacteria; phylum Myxococcota_A; class Polyangia; order JAAYKL01; family JAAYKL01; genus CAYZAI01. Next base: position 9,961 of record CAYZAI010000102.1, read on the forward strand.
GCAACCGCTGTCGCCGGTGGTGCTGGAAGGGAACACCATCGCCCGGACCTTCTGGGGGCGGGCCTGGTGCGACAACCTGGAGCGCTACAGCGACTACTCCAACCGCCTGCCTCGCGGCCGGAGCTACGTGAGAAACGGCCACGTGCTGGATCTGCGGATCTCATCGGGGAAAGTCGAGGCGCTGGTCGCCGGCACGCGGCTCTATCGGGTGGAGATCCTGGTGGAACCCGTGCCGAAGAAACGGTGGTCCGAGATCTGTGCCGACAGCGCGGGCGCCATCGAGACCCTGGTCGATCTGCTCCGGGGACGGTTTTCGAAAGCCGTCATGGAGCGCATCTGCCGGGAGAAGACCGGGCTGTTCCCTCATCCTTCCGAAATCCGTTTCACGTGCAGTTGCCCGGATTGGGCCTCGATGTGCAAGCACGTGGCTGCGGTGTTCTACGGCATCGGCGCCCGGCTCGACGAGAGGCCGGAGATGCTCTTCCTGTTGCGCGCGGTCGACGGGGGTGACCTTGTCGCGAGAGCGGGAGCGGGGCTGGCGTTGCCGCCAATCAGTTCAGCGACAGACAGGATTCTCACGAACGAAGGGCTTGGGGAGCTCTTCGGCCTGGATCTCGGCGCCGGCCCGCCGGAGGTCCACGCGAGGAAGACCGGCGTGAGAAAGCCGGCGACCTCGCGAAGGAGGAGGGCGGACCAGCCGCCGATCCGGAAAAAGGATTCGTCGAAGAAAAGGCCCGCGGTCGGGCGAAAAGCGAGCGGAAGCAAGAAGCCCGCGGGAATGGCGACCGAAAAGAAGGCGGCCACCGCGCGGAAAAAGGGAAAGAAGAAAAAGGCGGCGAACTATCCCATGTGCGCTTATCCCGGGTGCGGGAAGAACCGTTACCCCAGAGGCAAGGGATTCTGCGGAGAGCATTTCCGGATGTGGCTCGCCGGTGAAATTGCTTCCGCGGACGAGTTTTTGTCCGTGGACGACGAGAAGCGAGAGTAAAACGAATCGTCATGATGGATGGAACTGGTGGAAAGGGCTTCTTCGCGTCTTTCGTTCTCGCAGCGGCGGCGATCGGTGCGGGCTGCTGGCGTGGCCAGGACCTCGGCGCGACAGGACCCGATTCTGACTCCGACGCGGATACCGACGGGGACACCGACGCGGATACGGATATCGACGCCGACGCCGACGCCGACGGGGACACGGACACGAGCACCTGCCCCAACGGACTGTGGGAGGGCGACGCCCTGGTGGATTCGCCCGGGGCCGTCGACGGGCTGTGGGGCTACCGCTGGATTGGCGGGGGGCTCACGATCACGTGCCCGACGTGCCAGGACGTCGAGGGGCTCGAGTGCCTCGAATCCGTCGACGGGGACGTCGAGATCTGGAACAACCCGGCGCTGGTCGACGTCGACGGGCTCGCGCACCTCGCGGGGCTGGGCGGGGGCCTGTTCATCGGCTTCAACCCGGCGCTGGTCGATCTCGGGGGACTCTCCTCCGCCACCGGGGTCGGCGGGACCCTGACCGTGGCCCAGAACCCGGCGCTCGAGGATCTCCACGGGCTCGAGGGCCTGGCCTGGATCATCGGCGACCTCCACGTGGAGTCCAACACCGCCCTGCGCGACCTCGACGGCCTGTCGGGGGTCCAGATGGGCGAGGGCATGGGGGTCGAAGAGCTGACGATCACGTTCAACCCCGCTCTCGAGCGGCTGGATGGGCTGGCGGGCCTGACCGCGGTCGGCTCGCTGATGATCGTCAACGGCAACGACGCCCTGGCCTCGATGGACGGCCTCGACGGGATCACCGATGTGGGCTGGATCCTGCAGATCCAGGACAACGCGTCCCTGTACGATCTCGACGGGCTCGGAGCGCTGGAGTCGGTGGGCGGCATGCTTTCGATTCACGGCAACGCCTCGCTCGCGCACCTGGGGCTCGAATCCCTCGTCGCCCTGGGCGAGAGCTACGACCCGGATCTGACGATTTCGCAGAACCCCGAGCTGCCCACCTGCGAGGCCGAGGCCCTGCGCGATCAGCTCCAGGCCGCGGGCTGGGACGGCGAGTGGTCGATATCGGGCAACGACGACGAGGCCACCTGCGAGGAGTGAGGCCGGACTCTCCCGCGATTTGCCCGACCGGCGCGCATCGTCTATGCTGGCGCCCCGAGCGCGGCGAGGTGGAAGATGCCGACAGAGAACCTCTACGACACCCTGCGCGAGCGCGGGTTCCTCAGGCAGTGCTCCGACGAGCCGGCCGTGCGCGAGCTGCTCGCCGGGCCGCCGGCCCACATCTACATCGGCTTCGATCCCACGGCACCGAGCCTCCACGCCGGCAGCCTGGTGCCGATCATGGCGCTGGTCCACGTCCAGCGCTCGGGACACATCCCCATCGCCCTCGTCGGTGGTGGCACCGGTCTTGTCGGCGATCCCTCGGGCAGGACCGAGCAGCGGCGGCTTCTGGCCCGCGAGATTCTTCGGGCCAACTTCGACGGCATCCGCACGCAACTCGGCCGGTTCCTCGATTTCGACGGCGGCAGGGCCGTGGCCGTGGACAACGCCGAGTGGCTCGAACCCCTGAACTATATCGATTTCCTGCGCGAAATCGGGCGGCACTTCTCGGTCAACAAGATGCTCTCCTACGAGGCATACCGCCTGCGGATGGAGAAGGGCCTGAGCTTCCTCGAGTTCAACTACCAGCTTCTCCAAGCCTACGACTTTCTCGTGCTCTACCGGAGTCACGGCTGCCGGTTGCAGATGGGTGGGGACGACCAGTGGGGCAACATCCTCGCCGGGACCGATCTGATCCGCCGCGTCGAGGGAGCCGAGGCCCACGCCCTGACCTTCCCGCTGCTGACCTGCGCGGGCGGCGCCAAGATGGGCAAGACCGCCACAGGCGCTGTCTGGCTCGACGCGGCGCAGACCAACCCGTACGACTACTACCAATACTGGGTGAACGTGGACGACCGCGACGTCGGCCGTTTCCTCGGCCTGTTCACACTGCTGCCCATGAACGAGGTCTGCCGGCTCGCGGCCCTCGAGGGCGCCGAAATCCGCGAGGCCAAGGCGAAGCTTGCGTTCGAGGCGACGGCCCTGCTGCACGGTTCGGACGAGGCCGAGCGGGCGCGTCGCGGCGCGGGCGCGGCTTTTGGCGGCCAGGGATCCGAGGACGACATGCCGACTTTCGAGCTGCGGCGCTCGCGGCTGGAAGGCGGGTTGCGAGCGGTGGACCTGTTCGTCGAGGTCGGCCTCTGCGCGTCCAAGGGCGAGGCCACCCAGCTCTTTCGAGCCGGGGGGGCCCGGGTCGGAGATCGCCTCTTGCAGGGGCACACCGAGGCGATCGGGCCGGCGGACTTCACCGGCGGTGCCGTCATTCTGCGCGCGGGAAAGAAGAGAATCCTGCGCGTGGTCCTCAGCCCGTAACCTGTTGAATTAAAAGGATAAAAATGAGGTCGATCCCGGTGTTCGATCTGGAACAATTATTGCTTGACAATCGGTAGGGGCGCCTCTATACATACCGCTCGTTTCGCCGGCCGGCGAATGGGTTCGTTTACCGGCAAGCGGGCGATTTTCTCAAGGGTTTCGGTGTTCTTTGACTTGTTTTGAAGCGCGCGCGAACGCCGGGCTCGCCCGGGCGAGACGTGCTGGCGTAGCTCAACTGGCAGAGCACCTGATTTGTAATCAGGCGGTTGCGGGTTCAAGTCCCATCGCCAGCTCA
>CAYZAI010000103.1:0-13578 GCA_964476305.1 uncultured Myxococcales bacterium
CCCCGGCTGGCGATCGTCGAGCCCTGGTTCGGCGAGAGCCACGCCGCGCTGTTCGAGGGCGTGGCGGCCCACTCGGGCCTGCCCTGCGACATGGTGACCCTGCCCGCCACCCGCTGGCGCTGGCGGATGCGGCTCGGGGCCTGGCACCTGGCGCGCCTGCTGGACGGGTTGCCCGCCGCACCGGACGCGATCCTGGCAAGCGGGTACGTCAACCTGCCCCTCCTGCGCGGCCTGTGCCCGCGGATCGCGACGACGCCCGCCGCGGTCTACTTCCTCGAGAACCAGGCCACCTATCCCACCCGCGACGGGGGGCCCGGCGACTTCGAATTCGTCGCGGCCAACCTGCTCACGTGCCTGGCCGCCCAGCGCTCCGTCTGGTGCTCGCGCCAGCAGCTGGATGCGTTCCTGGAAGCCCTGCCCGCGTTCCTGAACCGCGATCCGGACCTGGATGGCGCGGCGATCCTCGAATCCATCGAGGCCAGGAGCGTCGTGATCCCCATCGGCGTGGACCTCGGGCGCTTTGACCGGGCCCGCGAGGAACGGCCGGACCGCTCGGAGCTGCCCCTGCGGCTGGTCTGGCCCCACCGCTTCGAGCACGACAAGGACCCGGCCGAGTTCTTCGGCGTGCTGCGGGAACTGGCCGCCGAGGGCCTGCCTTTCGAGATCGCGGCCGTGGGCAGGAGCTACCGCGACGTGCCGCCGGAGATGCTCGCCGCCCGGGAGGCCCTCGGGGATCGCGTGGTGGAGTTCGGCTTCCTCGAAGGCGCCGCCTACGCCCGGGCCCTGGCCGCGTCGGACGTGGTGGTCTCCACGGCACGGCAGGAAACCCAGGGGCTTGCCGTGATCGAGGCGATCCGCGCGGGCTGCGACCCCCTGCTGCCGGACCGGCTCTCGTACCCCGAGGTCCTCGGGCCGGACCTGTCCGCGAAGCACCTCTACCGCTCCACCGGCGACCTGCGCCGCCGGCTGCGCTGGATGATGCGCCACCCGGACCGGGTCCGCCGGACTTCCGATCACTGGCGGGAGATGGAGCGCTTCGGCTGGGCCACCGTGGGGCCGATGTTCGCTGGCCTGATCCGGGATCTCGTTTCCGGACAGCGTTGATCCCTGCTATACTCCCCGGCGGTGCCGGCGCGGGCGCCGGGCATTCCGCCGCTGCCGTTGCATACCGGCCCCCGGCCGGACGTCCATCAGGCAGGAAGGCGCGAGCGGCGCCCAAGGAGTCCACTGATGAACAGAACCAAGCCCCTGGCCCAGGCCGTTTCCCTGCTGCTGGCGGTGCTGCTGGCCGCGGCGCCCGCCCTGGCGGTGGAATTCACCGAAAAGGACAAGGCCAAGCTGGCCGCGGGCAAGACCCTGAAGAAGGCCCTGCCCACCTCCGGGGCGCAGGGGTTCTATGGCGGCACCGGCTACACCATCATCGACGCGCCGCCCGAGGTGATCTGGGCCGCCATCGACGACTGGAGCTCGTACCCCAAGGTCTACCCCAAGACCGTGAGCTGCACCGAGCTCAGTCGCAAGGGCAACGTCTCGCTGATCCGCGTGGAGATGGGACATCAGCTGCTGAGCATCGAGTACCACATGACCGTGAGGCGCGAGCGCGAGAAGAACATGCTCCATTTCGAACTGGTCCCCAACAAGCCCCACGACATCGAGGAGACCAAGGGCTACTGGCGCCTCTTCCCCCAGAAGGACGGCCGCACGCTCGTGGCCTACGTCGTGGCCACGCGGGTGCCCATGGGCATCATCAACCTGATCGGACCCAAGTACGAATCGATGATCGAGCGCCACCTCCTGGGCGTGCCCGGCGAGCTCAAGCGGTGGATCGAGGGCCCCAAGGGCGCCAAGTACTTCAAGCAGGCCGCCGCGCGCTGATCCGCGACACCGAGCGGGCCCGGCCGTTTATTCAAAAAAAAACTCCGCCTTGCCACGCGTGCATTTCGGCGCCTTCCCAAGCGTCGTCTGATCAGGAAGGACGAGCACGAAGGAGCGAGGCCATGAATCGGTTGACGAGCGCGATTGTCGGGGTTCTTGCCGTCCTCGGGCTGCTGCTCGCCGTCTCGGCGGCCGGCGCCGTGGAGTTCTCCCCGGCCGAGAAGGCCAGGCTCGCGGCGGGAAAGACCGTGCGCCAGCCACTGCCCGCGTCGGGCAGGGACGGTTTCTACGCGGGCACCGGCTACGCGATCATCGACGCCCCGGTGGACTTGGTCTGGCGGGCGATCCAGGACTGGGACTCCTACCACCGGGTCTACCCCAAGACCGTGGAGGTTCGTGAGGTCGGGCGCAAGGGAGACCGCTCCCTGTTGCGCATGCGGCTCGGGCACGAGATGATCTCGCTGGTCTATCACGTCGAGATCCAGCTAGACGAGGAGAAGCGGATGCTCTCCTTCGACCTGGTCCGCAACAGGCCCCACGACATCGAGGAGGCCCGCGGCTACTGGCGCCTCTTCCCCCAGAAGGACGGCCGGACCCTGGCGGCGTACGTGGTGGCGAGCCGGGTACCGATGGGAGTGGTCGGCCTCATCCCCGCGAATCTCGCCGAGAAGATCGAGCGCAACCTGCTGGACGCTCCGGGAAACCTGAAGAAGTGGGTCGAGGGTCCGCAGGGCAACCGCTACCGCACCGCCGTGGCCAGCCGCTAGGCGTCGCCTCCCCCGTTCCCCCTGTCCCCGGCCTCCCCCTCCTCCCCGCGCGGCTCGAACCCCATGCCGACGCAGGTCGCGGCCATGCCCAGGCCGACGACCCAGCAGGCCAGGCGCCAGCGCAAGGCCCGTGCGGCCTCCTGACCCGTCCCGGCCCCGCTCCCGAAGAGCCGGTCGAGCAGGTCCCGGTGCTCCGCGAACATGTCCGCGATGCCGTTCATGCAGATGAAGGCGGCCACGGCCCAGAGCAGCGATCGGACCAGTGCCGCCGTCCAGGATCTCCGGGTGAACCAGGCCACGGCGTAGCTGACGAGGTACAGCCCACCCAGGGCTGACAACCAGCCAAGGGCCGTGCGAAGGCGCTCGCCCTGTTCCCCGGCAGAAGCGCCTCCAGCCCGGGCGGCAACGAGCAACCCGATGACGAGCACCGGCCACAGCGCGAGCAGGGCGATACGAAACCTGGGGCCCATCGAAGACCTCCTTGCCCGCCGGATCCCGCCTGGGATTGTGCCACGGACTTGCCCTCGGGCGTAAGGATTGATACCCCAGGAACGTTCGGTCGACGAGAGTCGGCCGCGAGGTGGGTTGATCCGATGAACGACATGCCGGACACCGAATCGAAACACGGGGCGAGGAGTGGCGCTTCCAAGAGTGATCGCTCCGAAGTGATCAAGGTCCTCGTGCTGGCGATAGTCTCCTTCCTCGCCGGCTTCGGCCTGGTCTTCCTGTTCCTCACACCGCCCTCGAGTGACGAAACGCCCGAGGTAGCCGAGACGCCGCAAGCCGTCCCGGAACCGGAGCACACCGAGGTGGCCATCCCGGACCCGCACGCCGCCGAGGCCGATGCGGCCGTCGCGGCAGGGGACCAGGCTCCTGCCGGAAGCGAGGGCGACGCCCCCCCCGAGGTGCCGCCGGGCAAGACCCCCGACGGTGTGACCCTCGACGGTGGCGCCTTCACGCTCAAGTGCTGGGGCAACGACGGTGTCGAGATCGCCGGCGACGGCTGCGACCGCCTCGAGGTTCTCGAAAAGCGCTTCTCGACCCGCCTCTACGTGGTGGACGAATGCCGTCGCAAGGCCGCGGGGGATGGCGCCTCGGGCAAGCTCTCCGTGGCCGCGGAGATCGATTTCCAGAAGATGGCGGTGAGCTTCTGGAACGGAGCGTCGTCGGACATCCGCGAGGCCACGGCCATTGGCGCCTGCCTGCGAGACCGTCTGGCCGGCCTGCCCCTCGGTGAGATAGAGCACAAGCACGCCCGCTACCGCCTGTTCTTCACCGTGCTCTTCGGCGAAGCGGCCGAGAAGAAAACCAAGGCAGAGGCTGCCAAGGCCGCGGCCTTCGTCTCGGGCAAGGGCAAGCTGGTCAACGTCACCAAGGACCGGGTGCGGGTGCGCAAGACCGCGGTGGACGGCGACATCCTCGGCCGGATCAGCACGGGCAGCCAGGTCCGCCTCCTCGAACAGAAGGAGGGTTGGTGCCACGTGATCACGCCGAACAAGAACGAGGGCTGGATGACCTGCGATGCGCTCGAGCTCTAGCCTGCTCCTGCTCGTCGCGGTTGCCGGGTGCTCCGGTTCCGGCTCTGGGGAGCAGCGCGAGCACGAGGAGCTGGAGTGCGCGCTGGTCGCGTTCAGCGAGGCCGCACCCGAGGAACGCGAGCTCCGCCTCGAGGAGGTCCGGCGGCTCGATCTGACCTCAACGCGCGTGCGCGAGGTCCGACAGACGTGCCTCGCAGCGTACGAGGCGTTCTTCTCGGCCATGGCCCGCCTGGAGGACGTGAAGGACCGGGCCGCCGAGGTCGAAGCAGAGAGCACAAGGGTCCGCACCGGCGTGCCCGCCGAGGGTGACCGGCTCTTTCGGATGCAAGAGGCCGCCCTGGACGGCACCCGCGCCGTGACGGAGGCTCTCGATCGGGCCGAGACCCTGGTGGACGAGTGCTCGCGCTGCCGAGCCGCGCTGGCGGTGGATCTGGCGGAGTGAGGCCGGGTCAGGGGGAAGCGGATGACGCCGGCGTCGAGCGAGCCGCTCCCGGGAACAGGAGCGGGGGACCGGGTGTTCTGGGTCTGGAATGATCCCTTCGAGACAACTGGCGGCCGTGTTCGCCCTCCTCGCGTGGCTCCCCGGGTGCGGCGGGCAGGCCCAGGATCCGCCGCCGGCCCCGGCAGCGCTTCCGGTCGTGTCCGACGCGCGTGACGACCTGGTGATCAGCTGGTTCGCCGACGGCGGGGCGGTCACCGCTTCGTCCGTGGCCGACGTCCCGACCGAGGCCCGGCGTGAGGTGCGGGTCCAGGATCCCCTCATCCCCCCCGAGGAACGGAACCCCGACCTGGTCTTCCTCGCGGACCTGACCCGCCCGGGCCCGGACGGGATCTACCCGGTGAGGGCCGTGCCCCGCGCCGAACACGAGCGATCGCTCCCGCGAGCCCCGGAGCCACAGGCCGCCGCAGACGGACCGGCCTCGGTGGTGATGTACGCCACGGCGCACTGCCCCATCTGCCAGAAGGCCCGCCGCTTCCTGCTGGAAAAGGGCGTGCCGTACCGGGAGCGGGACGTGGAAAAGGACCCGGCGGCCGCCCGTGAGCTGGCGACGAAAGGACAGGCCCAGGGCGTGGCGACGAGCGGCGTGCCGGTGTTCGAAATCGGAGGGCGGCTGCTGCCCGGCTTCGACCCGGGCGCGCTGCAGGCGGCGCTCACGGCAGCCCGCCAGACAGCGACCCACTGAACGCCGATGCGAATGATCTTCCCACAGGCGGCGTCACTCTGCTAGTACACGTGACCGTCCCGTGCGAAAGGGACACCGGCAGCGGGGAGCCACAGATGACCGAAAGCAAGGCACACAGCATCGAGTTCTGGGCAGCGACCGACGTGGGCAAGGTCCGCGACCACAACGAGGACAACTTCCTGGTCGATCCCAAGCTCAACCTGTTCGTTGTGGCGGACGGGATGGGCGGTCACGCCGCGGGCGAAGTGGCCTCGGCCATCGCGGTCAACACCATGCGAGACGTGGTCCAGCAGAACAGCGACTTGATCGAGGCCTTCCGCGAAGACTCGCGCATCGCCTCGAACAGCGACGTTCTGAACCTGCTCGAGCACGCGGTGCAGAAGGCATGCGCCGAGATCCATGAAATGGCCGAGAAGGACGCCGAGAAGCGCGGGATGGGCACCACCCTCTCGGGCCTGCTCGTGATCGGCAGCCGGGGGTTCATCGCCCACGTCGGCGACAGCCGCATCTACCTGCTGCGCGGCGGGCGCGTGGTGCAGCTCACCGAGGACCACTCGTTGATCAACGAGCTGATCAAGCGCGGCAAGCTCTCGGCCTCGGAGGCCGAGTCCTCGCCCTACAAGAACGCCGTCACGCGGGCGGTGGGCGTCTACGAGTCGGTGGAGTCGGACACCTTCGACTTCGAGATCCTGCCCGGCGACCTGTTCCTGATCGCCTCCGACGGGCTGACCGGCTACCTGCAGAACGCCGAGATCCCGACCATCGTCGGGCGCCACGACAAGGTCGAGAAGATGCCGGCCGCCTTCATCGATCTCGCCAACGAGCGCGGCGGCAAAGACAATATCACCACCATCATCGCGCGGATGACGGACTCCGAGGGCAAGGCCACCCTGCTCCACAAGGAAATTGACCTGAAGATCGAAACCATCCGCCGGATGCCGATCTTCAAGTTCTTGAACTACAAGGAACTGGTGAGGATCCTCAACATCACCCAGGTGACGGACGTCGAGCGCAAGCAGAACGTGATCCGGGAGGGAGACGAGGGCGAGGATCTCTTCATCGTGCTGAAGGGCAACGTCCGCGTGCACAAGGGCGAGACAGACATCGTCACCCTCGGCGCTGGCGACCATTTCGGCGAGATGGCGCTCATCGACAAGGCGCCCCGCTCCGCCAGCGTCAGCGCCGTCGATGCCGCGCGCCTCCTGCGCATTGGCCGTTCCGATTTCTTCGGCATCATCCGCAACGAGCCGCGGCTGGCGACCAAGCTGCTGTGGAGCTTTTTGCAGGTCATCTCAGAGCGCCTGCGTACTACGAGCGCCGAGCTCTCCGGCGCCCGCGCCGGTGGGGAAATCGTGGATCTCACGGAGGAACTCTTCGATATCGAATTTTCCGAGGAGGACGAATGAGAACGCTGAACACGCGCCGTGCCCGACCGCTGCTCGCGACAGCGGTCATTTCCCTGCTGCTCGCCGTGCCCTGCTGCGAGGGCTGCAAAGAGAAGACCGGTGACGGAAAACCCGGCGGAGCCGAGGCGCGCAAGGCGGTGCCCGCGGCCAAACCGCCTCGTCCGACAAAGCCGCGCCGGGCGGGAAAGGCCTTCGGCACGACGGGCGAGGAACTGTCCACCATCACCGTCAAGGCCGTCACCGGCGGGGTCACGATAGTCCCGCGGGCCGGAGAGGCCGGGCGGCCGGCGCGGGAGGGCGACGAGATCCGCGGAGGTGGCGAAATCGCAGTGGCCGCGGACGGCTCGGCGACGGTGGTCATCCGCGAGGTGGGCCATCTCTCAATGGCCCCGAACAGCACCCTGGTCGTACCCGCCCACCTGCTCTGTGGCGCCGTGATGCTGGACGGCGCGGGACTGGTCGCCGGTTCCGCGAGATCCCGACGAGGTCATCACTGCTACCTCCACACACCGGCCGGCGCGCTGTCTTCTCCCAGGGCCAAGGCGGTGGTGGCCGTCGCGCCGAACGGCCGGATCCGGATCGCCGCCACCGAGGGAACGACGCAGATCGCCGTGCCGGAGGGCGATCCGACCGAGATCTCGGAGGGGACACAGCTCACCCTGGATCCGCGCGAGGGGCCCGTCGGCCGCCCCGAGCCTTTCGTTCGCGATGCGGGTCCCGTCGAGCGTGTATTCGACGAGTGGCGAGCGGGCCAGCCCCACGGCGGCGATTCGGCTGTCAGGCAGGCACTGGACGAGCTGGACGGTCTCGCCAAGCGGTTGGATGCGGATGCGAGGCGGCTCACCGGGCTGCAGGCCTCGCACAGCGAGACGAGATCGAAACGCCGGAAGCTGTCCTTCAAGCCCGACGCCTCCGCCGACGAGACCGGGGATCTGAACGGCCAACTGGCGGCGCAGGCCGAGGAGCTGGAGGCACTGAAGGACGGTGTGGCGCTGCTCGCGGGCAGCATCATGGCCCGCGCCGAGCTGACGCGGCGGAAGGCGCCCGGCAAGGATCAGAAGCGCCTCGCCGACCTGCAGGCCACGCTGGACAAGCTCGCGGCCGACATGCCCTCCCTGTTCGAGCGTCGCCGCAAGCCCGCGGTCAAGATGCAGGAGATCGGCCGACCCAGGCCCAAGCGTCCGACGAGCGGCGAGTAGACCTCTCACGGAGGCCCTGCGCCCCCGTCCAGCCCTTCGACGGCCGCGTCACGAAGCGCCGCGTCGTCTTCCGCATGCCCCTCGCCTGCCGGGTACGCGGGCCGTCGCTCGACCCAGGGCCGGATCGGTCCGGTGTCACGGCACTGACCGCCCGGGGTCGCCGCCGGACAGTGGATCCGCACGTGGAAGTGGTCGTCGTGCCTGCTGCTGTCCCCCGGCTGGTGCAACACGGTCGCGGCACGCTCGATCAGTTGCAGGTCCCGTCCGCTGTCGAGAGCCCGCTCGAGCAGCCTGGCCTTGAGCCCCCGGCTGACGAAGATCCACTGCACCTCGGCCGCGGTGTCCACGAGCAGCGCCTCGACGAGCTCCCAGTTGCGGGCATCGTCGAAACGGAAGGGCTCGTCGTCCCGCACGCCCGCGCCGAGCCTGTCGAAGAGCACGAGGGGAAATCCTGGGCGGGATTCCCCGGCCGGCGTGGACACGAAGAAGGCGAAGTCGACATCGCGGCCGCTGCGGTGGGAGCGGTGCCCGCCTATGAAACCCCCATGTTCGGCGCTGATGTCCCCGACCAGCAGCACGGAGCCTGGGTACACGACCGCCACCTTGTCCGCGGCCCGTCGTACGAGTCCGGCCAGCTCGGGCGTGGCATATCGGTGAGCCCCGGCGCGGTAGAAACGGTAGTGCTCGCCCCGCGCCTCGAGCTGCTCGCCGCCCGCCAACAACCCGTTCGAGATCGTGCCCAGGGAACCGCTCGCGTCGCCACGCACCGCGGCCCACGGCAGGCAGGCCGCGCCGAGACAGCAACCGAGGACCGCCAGCAGACCGGCCCGCCGCGCCCCACCGCTCATCCCGGGCCGCCTTTCCCGTCGATGGCACCGAGCTGCGCCGCGAGCTCGCGCCCAGCTTCGGCGACGTCGGCGAAGCGCCTTGCCGGGAGCTTGGACAGCATCCTCATCACCGCGGCCTCGACCCCCGATGGAACTCCCCGCCCCCCGAGCAGCTCCGATGGCGGCCGCGGCGCGACCTTGTAGTGGGCCAGAAGCACCTGGTCCGGACTGCCGACGAACGGCGGCCGGCCGGCGAGCATCTCGTAGAGCAGCACCCCCGCCGCGTACTGGTCGGAAGCCTCGGAGGCCTCGCCGCCGGCGGCCTGCTCGGGCGAGAGGTACTCGGGGGTGCCGAAGACCTGGCCAGTGGCCGTCAGGCGCAGATCGCCCTTCATCCGGGCAAGACCGAAATCCAGCACCTTGATCCGCTCGCGACGGGCGTCGCCGCCGACGAGCAGCACGTTGTCGGGCTTCACGTCGCGGTGGATCACGCCGCGGGAGTGGGCGTGCTCCAGGGCGGAGAGCAGCTGGAGCTCCACCCGCAGCGCCCTTCTCACCGGGAATCGCCCTGTCGACAGCGCCTCGCCGAGGGTGATCCCGTCGACGAGCTCCATCACCATGAACACGAAGTCGCCGTCCTCCCCCGACCCGTCGACGCGCACCACGTTCTCGTGGCGCACCCGTCTCGCGGCCTCCACCTCGCGCAGGAAGCGGACGCGCTGCGCCGGATCCTCGGCCAGGCGGGGGACGAGGATCTTGACCGCCACCACGCTCCCGTCGCGCAGATCCTCGGCGCGGTAGACCGCGGCCATGCCCCCCGCGCCGATCCTCGCGCCAAGCTCCCAGCGCCCGGCGATCACCCTCCCGATCAACGGATCATCGCGACCGAGCAGGCGCATCCCGTCCACGAGGCAGGTTTCCGTGCCCGGCGGGTACTTGGCGCGGCAGATGGGGCAGAACGGGCTCATGGCAGTCGGGCCGTGCAGACGAGCTGGCCGCAGGCGGCGCCGATATCCGCCCCGCGGCGGCGGCGCAGGAACACGGACAGGCCCTTGTCGACGAGCACCTGCTGGAAGGCCAGCACCCGCTCCTCGGGGGGCGGGCGCAGGTCCGTGCGGTCGTGGGGGTTCAGGGGCAGCAGGTTGACCTTGACGCGCAGCTTCGAGAGCAGCCGCACCAGGGCCCGCGCGTCCTCGGGCCGGTCGTTGACGCCGTCCACCAGCACGTACTCGATGGTGAAGCGCCGCCGCTTGGGCAGCGGGTAGCGCTCGAGGGCGGCGACGATCTCCGCGAGGGGGGCCTTGACGCCGGGCACCAGCCGGGCCCTGGCGTCGTCGTCCGCCGCGTGGAGCGATATCGCCAGCGCCGCCGCGCCCCCCGTGGCCTCGCCGAGCCGGTCGATGCCCGCGGGGATGCCCACGGTCGAGACCGTGACGCGGCGGGTCGAGAGATCCAGCCCCTGCGGGTGGCCGAGGACCTCGAGGGCGCGCAGCACGCGCTCCAGGTTGTGCAGCGGCTCGCCCACGCCCATCAGCACGACGTTGCGCAGGGCCTCGCCGGGCAGGTACTCCGTGGCCGCGAGGTGCACCTGGCCCACGATCTCGGCCGCGGTGAGATTGCGGATCAGCCCGTCCGAGCCCGAGCGACAGAAGACGCAACGCACGGCACAGCCCACCTGGGTCGAGATGCACTGGGTCAGCTTCCCGCCCTCGGGGATGAGCACGGTCTCCACGGCCAGGCCGTCCGCGAGGAGCACCTGGAGCTTGCGGGTCCCGTCCGCTGAGCGGAGCAGCTGTCCGGCGCGCACCGGCAGCGCGGGGCCGAGGGCCGCGAGCTGCTCGCGAAGGGTCACCGGCAGGTTCGACATCCGCTCCCAGTCGGTGACCCGCTTGCGGTGCAGCCACTCGAAGATCTGCCGCCCACGATAGGCCGGGTGGCCCAGCTCCCCGGCCAGGCGGATCAACTCGTCGGGCAGCGCGGCGAGTGGGGCGATTCCCGGTGGGAGGGCTTCGGTCATGCAGGCGGCGGCGGGCCTATTCCTGGGTCGGCTTCGGAACGATGCAGTCCCAGCTCACGGCGCTGTCACAGCCCGAGGGGCTATCGCCCACGGCCTGCAAACAGGCGATGTACGCGGCGCAGTCGGCGGAATCATCCTCGCAGAATATGATCTGCTCGAGCCAGCCGGTCTCGCTGATGCAGTCCGCGATCTCGGCGGCGCAGGCGCACGGCTCCACGGTCAGATTGAACCCGCACAGATCCTCCACCGACCGGAGCACCGAGTCGCAGGTCACCATCTGGTTGTTCTGCAACTCGCCGCACGCGCTGTAGTCGCCGCTGGCCTTTGGGTCATCGGGATCATCGGCGCATGCCGCGACAGAGACCGCGACGATCAGCACCGTGACCAACCGGAAGGAGTTTCGCATCTTGCTTCCCTCTTTCGAGGCATCGCGGACGCGGCCCGATGCCAACCGCCCGATGGTATCCGCCGGGCGGGCGATGTCAATCGCCCCGGCGAAGCCTACTGCGGCATCGGCGGCGGGGGATCCGAGAGGATCTTCGGCTGCTTCGGCGGGAGGATCTCGGCGGCGCACTTCCCGTCGCGGCACAGGCAACGCCCGCCCCCGCAGTCCATGGTGCCGCCGCGGCAATCCAAGGTGCACATCATGTCGTGGCAGTCCGGAGCACTGTCCTTGTGGGTGCACGTCTTCGGGTGGCAACACTCCGCGGGTACGCAGTCCGCGTCGGTGGTGCAGGCGCCCCCCGCCACCTCCGGCCCGGCCCCGGGGTCCGCTGCCTCGACGTCCCCGGCGGCGGCCGTGACCTGGGGCGCGCCGTCGCTCCCCTGGCCACTGGTGCCGCCGCAGCCCGCGGCGAGAGACGCCGTGGCCAGCATGACGAGGGCGATGGCAGTCATCGTTGGGCTTCGCATGGATCCTCCCTCTTCGATGGCGCGCGTCTAGAGATCGACGGCGCCGGCCAAAGGATGATTCAAGGAGGATAGCAGAGAACCGGTCGATCCGGAAAACCGTCGCTATCGCCGGCGCCGTTGTGGCGGCGCCGTTCGGGAAGTGCTATGGACCCCCGCAGGAAACGACAACCAAGGAGGTTACGAACATGCTTTCTCGCAAATCCATCCTGTTCTTCCTGCTCGCTCTCGTGACGGCCACCGGCTGCGGGGGCGGCGACGATGACTCGGACAGCGGCACCGACGCCGACACCGACGCCGACACGGACACAGACACCGATGCCGACACCGATGCCGACACAGACGCCGACACCGATGCCGATACCGACGCCGACACCGACGCCGACACGGACACAGACACCGACGCCGACACCGACACCGATACCGATGCGGATACCGACGCCGACACCGACGCCGATACGGATGCGGACACCGACACCGACACCGACACCGACACCGGCACCGGCACCGACACCGGCACCGGCATCGACCTCTGCCCCGGGTTCGACCCCACGGTGGACGTCAACGCCAACGAAGTGGCGGACTGCGTCGAGAACCTGCTGGAAAACGGCCAGTTCTCGGGCAATGCGGACGACTGGAGCGGCTCGGCCACCTGTACCATCGAATTCGACACCGACGACGAACTCGACTTCGCGGGAAGCGGCGCCCTCGCCGTGACGAACACCAATACCAGCTCTGGAGCCACCGTGACCGGGGCCACGCAGTGCCTGGCCGTGGCGGCGGGCACGGTCTACACGGCGATGACCCGGTACGAAAAGCCCGCGACGGGCACCGGACAGGCCGGGCTGCAGCTGCTGTTCTATAGCGACGACATGTGCACATCGACCGTCCCCAATGACGCCGGCGGCCTGACCAATACCGCGGCCACACAGGGCGCGGTGAACGACGCCTGGGACACGGTCGCCATCGCCGGGCGCGCGGCTCCGCCCACGGCCCAGTCCGCCCGGCTCAGGCTCAACGTCCAGAAGACGGGGACCGCCTCCTACTCCGCGCTCTTCGACAACGCCCTGGTCGTCGAGGAGACCGACCCCTGCGCCGGCGCCGACGAGACCATCGACCGCAACGCCGACT
This sequence comes from uncultured Myxococcales bacterium, assembly GCA_964476305.1. Lineage (GTDB taxonomy): Bacteria > Myxococcota_A > Polyangia > JAAYKL01 > JAAYKL01 > CAYZAI01. Next base: position 12,854 of record CAYZAI010000103.1, read on the forward strand.
CGATCCCTGACTGCGAGCAGAACCTGCTGGCCAACGGGCAGCTCACCTGGCTGGCGGCGCCTTGGCTCCCCGAAAACGACACCGTGGTCCTGACCCACACCAATCCGACCTACGAGTCGGAGACGGGCGCGCTGGTCGTCACGTTCACGCCGCCGGGCTCGTCGGCCTTCGTGCGCGGCGCGATCCAGTGCCTCCCCGCCACCGCCGGGCAGAGCTACGGATTCTACGCGGACACCTACATCCCCTCCGGCCAGACCGGCACCGTGAGCGCCGGGCTCCAGGTCATCTTCTTCGAGGACGAAGGCTGCACGACCCAGGCCAGCGGCGGCGTGAACAACTCGCCGACGGAAACCACGACCGATGCCTGGACCTCGATGTCGATGACCGGCCTGACCGCCCCGGCCGGGACCCAGTCCGTCCGCACCCGGGTCAACGTCTCGTCGAACGGCAACGCCGACGCCAAGGTCGTGCGCTACGACAACGTCCTGCTCGTGGAGGAGTAGGCGACCGGGATCGGATATTCGCCGCTGCTCCAGTCAGACCCCGTTTCCCGCGATGCACATCGATGCCTGCGCCGCTGGAGGTCGATCCGGATCGCCGATATCGGCCCCTGCCCGAGTCAGACCACCTCGTGGGCCCCGGAAAGGTGCCCTGACTCGAGTCAGACCATCTCGCCGGCCCCGACGAGTGCCCTGACTGGAGTCGGACCACCTTTTCGGCGAGGC
>CAYZAI010000104.1:0-13556 GCA_964476305.1 uncultured Myxococcales bacterium
ATTGTGGGAGGCGACTCCGTCGCCGACGCGAACTCCGCTTCCACCGGCACTTCGGTCTCGGCGGTCCTCAGGTCGACGGTCACGCGATCGGTCAGGTTGACCGCGACCAGTCCGACCGCCTCGCCCACGACCCGGCGCAGGTCGATACGACGCCGCTCCGCCGGTCGCTGCCGGCTGAACGCCAGCAGCCCGCTCACCAGATCCTTGGCCCGGCGGGCCGCGAGCAGCACCTCCTCGAGATCCGAGCGTACGGCATGGCCCTGGGGCAGGTCTTCCAGGGCGGCGCCCGCGAACCCCAGGATCGCTGCCAGCGCGTTGTTCAGGTCGTGTGCGATGCCCGCGGCCATGGCGCCCACGGCCTCGATCTTCTGCGACTGCCGAAGCTCCCGCGTGCGCTGGGCCACGGCCTGCTCCAGCTCGTCCCGGGAGCGGCGCAGCACCTGCTCGGCCCGGCGCCGCTCGGTCATGTCGCGGATGACGACCAGCCTGCCGAGCGGCACACCACGCCGCAGCGCCACGGACGAGCGGATGAGCAGCTCACGCTCCCCGTCCGGCCCCGGCCAGGTCGTCTCGACCTCCCGGCGCCCGCCATACAGTTCCATCATCGACTGCAGCCGGTCGAGACCGCTCGCGGGATCGCCTCCCGAAGCGACCGCGACCAGATCGCGAGTGGCACGATTCATCCGCCCGAGGCGCCCCTCCTGGTCCAGCAGCACGACCCCGTCCCGCAGATCCTCGAACAACTCCTCCGCGGCGGTATCGACGTCGAAGGCCAGGAAGCCGAAGGCCACGATGGCGCGCAGCACGAAGGGGACCAGGATCACCACGGCCAGGGACGCCAGGTGCGGGACCTTCGCCCCGACCCGGACCTCGGGCAGGACGATGTTGGTCACGAGGCCGGCGGCCAGGGCGACCAGGCCGCCGATGATGATCAGCCGCAGCGCCCGCCTGCGCGGTTCGTCTTCTCTGGCTCGTGCCGCGGCGACGAGCAGCCGCGCCGCCATCAGCGCGGGGAGCACGGGCACGGCGGACAGGGCGAGGAACCATCGCCCTCGCACGTCGAGGACGATCCAGCCGTACCGCTCGGTGCCACGGATGCCGAGATCGGTGAAGAGGTAGAGCGCCACCCCGACCGAAACGATCCCGGCCGCGATCCCGAAGAGCCAGTCCAGGGGCCGCCGCACGAGGTGGTAGACGAAGAGCAGGAAGTACATCGTGGAAGGGAGCCAGAACAGCGCGGTCAGCCTCCAGAACAGGTTCTCGCGACCCACGGCGACCGGCAGGTACAGCGCGAACTCGCAACCCACCCACAGCAGCATGTTCGTCAGGAACAGGCGCAGGGCGCGATTGGGCGGCGCGCGGCGATCCTGGGCCCAGAGCAGACCCCAGGTCACCAGGAACATCAGGAACGCGAACCCGTGGGCCAGGGGCAGCAGGACCTGGGAACCGACCTCGGTCATACGGCCCTCTCGCCGGCGGCGCTGATCCCGTCTTCCGGGGCGTCGGAGATCCGCGGCAGGAAGACGGCCACCTCGGTCCCGCGGCCGGACTCGCTCTCGACCCGGATCGCGCCTCCGTGATCCCGGACGATGCGCGAGACGATGGCCAGCCCGAGGCCGGTCCGCCGCTCGTGCTCCCGGGTCGTGAAGAACGGCTCGAAGATCCGCTCTCTCACTTCGGGGGTCATGCCGCAGCCCGTGTCCCGCACGGCGAGCCGGAGGTAGCCGCCGGCAGGCAGGTCGGGACGCAGGGCCTGGGCGGCCATCTCGTCGATCTCGATGGTCGAGATGGTGACGGTGAGCACGCCTCCGGTGCCCCGCATGGCGTCGCAGGCGTTGTTGGCGAGGTTGACGATGACCTGGTGCAGCTGTGATGCGTCCGCGTCCACCAGGGCGTCTCCGGCCCGCAGCTCGCGGCGGATTTCGATGGTCGCGGACAGCGACGACTCGATCAGGGCCAGGGACTCCTCCAGCACAGCGGGGAGGGACAGCACCCGGTGATCGGGTTTCTCCTTGCGGCTGAAGGCCAGCAGCTGCCGCATTATGTCGCGAGCGTGCGCCGCGGCGGAAAGCAACTCGCCGAGATCCTCCTGCACGGGGTGAGCGGGTGGCAGGTCGTCCCGGGCCGCGCTCGAGAAGCCGATCACGGCGGCCAGCAGGTTGTTGAGATCGTGGGCCACGCCGCCCACCAGCATGCCCAGCGCCTCGACCTGCTGGGAACGGCGCAGCTCGGCGGTGCGGCGCTCGATCTCGCGCTCGAGCTCCTCGCTGGAGCTCCTCAGCGCCTCCTCGGCCCGTTTCTCGCCGGTGATGTCGTGCAGGGCGAGGATCAGCCCGCGGTCCGCGCCGCCGCCGCTCGAGGCGATCTGCGAGGCCGCGAGGACCCGCTCCCCCCCGAGCGACGGGACCGCGATCTCGCGCTGCTCGAAGGCTTCGGATGTCCACCCGGGCAGCATGGCGGCGAGTGAGACGTCCTCCTCCCCGGCGGCGGCGAGACACAGCAGCTCCCGGCCGGCCCGGTTCATCTTCAGCACCCGCCCGCGGCGATCCAGCAGCGCGATGCCGTCCCCCGCGTCCTCGAAGAGCTCCCCGGCCACCTGCTCGACGCCGATGGACAGGAAACGGTGACGGGCGACCGCTCGGAACACGACGAGGACGAACAGGGCCAGGGCCGACGAGCCGAAACGGGGGCTGTCCAGCAGGCCGAGGAAATCGGGAAGGACGACATTGAGCAGCAGCACGAGCCCGAGGGTCAGAAGGCCCCCGTAGAACACCAGGCCCAGGTTGCGGCGGGGCATGATCCCGCGGGTGCGGCGGCGCTCTCGCAGCACTAGCCACAGGCCCCAGGCTCCTGCGGCCGCGGGCACGGCGGCGAGCAGCGCGTGCAACGGCGGGTCGCGCAGGTCGGCCACACCCCACGGGTAGCGGACGTGCCCGAGCAGCACGCGGTTCGTGCCCAGGTCGAAGGCCGCGCCGGCGGTAGTAGCGACGACGAGGATCCAGAAGGCAGCGTCCCGGGATCTCCCCACCAGGCGGTAGGCGAAGTTCATGTACAGTGCGCCGATGGAGACCCACAGCGGGATCACCGCGCGCAGGATGTGGTCCTCGGCACCCTCGAAGGCCGGCACGTAGAACAGCAGGTCGAGCATCAGCCACAGGGTGGCGACCCCGGCGAAGAGCAGGAACGCCCGGGCCAGGTGATCGCGCTGGCGCTGGCCGAAGACGAACGCCCAGACGAAGACCGTGACGATCCAGGCGAGCAGCGGGATCAGGGGGTAGAGATTCATCGGGTGGGGAGATTGTAGGTCGAAGCGGGGAGGTTGGAAAGCGCTCCCGTGGGTCCCTTGGCATGAGCCCCGCGACAGGCGCCCCGCTTTCCTATATGCTGGCGCTGTGACGAAAGGCACCGAGACGATGCTGTCGCCCGCGGCCTTCGCCCCGCCCGCGCGCGCGAGCCGCGAGGAGTTGGAGCAGGAGGTGCGGCTGGTGGCGGCGCACCCGCTGATCGAGGCCGTGCTCGAGGCCTTCGACGGGCTGATCCTGGTGCTCAACGACAGGCGGCAGGTGGTGGCGGTCAACGACCAGGTGCTGTCCCGCCTCGGCTTCCAGGAGGGGTTCCTGCCCGCCCTGGGCCTGCGCACCGGCGAGATACTGAGCTGCGTCCACGCCGGGGAGCACCCGGACGGCTGCGGCGCCTGCCCGGCGTGCCTCGACTGCGGGGCCACGGTCTCGGTGCTCGAGAGCCGGCGCCTCGGCCGGCAGGTGCACGAACCCTGCCTGCTCAGCTTCGAGCGCGGCGGCAACCGCGAGTCCGTTGAGCTCGAGGCCCGGGCCACGCCCCTCGACCTCGGCGGCCGGCTCTTCACGCTCCTCAGCTTGCGCGACGTGAGCGACAGCCATCGCCGCGAGCAGCTCGAGCGCGTCTTCCTCCACGACATCGCGAACACGGTGAGCGCCCTCGAGGGCTGGACAGATCTGCTCGACGAGGCGCCCAACGTCGAGCAGCCCCGTGTCCAGTACGAGGTGCGCCGCCTGGCCTCGGTGCTGCGCCGCGAGATCGGCCACCAGCGGGCCCTGCGCCGGGCGGAGCAGGGCGAGCTGGTCCTCGACCTCGCCGAAGTCTCGGTCTTCGAGTTGCTGGCCGAGCTTCGGTCGCTGTTCACCGAGAGCCCGGTGGCCCGAGGCCGGATCTTCTCCGCGCCGGAGAGCGGCTTCGATATCAAGCTGATCACGGACCGCTCGCTGCTGATGCGGGTGCTGGCCAACATGGTGCAGAACGCGCTCGAGGCCACTCCGCCGGGCGGCGAGGTGCGCTTCACCTGGGCCGCGGACCAGGGACGCGTGGCCTTCGATGTCTGGAACGCCGGCGAGATCCCCTCGGGCGTGGCGCCGCGGGTGTTCCACCGCTCCTTCAGCACCAAGTCCCAGGCGGGCAGGGGTCTGGGCACCTACTCGATGAAGCTCTTCGGCGAGCGCTACCTGGGCGGCCGGGTCTCTTTCACCAGCCACGCCGGCGGCACGGTGTTCCGCATGGATCTGCCCCAAGACGGCCCGCCCGCACAAGAAGGATGACGCCGCCGGGGCCGGAGGAGCGGACGCGATCCCCCCGCCCGGAGCAGATCCTTTTGCCGGCCTGTCCGTCGCAACCGGTGTCATCGAGATGCCCCACGGCACGGAGTCGAAACATGCAAGACCCCACCAGCCCATCCACAGGGAGAACCACCCCGCGCCTGCCGCTGTCAGGGGCGCTCGCGCTGACCGCGCTGGTCGGCGCGATCGCGGCCTGCGACGGCGGCGGGCCGTCCCCCGCCGACAGGCAGCCCACCGGAACCGCATCGGGCGCGGCCGGGGCCCAGGCCGAGGTCGTCACCCTGCTCTCGGCCCGAGGCAGCCTGCCGGAAGGCCAGGGCCTGAGCCTGGAAGGCCCGGCCGGGAGGCGCCTGCTCTCCCCGGGGGACAAGGTCGGTTCCGGGGACACCGTCGAGACCCCCGCGGGCCTCGCGGCCACCTTCCGGCTCGCGGACGGCGCCCACCTCACCCTCGGCGAAGGCGGCCGCCTCGCGCTCGGCGCCGGGAACCGGGCGGCGATGGTCCTGCACCGAGGCGAGCTCTCCCTGTCCCGGCCCGTGGGAGCCGTCGGCGCGCTACCCCTTCGCGTCGGCGACCCGGGCCCGGTCTTCGAGCTCGGCGCCGGGCGGATCACCGCAAGCTTCGACCCGGCGACCGGCGGCGGCATCCGCGTCGAGGCCGGGCGTCTCGGCCGCCCGGAAACCGGCGAGACCTTCGGACCGGGTGCCTCCCTCGCCGTGTCCGCCGATGGAGAGCCCCGCCCCGGCGTGCCCGTGGCGGCGCCCCTGTCCACCCCGGCCCGTCACATCGAGCCCCTGGCCCCGCGCCTGCTGCCGCCGAACCCGCTGCCGGACGTGCTGCGCGGCATCGGCACGCTCACCGCCCGGGTTCCGGGCTCGAACCTGAAGAACGAGACCGCCCTGGCCCTGGTCGATCACGGGGTCGACGTCACCATCCGCGACGGCGTGGCGGTGACCCGCATCAGCGAGTCGTTCCGCAACGACTCGAACCGCACCGTGGAGGGCACCTATCGTTTCGTGCTCCCCTCACGGGCGAGCATCACGCGCCTGGCACTCGACGTGAACGGCCGGATCGAGGAGGGCGAGGTGCTCGAAAAGAAGCGGGCCGCGCGCATCTTCAAGCAGGTCGTCGAGGACTCGGTGCGGCCGCGGGATCCGGCCCTGCTCGAGTGGGAGCGGGGCAGCGCGTTCACGATGAAGATCTTCCCCATCGGCCCGGGCGAGGCCCGGCAGGTCTTCATCTCGTACATGGAACCCCTCGTCGCCCAGGACGGACGCACGCGATACGTCTACCCACTCGGCGGCCCCGCCGGCGCGGCCCGGGCCGGCCGCTTCTCGTTCAGCGCGGACCTGTCGTCGTCCCTCGGCCTGAGGGACGTCCGCGCCCCGCTCTACCCCGCGCGCGTCGAGGCCGGCGCCGACGCGGCGCGGGTCGGCTTCGAGGCCGCGGACTTCTCTCCGCTCACGGACCTGGTGGTCGAGTTCGGTCACCGCGACGAGCCCGCGGAGTTGCGCGTCGCGACCCAGACCGAGAAGAACGGCGCGACCTACGCCATGATGCTTCTTCGGCCGGCCTCGGAAGCACCCGGGAGCGCGCCGGCCCCGCGGCGGCTGATCGCCGTGGTGGACACATCCTACGGCATCCCGGCCGACATCCGCGATCTCTCCCACGGCACGGCCATCGAGCTGCTGGCGAGCCTCGACCCGGCCGACAGCTTCCAGCTGCTGGCCTGCGACAGCGGCTGCCGCGCCTTTTCGAACCGCTTCGAGGCGCCCAGCGCCGAGAACCTGGAGCGGGCCTTCCGCTTCCTGGCCGCCATCCCTCCCGGGGGAGCGAGCGACATCGCCGGCGCGGTGGAGCACGCCTACTCGCTGGTCCGTGACGGGCGCGGGGCGCTCGTTGCCTACATCGGCGACGGCGTGGCCACGGCCGGGGAACGCGATCCCGGCCGGCTGGCGCGGCTGCTCGGTGCGACCCGGCCCCCGGGGGTCGTGCTCCACACCGTGGGCCTCGGCCCGGAGCTCGACGAGGTGGCCCTCGAGGCCCTGGCGCACCAGGGCGGGGGATCGGCCTATGCCTTGTCCGTGGGCGAGACGCCGGCCGCGGCCGCCTTTGCCGTGGCCCGCCGCATCCTGGCCCCGGGCCTGTCCCACGCCACGGTGGACTGGCCCGAGGGCATCGCCGACGCGCCGCGGTACCTCGGGAACCTCCCGGCCGGCGGCGAGGTGGCGATCACGGCGAGGCTGGACCGCCCGAGAGTGGACGGCGATGCCGTGCTTCGCGCTCTGACCTCGGACGGGCGACCGGTGGAGCGGCGCTTTCGGGTCCACGCCGAGGTGACCGCTCCGGAAGCGGGCTTCATCGCCGGGCTGTGGGCCAAGGACCAGATCGACCGCCTGACCCTGGAGACCGGGCGTGACGGCGAGATCATCGACCTCTCCCGGCGGATGCGGGTGGCGAGCCGCCTGACGAGCTGGATCGTCCTCGAAAACGATCGGATGTACGCGCGGTTCAAGGTCCAGCGCACCGACGCCGAGGAGTGGTCCGGCAAGGCCGCCGAGTTCGCTGGCGCCGAGCCAGACGAGGAGGCGGATCTCGACGAGACCGCCCTCGACGCCCTCGGCTACCTGGCCGGTGGCGAGGATGCCGAGCGCGAGAGCGCCTCCCGCGGGGCGGACCTGTCGGGCGCGGGGCGCGGTGGCGGCGGCGCGACGGGAACCGGCTACGGATCCCTCGGCGCGCCCGCGGCTGCAGCTCCGCCGCCCGCCAAGCTCGCGGAGGAGGCGAAGAAGGCCAAGTCCGCTGCCCAGACCGTTTCGACGACTCCGGTGTCCAAGGGCCCGCTCCGGGCAGAGATGGCGGAAAGCGAGAGCAACTCCCGGGACGACCAGCCGGCCCCGCTCGCCGACGGCGACGAGAAGACGGCCTACCTCCCCGGCGGGGGAAGCCTGGGCACGGCCTGGGAGCAGCCGCGATGCAAGCCCCAGACGATCTACGATATCCGCATCCAGCCCTCGGCGGGCCCCGGGGCCGGCCTGTCGCCGCGCCTGGCCGACGCCGAGGCCGCCGTGCGGTCGAACCCGGCCAGCCGCAAGACCCACAGGCGCTATCTGCGCCTGCTGAACCGGCTGGGCGACCCGGAGACGGCCCTGGCCGCGGCCCGGGAGTGGGTCGCGCGGGATCCCCTGGGCACCGAAGCCCTGGCCGCTCTGGGCGACCAGCTCGCCCGACAGGGGGACCGCGCCGCTTCGCTGCGCGCCTACGCCTCCATCGCCGAGGTGGGTCCGGGGAGCGCCCGGAACCAGCGCCGCCTGGGCGCGGCCTTCCGCGACGCCGGAGACCACGCCGCGGCCGCGGGACACTTCCGCGTGGCCGCGGATATCTCCCGCCAGCCGGACGACGCCCTCGAGTACGCCCGCTGCCTCGCTGCGGCCGGCCGTTTCGCGCTGCTCGGGCAGGAGCAGGATCGGCTGCGGGGCGAGCGAAAGCTGCGCAAGATCCTCGACCAGGTGGACGCCCTGCTCGACGCGGCGCGCACCGGGGTGCTCCCGCCGTGGAATCGGCCGGCCGTGCGCGGCGAATTGACCATGCGCCTGGAGCTGGACGACCCGTGGCTCGACGCGGACCTGTCGGTCGTCGACCCGGCGGGCCGGAGACTCTCCGGCACGTGGGGCAGGAACAGCCAGGTGGCGGACCTGACCCTGGGCGGCACCGAGGTCCTCGGCATCGGCGGCCTGATGAACGGCACCTACCTGGTCGCGGTCTCGCGAGCCGCGGCCCGGACGGACGGAGCGCTCGTGCCCGGCTCGAGGCAGCGTTCGGCCTACCCCGCGCCCATCACCGGCCGGGTGACGATCAAGGTCCGGGGCAAGCAGCGCACCGTGCCCTTCTCGCTGCCCGGCACCGAAACCCAGGTCGCCCGGATCAGTTACAAGAAGACCCAGACCAGCTGCTGGAGGTAGGCGCCTCAGGCCGGCTCTGATACTCTCGCGGCATGGAAAACGATCACACCCCGGAAGCCCCGAGACTGCACGATCTCCACTGCCCCGCCTGCGGCGGCAAGGTCCCGTTCGCGCCCGAGCCGGAGGTGGCCTGCATACACTGCGGCGAGCCCGTGCCGATCCCCGATGAGCACCTGCGCGCCGCCCTGGCGGCGAGGCATCGGGACGAGAAGAACCGCGACGCGGCTGCGCTGTGGCGCAAGGTCGCCGCGGGCAGCGTGCCAGGGCCGGTGCTGTTCGTGTTGACGATCCTGATGATCGCAGCGGGCATCAGCGTGCTGTTCCCGGGCCTGCCGCTGATGGGGGCCGCGGCGGACCGCTCGCGGTACGTCGTGCCCTTCCTGATCTGGTTCGCCGCCGCGGAGGCGATCCTGCTGGCCTATGCCGCGGTGGTCGTCCAGGCGACCTCGCGGGGCGCCGCGGTCGCCGCCTGCTGGGGCTCCCTGGGCGGGATCCCGGTGGAGGGCAAGCCGGGCGTCTACCGCTGCCGCTCGTGCGGCGGGATGCTCCGGGCGGGCGCAGCGGACATCGCGATATCGTGCCCCTACTGCGGCCGGGACAACCTCGTGGGGCTGGCCCCGGGGAGGCTGACGTCGCTGCTTCGGCAGGCGCGACACGGCACGCTCTCCCTCGAGGCCGCGGCCACGGCGGTGAAGTTCCGCCGAGACGAGCGCTGGCTCTACTTCGTGACCCAGTCCCTGCTCGGCCAGGTCGTGCTGCTGCCGATGCTGGCCCGCGGCCTCGACGACGAGCTGGACCTCGGCTGGGTCGGGCCCACGGTGGCGTTCGGCGTCGCGCTTCTCGGGCTCGTCGTCTTCGGCTTCGGCGTGAGCATGCGCAGGATAAACGGCCACCTGCGGGCCGCACTCGAGCTGTGGAAGAAGAGCGATTCCGCGGCCGAGGCGGTGATCCTCGAGGGCGACTACCTGCTGGCCGTGATGAGCGATGCGGGTGTCCTGCTGGACAGCCCCACTGCCAAGGCCTTCGTCCCGGCCGGCTCGGTGGAGCGGGCGCGCTTCGCCGGCATGCAGTTCGACATCACCTGGCGCGACGGGGAGCGGCTCCGGCGAAAGTCATTCAACTCGTCGGGCGGCAGCACCGGGATCTCGGACTGGTTCAAAAGGACAGCCGGCGAGGACAGGGTGAAAATGGTGGACGGCGACGCGGTCAGCAAGGGCCGGGCGGCGATCAACGCCCTGATCGGGCTCGCGATACTCGGCTGGGCAGCGGGGATGTTCCTGCTGTAGCCGGATCGATCCTCTTGACTCATGATTATGAGTCAATCATACTCCTGGCATGAGTATGAGGCTCCAGGTGGTCATCGACGAGCGCGAGTACAAGGCGATCCAGCGCGCCGCCCGGAGCGAGCGGGTAACGGTCTCGGAGTGGGTCCGCCAGACGCTGCGCCGCGCGCGCCTGCGCCAGCCGGAGGGCGACGAGGGCCGCAAGCTCGCCGCGATCCGCGCGGCGGCCAGGCACGCCTTCCCCGCGCCGGACATGGAGCAGATGCTGACCGAGATCGAGTCCGGGTACGCCGCGGAAAATCCCGGATGATCCTCGTCGACTCGAACATCCCGATGTACCTGGTGGGCGCCCCGCACCGCCACAAGACCGACGCGCTCTCGCTGCTCGAACGCCTGATCGGCGAGCGGCAGAGGCTCGTCACCGACGTGGAGGTGTTGCAGGAGATCCTGCACCGCTACCTGGCGATCCAGAGGCCGGACGCGATCCAGCCCGTGTTCGATGCCCTGCTCGCGCTGGTCGACGAAGTGATCGCCGTCGAGCTCGCCGACGTGGAGAAGGCCAAGGGGATCGCCCTCGGCGGGTACGGGCTCTCGGCGCGGGACGCCCTGCACCTGGCGGTGATGGAGCGCCGCGACATCCGGTCGATCCTCAGTTTCGATCAGGGGTTCGACGCCTTCCCCGGCATCGAGCGGATCCGGCGCTGATCAGCCCAGGCCGAAGCGGGCCGCGCTGCCGAGCTGCTCCTCGATCGCGATCAGCCGGTTGTACTTCTCGACGCGCTCGGAGCGGGCCAGGGAGCCGGTCTTGATCTGGCCGGCCGAGGTGCCCACCGCCAGGTCCGCGATGAAGGTGTCGCCGGTCTCGCCGGAGCGGTGGGAGATCACGGTCTTGTAGCCGTTGCGGCGCGACAGGTCGATGGCGTCCAGGGTTTCGGACAGGGTGCCGATCTGGTTGAGCTTGATCAGCACCGAGTTGCAGACCTTGCGCTTCAGGGCCTCGCGGATGCGCTTCACGTTGGTCACCAGCAGGTCGTCGCCCACGAGCTGGATCTTCCGGCCCAGGGCGTCGGTCATCAGCTTCCAGCCGTCCCAGTCGGCTTCGTCGCAGCCGTCCTCGATGATGCTGATCGGGTACTTGCCGCACCACGCGGTGTAGCGCTCGACCAGGGCCCCGGCCGGGAGCGGGGCCTTGTCCTTGCCGTCCAGGAAGTAGCCCGCGCCCTCCTGGTAGAAGCCGCTGGCCGCGCAGTCCAGGGCGATGGACACGTCCTTGCCCGGCTTGAGGCCGGTCTTCTCGATCGCCTTCACGATCAGGTCGAGGGCCGCCTCGTTGCTGGGCAGGTTGGGGGCGTAGCCGCCCTCGTCGCCCTTGCCCGTGGTCTGGCCCTGATCCTTGAGCAGCTTGCCCAGAGTGTGGAAGACCTCGGAGCCGTAGCGCACGGCCTCGGTGAGGTTCGGCGCGCCCTTGGGCACGACCATGAACTCCTGGACCTGCACGTCGGTGTCCGCGTGGGCGCCGCCGTTCAGGATGTTCATCATCGGCACCGGCAGCGTGACCGCGCCCGCGCCGCCCAGGTGACGGTAGAGCTCGATCCCCAGCTCGAAGGCCTGGGCCCGGGCCGCGGCCATGGACACGCCGAGGATCGCGTTGGCCCCGAGCCGGCCCTTGTTCTCGGTGCCGTCGAGTTCGATCATCGCCAGATCGAGGGCGCGCTGCTCCATGGCGTCGAAGCCCACCACGGTGGCGGCGATCTCGCCGTTGACCGCGGCCACGGCCTTCATCACGCCCTTGCCGCCGTACCGCGCCTTGTCGCCGTCGCGCAGCTCCACCGCCTCGAGCTTGCCGGTGGAGGCACCCGAGGGGACCTTGGCGGACGCGACGAACCCGGACTCGAGCTCCACGTCGACCTCCACGGTGGGATTGCCCCGGGAGTCCAGAATTTCTCGACCCTTGACGGAAATGATGCACGACATGACGTCTCTCCTGGCTCGTTGTTGCACTGTTGTGGTTCGAAGGGACGGAATATAGCACCGCGAGGAAGGAACGGAAAGGAGTTGCAGATGAAGCGGAACGACATCCACCTGCTGCCGCTGCTCGGCGCCCTGCTCGTGGCACCCGGCCTCGGCGCCTGCGGAGGCGACGACGACGACGGAGCGGGCACCGACGCGGACACGGACGCCGACTCCGATACGGACACGGACGCCGACTCCGATACGGACACCGACGCCGACTCCGACACAGACACCGACGCCGACACGGACGCCGACTCCGACACGGACACCGACACCGACACCGACACCGACGACTACGCGAGCAACTTCACCGTCCACACCGTGGACACCACCCTCGAGGGCCCGTCCTTCGCCTCGGTGGCGGATGTCGACGGCGATGGCCTGGAGGACCTGGTGGTCTCCTCGTTCGGCCCGGCCGTCAGCCTCCAGATGCCCGGGACCCTGGCCACCTACCTGAACGGCGGCGATCTCGAGTCCTGGACCCGGGTCGATGTCTTCACCGCGTCCACGACCCTCAAGTTCCCCAACGGCACCACCCTCGCAGACCTGGACGAGGACGAGGATCTGGACATCATCGTCGCCGGAGGCTTCCTGGCCTGCGCCATGTTGTCGGGTTGCGGCTCCTTAAGCTGGTGGGAGAACGACGGCGGGAGTTGGACCCGTCACGACATCGTGCCTTTCGGCTCGGACCTGTTCTTTCACCACGGCGAGCTGGCGGACATCGACGACGACGGCATCGACGATCTGGTGGTGGTGGGCGAGGCCCGCATCTCGCAGATCCTCACGTCCCACGACGAGCTCGAGGCCCGCTGGTACCGCGGCACGGACACGGCGGAGCGCTTCGAAACCGACGCGCGGGTCATCGGCGTGGGCCTGGGCAGCATCCCCACGGTCTTCGATCTCGACGAGGACGGCGACCTGGACGTGGTCAGCGCCGAGTTCTTCTTCGACACGATCTTCGAGCAGGCCTCGTTCGCGTGGATGGAGCAGGTCGCGCCGCCGGACGTCGAGAACCCGGCCGGCGTCTGGACGCGCCACGTGATCGCCGACGACCTGGGCCCGGCGATCCAGCTTTCCCTGGTGCCCGATCTCTTCGGCGACGGCGTGCTGCGCGCCGTGGGCTCGAACCATACCAACGTGAACAACGGCGAGCCCGAGTCGGGAGTCTACGTCTACGACATCCCGGTCGATCCCGCGGACACGCCCTGGGACGGGACGATGATCTCCGAGGGCATCGTCTCGGTACCGGGCTCGCAGTTCTCGCCCCAGGCGGCCCCGGGGATCTTCGGCTGGGGCGACATCGACGGCGACGGCGATCTCGACATCGCCCTCTCCGGCGACGGCGACAAGCGCGCGTTCGTGCTCGAGCAGACCGCGCCCGGGGAGTTCGCCACCCACGTGCTGGCCGATCCCTTCGGCCAGGCCGGCGGGATGAAGATCACCGACCTCGACGGCGACGGCGCCGCCGAGATCGTCGCCACCTGCTACGAGCAGAACCTCGTCGTGATCTTCGAGTGGAACGCGGACTGACCCCGACTCCGCTGACCCCTCACACCAGCTGCGACAGGAGCGTGGTGACCGGCACGCGGATCGGGCCCGGTTCGGCGAAGCAGTCGCGCTCGATCCAGTCCATGTCGAACGCCGCCTGGAAGGCGTGCTCCGCTCCGGTGCGCCCGCGGAAGTAGCCGAGGGCGGGGCTGCAGCCGCGG
>CAYZAI010000105.1:0-13398 GCA_964476305.1 uncultured Myxococcales bacterium
CAGGGACAAACCCCGGGATCATGACGTCTTCCATGCCCCCGATGATCGGCGATCGAGCCGGACGAGGCAAGGACCGCGGGACGCCGCCGACTGTCGTTGCGCCGCGGGGCCCCGGTCTGGTACCGTGCGCGGGAATCCGCCGCCCCCACAGGGCGCCAATGCAAAGGAACGCCCCGATGAAGCATGCCGCACTCGCCGTCCTGGCCCTGGCCCTGGCCTTCGGCGCCCCTCCCGCCGACGCCTGCACCAACTTCCTGATCTCCCGCGGGGCCTCCGCCGACGGCTCGACGATGATCACGTACTCGGCCGATTCCCACCAGCTCTACGGCGAGCTGTACTACACGTCGGGCGGCACGCATCTGCCAGACGCCGAACGCGACGTCTACGAGTGGGACACCGGCAAGTACCTGGGGAAGATCCCCCAGGCGCCGGTGACCTACGACGTCGTGGGCAACATCAACGAGTGGCAGGTCGCCATCGGCGAGACGACCTACGGCGGGCGAAAGGAGCTCGCGGAACCCGAGGAGCAAAGCGGGATCCTCGACTACGGTTCGCTGATGTACATCGCCCTCGAGCGCGCCCGGACCGCCCGCGAGGCGATCCGAATCATGGGCGAGCTCGTGGCCGAGCACGGCTACGCCTCGAGCGGCGAGTCGTTCTCCGTGGCCGACCCCTACGAGGTCTGGCACATGGAGATCATCGGCAAGGGCAAGGACGACAAGGGCGCGGTCTGGGTCGCGAGGCGCGTGCCCGAGGGCTGGGTCTCGGCCCACGCCAACCAGGCCCGGATCCGCACGTTCCCGCTCAAGGACAAGAAGAACTGCCTGTACTCCGAGGACGTGATCTCCTTCGCGCGCGAGCAAGGCTGGTTCGACGGCGAGGACAAGGACTTCAGCTTCGCCGACACCTACGCCCCCCTCGACTTCGGCGCCCTGCGCTTCTGCGAGATCCGCGTGTGGGCGTTCTTCAACCGCATCGCCCCGTCGCTGAAGCTCCCGACGGACTACATCGACGCCGTGCCGGGCGCCGAGCCGCTGCCCCTGTTCGTCAAGCCGGACAAGAAGATCTCGCTCCGGGGCATGATGGAGCTGATGCGCGACCACTTCGAGGGCACCAAGTGGGACCTGTCGAAGGGCGTGGGCGCCGGCCCCTACGAGCTGCCCTACCGCTGGCGCCCCATGCTCTGGGAGGCGAATGGCAGGAAGTACGTCCACGAGCGCTCGACCTCGACCCAGCAGACCGGATTCTCGTTCGTGGCCCAGATGCGCTCGTGGCTGCCCAACCCCATCGGCGGTGTCCTCTGGTTCGGAGTGGACGACACGGCCACCACGGTCTACGTGCCGATGTACTGCGGCATCCGCGAGGCGCCCAGGGCCTTCGCCGTGGGTACGGGCGATTTCGACTCGTTCAGCTGGGACTCGGCCTTCTGGGTCTTCAACTTCGTCAGCAACTGGGCCTACTCGCGGTGGAAGGACATCTACCCGGAGATCCGGACCGTGCAGCGCGAGCTGGAGAGCGGCTTCGCCGGCCGGCTGAAGGGCGTGGACGCCGCCGCGCTGGAGCTGCACCGCCGCTCGCCGGAGCTGGCCCGGGACTACCTCACCGAGTTCTCGGCCAAGGCGGCCGGTACGGTCGTCGAACGCTACCGCAAGCTGGGCGAGTTCCTGATCTGGAAGTACCTGGACGGCAACGTGCGGGACGAGCACGGCAAGGTCACCCACCAGGACTATCCCGCCCACTGGCGGAAGCGCATCGCGGACGAGGGCGGCGAGCATCTCGAGAAGAAACGCCTGCCGGGCGAGCCCGAAGAGGAGGGACACTAGGATGACATCGCCCAAGAGCGATCCCGGGGAGCATAACGCGCTGCCCATCGGCGTCTTCGACTCGGGGCTCGGCGGCCTGACCGTGGCCCGGGAGATCCGCCGCATCCTCCCGCACGAACACCTCCTGTACCTGGGGGACAACGCGCGGGTGCCCTACGGCACGCGCTCGCCGGCCACCATCGAGCGCTACGCGGCCAACTGCGCCGAGTTCCTCGTGTACCAGGGCATCAAGCTGCTGGTCGTCGCCTGCAACACGGTCTCGGCCGTGGCCCTGCCCTACCTCCGCGAGCAGATGACCGTACCCGTGCTGGGCGTGATCGGCGCCGGGGCCAGGGCGGCGTGCGCGGCGACCCGCACGGGCCGGATCGGCGTCATCGGAACCGCGGGAACGGTGGGCTCAGGCGCCTATCCCAGGGAGATCGTCGCCATCGCCCCCGATGTGGTCGTGCACCAGCGCCCTGCCCCGCTCCTCGTTCCCCTGGCCGAGGAGGGCTGGCTCGACGGCGAGGTGCCCCGGCTGGCCGTCCGGCGCTACGTGGAACCCCTGGCCGAGGCGGGCGTCGACGTCCTGCTGCTGGGCTGCACGCACTATCCGATCCTGGAAGAGACCATTCGACAGGTGCTGAAGGAGCTCGGCAGTGCTGCGACGGTGATCAACTCCGCCATCGTGATGGGAGAAGAGGTATCCGACGCGTTGAACGCCGGGGGCCCGGCGGCCCGGACCGGCGCCGGGGGCCTGCGCTGCTGCGTGACCGACCTGCCAGACAGCTTCCAGGTCGTGGCCTCGCGCTTCCTGGGCGAGCCCATCGCCGACGTCGAGCAGGTCGATATCCTCTAGCTTTAGTCCTCGAGGTACTCGCGGAAGGCGTCGAAGGAGGTCTCGCGGCCGAGGAACGCCCGCACCTGGTCGGCTGCGTCCACTGCCCCGCCCGCGCCGACCACGGTCCGCCGGTAGTCCGCGGCCACCGCCGGATCCATCAGGCCCGCGGCGGTGAACCGGGTGAAGATGTCCTTGGCCAGCACCAGCGACCACATGTAGGTGTAGTACATCGAGCTGTATCCCTCGAGGTGGCCGAAGTTGTCGTACAGCCAGGTGCCCGGCTCGTAGGGATACGGGTTGTAGCGCCCCTGGACGTCCTTGAGCAGGGTCAGGAGATCCAGCCCGTTCGGATCGCGATCGTGGTACGCCAGGGACAGGGCGGCGAAGAACATCTGGCGCATCACGTGCACGCCCTTGCCGAACTCGTCCGCGGCCTTCAGCTTGCGCACCAGTTCCTCCGGGATCGGCGCGCCGGTCTCGTGGTTTCTCGCGAATCCCGCCAGCACGCCCGGATCCCAGGCCCACTCCTCCATCAGCTGGGAAGGGACCTCGACGAAGTCCCACTCGCAGCTGATCCCGGACAGGTTGGCCCACGCGTAGCCGCCGCCGAGCAGGTGGTGCATCAGGTGGCCGAACTCGTGGAAGAACGTGGTCACGTCGCCGTGCTCCATCAGCGCCGGTCCCTTGTCGGACGGCTGCGGGAAGTTGCAGACCAGCGCCGCCGCGGGCACCTGACGCCCCGTGATCCCGGTGACCACGTTGAACATGGCCGCGTGGCCGTACTTGCCCTCGCGAGGGTGCATGTCCAGGTAGAACCGGCCGATGGGGCGCCCGCCCTCCTTCACGTCCCAGGCCTCGACGCTCTCGTGCCAGACCGGGGCGTCCGCCACCCGCTCGAAGGTCACGCCCCACAGGCGCTGGTTGACGTCCAGAACGCCCTGCTTGACCAGCGGGTAGTCGAAGTAGCGGCGGATCTCCTGCGAGTCGACCCCGAACTTCTCGGATTGGAGCTTCTTCACGTAGTAGAAGCGGTCCCACTCGTGCACCGCGTCGGTCTTGGGCTTGTCCTTCTTCTTCCGCGCCAGGATCTCCTCGAGATCGCGCTTCATCCTCGGGCGGCCGATGTCCACGACCTTCTCGATGAAGTCGGCGATGGTCTGCCGGTCCCTGGCCATCTTGTCCTCGGCGTTGTACTCGGCCCAGTTCGGGAAGCCGAGCAACCCCGCGTACTCGTGGCGGAGCTTCAGGAGCTTCGCCAGGGTCTCGTCGTTCTCGGGATGGCCGCGCTCGAGGAACTTCAGGAACAGCGCCTTTCGCACCTCCTCGTCGTCCACGTAGGACAGCACCGGGAAGTAGTCCGGGTAGTCGGTGGTGAGCCGTACCTTGCCGTCCTTGCCCTTCGGGTGGGCGTCCAGGAAGTCCTGGGGCAACCCGCCGAGCTTCCTGGCCGGGACGTCGATCCAGCGCTTGTCCTCCCGGATGCGGCGGGCGTACTCCTGGCCGGTCTTGACCATCTCCTCGTGGAGGGCCTTCAGCCGCTCGCGCGTGGCCTCGTCCTTGTCGACGCCGGAGCGCCGGTAGTCCCGCAGCATCTCCTCGAGGGATCGCCGGGCGCCGGGGTCGAGCTTCGCGGCATCGACGGCGGCCAGGGCGTCGTAGACCGCGCGGTCGAGCTGCAGCTCGGAGACGAACTTCATCACGTCCTGCTGGCACGTCTCGGCCGCGTCGCGCACGGCCTTGTCCGGGTGGACGTTGGCCATCAGCTCCGAGAACGGCAGGACCCCGTCGATGCCGATGTGGACGTCGTTCAGCACCTCGAGGGTATTCTCCCTGTCCCTGGGGCCGGCGGCCGCCACCAGGGCGTCGCGCCGCTGACTGGCCTTCGTGATGGCCGCGCCACACCCCGCGGCCACCTGCTCGGCCGTGGACCAGATCCCCGGCACCACCACCTCGCCCGATATCTCGGAACGCAGCTCTCCGGTCATCGCCGCTCCCTCCTTGGACTCTGTCTTGTCGGTTGCGACCGGCCCGGCGCCAGCACCGCCGCAAGCCGACGCCAGCAGCGCGGCCGTACCCGCCGCGAGCCATCCCGTCCTTCGAAGTCTCGTCATCACTCCTCCTCCTTTGCTTCGACCGTCGCAGCGGGAAACCATAGCACGGTTCCGAAGCCACAAGGAACCCGGACTCTTTCGAGGCGGCGGTCTTGACCCAGTCGGTCCGGAGCGGGAGGATCGGCGGACAGGGAGGGACGAATGGCCACGAAGAAGAAGAATCCCGGGACCGACGACCCGGGCCTGGCCGAGGTCCGGAAAAGCCTGAGGGCCATCGCGGATCCGGCGCAGGTCCCGATGCTGCGGCGGTTCTTCAAGACCGGCCCCGGCGGGTACGGCGAGGGCGACGTCTTCGTCGGCGTCAAGGTGCCGCGGATCCGCGCCCTGGTCCGCGAACTGGACGGCCTCTGCCTCGAGGATATCGCGGCGCTGCTCGCCTCCGAGGTCCACGAGGAACGGATGCTGGCGCTGCTCCTGCTCGTTCGCCGCTTCGAGCGCGCAAAGGACGAGGCCGGCCGGCGGGCGGTCCACGACCTCTACCTGGCCAACACCGCCTGGGTGAACAACTGGGACCTCGTGGACGTCACGGCCCCCCACCTCGTCGGCGCGTTCCTCGAAGGCCAGAAGCGCGACGTCCTGTACCGCCTGGCCCGCTCGCCGAGCCTGTGGGAACGCCGCATCGCCATGGTCGCCACGCTGCGGTTCATCCGCTCGGGCGACCTCACCGACACCTTCCGGCTCGCCGGCCTGCTGCTCGACGATCCCGAGGACCTGATGCACAAGGCCGCTGGCTGGATGCTGCGCGAGGCCGGCAAGCGCGACCGGGGAGCCCTCGAGGCGTTCCTGGATCGCCACGGCGACCGGATGCCCCGCACCATGCTGCGCTACGCCATCGAGCGCTTCCCCGAACCGCTGCGGCGGCGCTACCTGCGCCGGACCGGGACGAAGCGGCCTTGACTCGCCGGGCGCGCCGTCACACCATCCGCCCGTCATGTCGAACAGGGAAAGTGGCGTCCATATCGCGGTCCGCGACCTGAAGAAGGCCTACGGCGACAACGAGGTCCTGCGGGGCGTGACCCTCGACCTGCGACGCGGAGCGCGCAACATCGTCATCGGCGGCTCCGGCGCGGGCAAGACCGTGCTGATGCGGCACCTGGTGGTGCTGGAGCGACCCGACGCGGGCCGCGTGCTGCTGGACGGCCAGGACATCACCGTCCTGGGCGAGGCGGCCCTCGGCGCGGTGCGCCGCCGCTTCGGCATGGTGTTCCAGGGCAGCGCCCTGTTCGACTCGATGTCCGTCTACGACAACGTCGCGTTTCCCCTGCGCGAGCTTTCGGGGATCAGCCGCAAGGAGGTGCGCGGGCGGGTGATGGCCAAGCTCGAGGCCCTGGGCGTGGCCGACGCGGCCAAGCGGATGCCCGCGGACATCTCCGGGGGCATGAAGAAGCGCGTGGGCGTGGCCCGGGCCCTGGTGGGCGAACCCGAGATCCTGATCTACGACGAGCCCACCGCCGGCCTCGACCCCCTGGCCGCGCGCAACGTCGACAGGCTGATCCTCGAGACCGACGAGAAGTTCGGCGTGACCTCGATCGTGATCACCCACGACATGGCGACCTGCCTCGACGTCGGCGAGCGCGTCAGCATGCTGTACCAGGGCTCGATCCGCGTCACCTGCTCCCCGCGAGAGCTCGCCAAGAGCACCGATCCCGTGGTGCGGGCCTTCGTGGAGGCCTCGGGCGTCGTGCGCTGAGGCCCCGGCGACCGATCCGGCTCAGGGCTGGAACTCGAGGGCCCCGATGTCCGCGTAGCTCAGGCAGTCCACCGGGTACGTGGAACAGTCGAAGACATCTGTCACGGCTTCGACATCGACCCGCGGGTCTCCCCACAGATCGGCCTCGGTCCAGGCCAGCCCGTCAGCGGCGTCGATGCACGAGGAATCGGAGCGCAGGCGCGGATCGAGGATGACGTACGGATCCCCGCCGGCGGCGAACGGCTCGAGGTCACCCCAGACCAGCAGCTGGTTCGCGGTATTGCGCTCGATGCGGAAGTGCTCCGGCCCGCCGCCGTTCGGCTGCACCAGCAGGCCGGCCAGCGCGCCGGGGGTCCAGGATGCCGAGGCGTTCATGAGCTCGGTCGTGTGCGTGGCCGGGTCGTGGGTGACCGACGTCCAGGTCCCCGCGAACGCCGGTGTGCCGGCCAGCAGCGGGTTGACGGCCTTGTTCCCGTCTCCGGCCCAGCCGTCCTCGACATCGCTGTAGGTCACCGAGAGCAGCGGGCCGGGCCCGGCCCCGTCCAGGTGGATCTCCGCGATCCCCGCGTTCCACAGGATGCTGCTGACCGCGGTCATGGCGGTGGCGTCCCGCAGGTACACGGCCCCGGTGGTGGCCCCGTTGGCCCAGACCGTGCCATGGGCCAGGCCTACCGTGCCGCCCCCCCGGGCCTGCAGCGCACCGCCCTCGCTCGCGGAGTTGCCGACCAGGAGGCTCGACGCGATGTCCGTCTGGCAGTCGGTCTCCTGGTAGATCGCCCCGCCCCGGTCGCCGCCGGTGTTTCCGGCGAGAACGCAGCGCTCGAAGGTCGACTGTGAGCCGTCGCGGAGGTAGGCCGCCCCGCCGCGGGTGGCCTGGTTCCCCTGGAACAGGCAGTCCGCGAACGACACGGCGGAGCTCGTCCGGTTCTGGATCGCCCCGCCCTCGTCCCCGCCGTAGCTGCCCGCGAAGACGCAGTTCTCGAAAGTGACGGCGGCGTTCTCGTTGTAGGCGGCACCGCCGCGCTTGCTGGCCCAGTTCGAGGCGAAGACGCAGTTGGCGACGGTCACGTCCGTCACTCCGAGGTTGTACATCCCGGCACCGCGATCCCCGGGCGCCGCGGAGTTGGCGTAGCCGTGGGCGACGACGAACCCGTCGAGGCGCGCGTCGCTTGCGCCGGTCACCACGTGGATCACGCGGTTGGAGCTGACGGTGTCCTCGCGTCCGTCCAGGTAGGTGCGGTTCGCCTCGAAGTCGCGCTGGTCGAGCTCGATCTCGCCTCCCGCGAAGCCGCCGTAGACGTCGACCGCCGGCCTGAGCAGGATCGTGTCGGCCGTGCCGATCACGTACACGTGGTAGATCCCCGCTGCCACCCACACTTCGCAGCGATCGACGTCCTCGCTGGCGGCGGCGATCTCCGCGGCCGCGTCGATGGCGGGCTGCACGCTGTCGAAGGCCGTTCCCCAGGACAGGCCGTCCTGGCTGACCGAGATGGAGTCCACGTCCACGTATCGCACGCAGGCGGCATTGCCGGTTCCGGTCTCCGTGTCGGTATCGGCGTCCGTGTCGGTGTCGGTATCGGCATCCGTGTCGGTGTCGGTATCGGCATCCGTGTCGGCATCCGTGTCGGCATCCGTGTCGGTGTCCGTGTCGGTGTCGGTATCGGCATCCGTGTCGGCATCCGTGTCGGCATCCGTGTCGGTATCGGTGCCGGTATCGGTGTCGGATTCGAAGGGCTCGGCATCGGAACCGCCGCAAGCCGGCAGCCAGAGCGCCGCCAAGATGAGAGCCGGGATCAGTCCTGCCAGACGTCTTCTTCCGTGGATCACGACACACCCCTTTCCTTTGCGCTCCCTGATGCGGGAGCCATGTCGCGTTTTCGAATCGACTGTACCAGGATTCCACCCCCGACGGGTTTTTTTACTGGAACGGATTGTCCGCCCAGTCCCCGTCCCTGGTTTGCGACGTAGAGCCCTTGCCCTTTGCTCTGGGGGGCTTCCCGGCCGGCGCCTTGTCCACGGCCGGAGGGCGTTCGCGTTTCGCATCGGCCCGCAGCGAAGTCAGCGACACCGCGATCTCCTGGTCGCGATCGGGGATCACGGCCTTGTCCAGGGGTTCATGGCCCGGCGCCGTGACCCGCAGGACCACGGGGACCGAGGAGCGCGGCAAGGCGAGCGGCGGAGTCGCGGACCGGCCGTCCACGGTCAGGTCCGCGCCGTCCGGCAGCCCGGTGAACGAGATGATCACTGCCGCCGGGAGCGGCGGGCCGGCGTCCCCTGCCGGCTCCGCCGTCGGGACCGGCACCGCCTCCGCAGCCGCCTCCCCAGCCGTGTCCGCCGGGGACTCGCGTCCGTCTCCGTCGCCGGCATCTCTCTGGCTGTCGAGGATCATCGATCCCGCGACCAGGCCGAAAGAGCCGAGCGCAACGGCGATGACCCCGAGCAGCACCCAGCGCAGCCGGGAGGGGCGCCGCCCCGACAGATCGGGCAACGGGCCGCTCGGCTGGGTCTCGGACATGGGATCGCTGTGCCGTAGTCTCAACGCCCCCGATGGCGCCGAGGAGAGCCTGACATCCGGCATCAGGACGCGAAACCGAGGGTCCACTTCGGCCGGCGCTCCGTCGCCCCGGTTCCCGAGCAGCCGGATCACCTGGGTGTTCATCTCGTCAGGTGAGGGTGCGTGGAACTCGAGCAGGGCCTCGAGCATCTCGGCGGCCGTGCCGTACCGCTGATCCCGGTCCTTGGCCAGGGCGCGCTCCACGATGCGGACCAGGCCAACCGGGATCTCCGGGGCGAGGTCGAGCAGCGGGATGGGCTCGTCCATCAGGATCCGGCCCATGATCTCGTTGTAGTTCTCGCCGTCGAACGGCCGCTTGCCGCCCAGCATCTGGTAGAGGACCACGCCCACCGCCCAGACGTCTGCCCTCGGATCGAGGTCGCGCCGCCCCCGTGCCTGCTCCGGCGAGAGGTAGAAGGGCGAGCCGAAGACGACCCCGGACTTGGTCAGCTCCAGATCCCGCTCCGACGGACCCTGGATCTTGGCCACGCCGAAGTCCAGGATCTTGACCACCTCGCGCATCATCCGGTCCACGGCGATGAACACGTTGTCGGGCTTGAGGTCGCGATGGATGATCCCCTTGCGGTGCGCGGCGTCGAGCGCCGAGAGGATCTGCAGCGCGAACGACAGGGCCCGGCCGGTCACGACGACGCCCTCGACCTTCAGCATCGCCGAGAGGCTGATGCCGCGCAGCAGCTCCATCACGATGAAGGCCGTGCCGTCGCTCTCGAGACCCACGTCGAAGATCTCGATGATGTTGGGGTGCCCGATGGCGCTGGCGGCCATGGCCTCGCGGTGGAACCGCTCCACCGAGTTGACCGAGCTCTCCGCCTCCGGGCGCATCAGCTTGACCGCGACCTGCCGGTGGATCCGCTGGTGCTCGGCCTCGTACACGGCGCCCATGCCGCCCTCGCCGATCAGGCGGGTCAGCTTGTACTTGCCGTCGAGCACCTTGCCGATGTTCGGGTCCACGCGGGCTCCCTCGCCTTCGCCCATCCGGGTCTGCGGTTCCCGAGCGCGGATGTTACCTCTTGCGCTGATTTCGTAAACCGCTTTGAAACGCCTCCCACCGCCCTGCCCCGAGGTCCTGTGCTATGCTGGCCGGATGCTGGCGCGGCTCCACGGGCTTCGCGTCCCCCTGAACGCCGACCCCGGGCAGGTCATCCCCGGCGCGATCCGAGATCTCCTCGGGGACGCGGCCGGGCCCGACCCGCGGTGGAGCGTGGCGCGGCGCTCCATCGACGCTCGCAAGCAGCCGGTGCGCTTCGTCTTCAGCGTCGACGTCGAGGTGGAAGGTCCCCTGCCCCACGCGCCGGGCGTGACAGCTTCCGCGCCGGAGGAGACCCCGCGCGTCGAGCCGGGATCGGCGCCCCTCGCCGAACCGCCGCTGGTCGTCGGGGCCGGTCCGGCTGGCCTGTTCGCGGGCCTGCTGCTCGCCGAGCACGGGTTCCACCCCGTCGTGATCGACCGCGGCGGCACCGTGGCCGAACGCGCCTCTGCCCTGGAGCGGTTCGGCCGGACCCGCATGCCCGACCCGGAGTGCAATGCCCTGTTCGGCCTGGGCGGAGCGGGCGCGTTCTCCGACGGCAAGCTGGCCAGCAACCAGAACCATCCCTGGGTCCGGCACGTTCTCCGGGTCCTCGTGGACTGCGGCGCACCGTCCGACATCCTGGTGGATACCAGGCCCCACGTGGGCACGGACCTCCTCGGCCCGGTCGTGACCCGCCTGGCCGCGCGCATAGAGGCCGCGGGAGGCTTGGTCCGCACCGGGGTGCGGGTGGAAGGGCTGCGCCTGCGGGGCGGCGGCCTGGCCGGGCTCGAAACCGCCACCGGGTTCATTCCCGGCCGGGTCGCGATCCTGGCCATCGGCCACTCCGCCCGGGACACGTGGCTCGCCCTCGAGCGGGACGGGCTGGCCGTCGAACCGAAGCCCTTCCAGTTCGGCGTCCGCGCCGAGCACCCCCAGTCATGGATCGATCGCCGCCAGTACGGCGCCTCGGCGGGCCACCCCGCCCTCGGCGCGGCCGAGTACAAGCTGACCGCTCGCGTCGACGGCGTGCCCGTGTTCTCGTTCTGCATGTGCCCCGGCGGCGCCACCATGCCCACCGTGAGCGAACCCGGCCACCTCTGCCTGAACGGCATGTCCGCGAGCGGCCGCGACTCGCCCTTCGCCAGCAGCGGCCTGGTGGTCAGCCTGAGGCCCGAGGACCTCGGCCTGCGGGACCTGGCCGGCTGCCTGGCCTGGGTGCGCACCGTCGAGGCCGGGTGCTTCGCCGCGGGCGGTTCGACCTACGCGGCCCCGGGCCAGGGCCTCGTGGACTTCCTCCGCAATCGGCCGAGTCCGTCTCTGCCCGTCACGAGCTATCCTCTCGGCGCGATCCCGACCCGCCTCGACGACGTGCTGCCCGCCGCCGTCGTCCGCGCCCTCAGGCCGGCCCTCCACGCCTTCGACCGCAGGATCCCCGGATACCTCCACCCCGAGGCCCTGCTTCTGGCACCCGAGTCCCGGGCGTCCTCCCCGGTGCGCCTGGTGCGCGACCCCAATACCCGGGAAGCCGTGGGCGTGCCGGGCGTGTTCCCCGCCGGCGAGGGCGCAGGCTATGCCGGCGGCATCGTCAGCGCCGCCCTGGACGGCCTGAAATCCGCGGCCCGGGTCGTCGGGACATACGCACCCCCGGCTTGAGAACAGCCCGGATGGTATCACGGATGATGCGATTGCACCTGAACGGATGGGAAGCCTGCCGGGCCCGCCGTTCCATTCAATGGAACGCCAATCGCCGATATCCGGAAATCTCGTTCTCTCTTAGATTATAGGATGAAATACCCGTTATCCTAATGTAGCAGTTGACTTTGTGTATCATTTTTTCGAGCATCCCATCAGCGCTCTCTGCTACTCTTTCCCGCGTGACGGAGCGCCCGGAGCACATCCCCGAGGAATTCATCGAGATCTCCCTGCCGGTCTCCCGGGAGTACTCCGGGTGGCGGGCGGACCGCTTCGTCGCCCTGCGCATCCCCCGCCTGTCCCGCACCCGGGTCCAGCGAATCCTCGAGCGGTTCGCCTTCGACGACGACGGTCGCCCCTTCAAGGCGAGCCGCGCCCTGCGCGAGGGAGAGCGCATCACCATCTTCAAGCCGCCGCCGGACGAACCCGACGTGCCGCGGGACTTCGGCGTGGTCTTCGAGGACGAGTGGTTCCTGGCCGTGGACAAGCCGCCGGGGCTGCCTGTCCACCCCACGGCCCGGTTCCTGCACAACACGCTCACCGGCCTGCTGGACGAGCGCTACGGCACGCGCCGCCCGGTGCTCGTCCACCGCCTGGACAGCGAGACCTCGGGCCTCGTGCTCTGCGCGCGCACCCTCGAGGCGGAGCGCGCGGCCAAGCGCCTGTTCGCGGATCGCAAGGTCAGGAAGACCTACCTGGCCCTGGTGCGCGGCGCTCCCGAGCCTCCCGCCGGCAGCATCGAGGCGCCCATCGGCCCGGATCGCGAGTCCGTGATCCGCGTCAAGATGGGCTGCCGTGACACCGGCGGCCTCCCTGCCCTCACAGAGTACCGGACCCTCGAGACCCGCGGCGGAGTGTCCCTGGTGGAAGCGCGCCCCCGCACCGGGCGGCAGCACCAGATCCGGGTGCACCTCGCCCACCTCGGCTACCCGATCGTCGGCGACAAGATGTACGGGCCGGACGAGAACCTGTTCCTCGAGTACGTGGAGCACGGCCCGAGCGAGGACCTGGCCCGCCGGGCCGGCCACCGCCGCCAGGCCCTCCACGCCGCCCGCCTGGAGCTGACGCACCCGTTCACAGGGGCCGCTCTCGTCATCGAAGCCCCCCTGCCCAGGGACCTGGCCGACCTGTTGTCCGGCATCGTGGGCGATCCCGAAAAATGAATGATGGCACGATCGCGTCGTGCTAGAATCGGCTTCTAAAAAAAGGCGGGCCTCGATGTCGCCCGCCCGCCAACATGCTCCGACTCCGACACCGACGACACGGTGAGCTTGGGCGGGGTGGTCAAGCTCGATACCGGGATGACGGGCGGCACCGGATACCTCTGTATCGGCGTGTTCCAGGACGAGTGCCCCGCTTTCACCGGACCGCTCCCCACTCCTATCGATGGCGATGACCACGGGACAGTCACCTTGGAGAACGACACGCAGGAGGAGGCGTTCGACTTCGAGATCGAAAGCCTCACCGACGGCACCTACGGACTGGCGGCGATGCTCCAGCTCAGCGACGGCGTGTCGGATTGCAACCAGCAACCGGTTTCCGGCGACGTGCTGGGCTGCCTCGAGGTGACCGTCTCCGGCGGCGCCGACCAGGAGGACCTCGAGATAGTGCTCGATACCGCCATTCCCTAGACCCGCCCCCCCCCCGGTCGTCATCGAGTCCCCCCTGCCCCGGGGAT
>CAYZAI010000106.1:0-13338 GCA_964476305.1 uncultured Myxococcales bacterium
GCTCGGTGGTGCCGCCCGGGAAGAAAGAGATGTAGGCGCGACCCTCCTCCCTCGGCCGCGGCTCATGGGGCGTGTAGGCCTTCAGAAAGGAGATCCCCCCTTCCAGCTCTCGCACCTCGCCGGCGCGACCATCGAGCTTGCCGAAGCGCGCGCCACGATAGCCGGCGGAGTTGCCCGCGACGGACCCGCCGCCCTGCATCGCCGCGAGGAACGGGTCGGTGACGCCGCCGCCCATCATGCCCTGCATCATCCCGCCGATGAGATCCTGGGCACCGGTCATCCCGCCGAGGGCGTCGGTGATCCCGCCGGTGCCGCCGATCTCGCCGATACCCGAGCCAATCATGTCCATTCGGGTGGATAGAGAGGCGTTCTCGACCCCACCGTCGCCGAGGTACTCGAGCCCCTCCCTATGCAGCCCGCTGCCGCTCTCGTCGTCGCGGCTGAGCACGACCCGCCCTGTGGTCTCCTCGATCCACAGCTCGTTCTTCTTGAAATCCAGCACGATACGGATGGTGGTCCCCTGGGTCACGGCCCGCGAGAAGGCGTAGCGGGCCGCCGTGGCCAGCGTCCAGCAGGACGAGCGCAACCGGGCCTGGGTCGTAGCGCCGACGCCGAGCGCGATCGCACCCATCGCCAAACCGATGATGACCACGACGATCATCATCTCGATCAGCGTGAATCCACGTGCCCTGCTGGTGCGCCTCGTGCTCACGTCGCGCCTTCCGTCCTCATTCCTCGTCGCAGCCATCCTTGGCCGCCCGGCCTGGGTCGCAGCCGCCTTCCTGCTTGTCGGGCCCGATGGAAAAAACCTCGGGATCGTCGCCGGACTGGCACTTGATCACGAACTCCTGGTCCCACGGGTCGGTGGTCCGCTTTGCCTGGTCGAGCAGCTTGTTCTGCTTGAGATCCTCGACGCTCGGACAGGCTCCCGCGTTGTCCGCCAGGTAGAGCTGTACGGCCGTGCGGATCGCCGCCACGTCCGAACGGGCGGTCTTGATCCGCGACTTCTCGAGCTGCGGCATCACGGCGACGGCCACGCCGGTGGCGATCATCGCCATGATGATCACGACGATCATGATCTCGATCAGTGTCATGCCGCGCTCGGCCGCCTGCTTCGACGCCGCGGCCCGCTCGTGAATCCCGCCTGGTGCTCGTTCTTCCATCGTTCTTCCTCCGTTCGTTCCCGTCCTCTTCAGAGGCTCGAGATGTTGTCTCCTCCGGTCAGTACCCCGTCCTCACCCAGCGACACGACGTCCACGCCGCCGGGATCGAGCCGCGCGGGGCAGATCAGCCGGTACGGCTGTCCCCACGGGTCGTCCACCCGATCCAGGTAGGCCGGTCCCGACGGAGGTGCCGCCAGCTCCGCGACGCCCGCCGGACAGCGTCCGTGATCGGCGCGGAACAGCCGGGCGGCGTGGCCGATGCGCGAGACATCGAGCAGGGCCTGGCGGACCCGGGTCTGCTCCTCGACCGCATCCACCGACCAGGCCACGCATCCGGCCGCAGCGAGCAGCAGCGCTGCGGCGCGCAGCTTCCTCGCGAGCGATCCGCGTTTCCGTCCGCCCTTCTGCTTGTCTCCGAGCACGATCGTCTGGTCCTTCATCGCTTCAGCCTCACTGGATGAACTTGTTCATCTCGATCAACGGCATCAGGATCGCCAGGGCGATCCCGCCCGACGCCGCTCCCATGATCACGATCATCAGCGGCTCTAGCAGCGCCGTCAGCGTCGCGATCTTCGTTTCGACCTGCGCGTCGTAGGCCCCCGCCACGTTCTCGAGCATCTGCTCGAGCTGTCCCGACCGCTCGCCGACCGCGATCATGTGGGTCACGATCGGCGGAAAGCGCCCCGAGGCCTGCAGGGGCCCGGCGATGCTCTCGCCCTCGCGGATCGAGGAGCTGGCCTCGACCACGACCTGCTCGAGCACCGTGTTGCCGAGCACTCCCTTGGTGATGTCCATCGCCGTCAGCAGCGGCACCCCCGAAGAGAGCAGGGTCGCCAGGGTCTTCGAGAACCGCGAGATCGAGACCATCATCGCCAGGCCGCCCACCACCGGCGCCCAGAGCACGAAACGGTGCCAGTCGTACCGGCCCTTGGTCGTCCTCTTCCAACGACCGAAGGCGAAGATCACGGCCACCAGCAGCCCGAGCAGCAGCCACCAGAAACCCCTCAGCATCCCGCTGGTCCAGATCAGCAACTGGGTGTACCAGGGCAGGTCGCGGCCGAAGTTCTCGAAGATCGAGGTCACCTTGGGTACGACGACGACCATCATCACGCCGACGATGATCGTGCCCACCAGGGCCATCAGCACGGGGTAGGCCATCGCCGACTGGACCTTGGAGCGCAGCCTGTTCTGGGCCTCGATGAAGTCGGCGAGCCGCCCCAGCACCTGCTCGAGGGTTCCGGACTGCTCGCCGGCGTTGACCATGTTGCAGAACAGGGTGTCGAAGTACTTGGGATGCCGACCGAACGCGTCCGAGAGGGCCATGCCCTGGTTGACCTGATCGCGCACGTCGATCAGCGCGGTCTTGAGATCCGGCTTCTCGGTCTGGTCGATCACGGCCGTCATCGACTCGACCAGCGAGATCCCGGCGCCGGTGAGTGTGGCGAGCTGGCGCGTCGAGAGCGAGATGTCCATTCGCGTGACGCGCTTGAACAGCAGCTTCTTGAAATCGATATCGCCCCGCTCCCTGCCCTGCCCCTTCTGCTCGATGGCGGTGATGAGGATGCCCTCACGCTTGAGCGCCGCCCGGGCCACCTTCTCGCTCTCGGCGTCCCGCGAGCCCTTGACGTTGCGTCCGTCCGAACGGCGGATCCCCTGGTACTCGTACAGCGGCACTTCGTTTCAAATGGCGCTCAGGCCACCTCCTCGTGGGTAACGCGAAGCACCTCCTCGATCGTCGTGATCCCCGCGAGCACCTTGCGCGCGCCGTCCTCGCGCAGGTTGACCATGCCCTCCGCCTTGGCGGCGCGCTTGATCGCGGTCGAGTCGGCGTTGCGCAGGATGTGGGCGCGGATGTCGTCGGTGACCATCACGATCTCGTAGACACCGGTACGCCCCAGGTACCCGCTGCCGAGGCACTCGTCGCAGCCCACGGCGCGGTGGATCACGGTCTTTCCCGGCACCAGCGGCTTGAGCGGCGGGAGCTTGACCGCGGCCTGCTGGTAGAGGCGCCCCTGGGGCGGGGCCGCGGGCCGGTACGGATCGTCCGGGTCGACACCGAGCTCGAGCAGCTCGGCGCGGGTCGGCTCGTAGGTCTGGCGGCAGTGGGGACAGAGCACCCGCACCAACCGCTGGGCCTGGATTCCGAGGATCGACGAGGCCACCAGGAACGGCTCGATGTCCATTTCGACCAGGCGAGTCAGCGCGCCCGGCGCGTCGTTGGTGTGGATCGTCGACAGCACGAGGTGGCCCGTGAGCGAGGACTGGATCGCGATCTCGGCCGTCTCACGGTCGCGGATCTCGCCGACCATGATCACGTCCGGGTCCTGGCGCAGGAAGGCCCTCAGGCCGCTGGTGAACGTCAGGTCGATCTTGGGGTTGACGTGCACCTGGCCGATGCCCTCGATGTCGTACTCGACCGGGTCCTCGACCGTGAGGATGTTGCGGTCCGAGGTGTTGATCTGCGACAGCCCGGCATAGAGCGTGGTGGTCTTTCCCGAACCGGTCGGGCCGGTGACCAGGAGGATCCCGTGGGGTCGGCGGATCAGCCAGTGGAACAGGAAGTAGTGGTCCGCGAGGAACCCGAGATCGCTGATGTCGTGGAGAACCGACTGCTTGTCGAGGAGCCGCATCACCACACGCTCGCCCTGGCTCGTGGGGATCGTGGAGACGCGGACGTCGATGCTCTTGCCGGCGATCTTGAGACCGATCCGCCCGTCCTGGGGCAGCCTTTTTTCGGCGATGTTGAGCTTGGCCAGGATCTTCACCCGCGAGATGATCGACGGCAGGAAGGCCTTCTTGGCGCTCTTGGCCGGGTGCAGCACGCCGTCGATCCGGTAGCGGACCGCCACCTCCCGCTCCAGGGCCTCGATGTGAATATCGCTCGCCCGCCTCTTCACCGCCTCGAAGAAAAGGTTGTTGACCCAGCGGATGATCGGCGCCTCGTCCTGGACGTCGATCAGGTCGGTCAGCTCCTCCTCCTCGGCCGTTTCGGCCTCGTCGAGCTCCGCGCCGGCAGCGGAGCGCTCGTAGACCTTGTTGATCGCCTCGAGGATCTGGTCGCCGAGGGCGACCACCGGCAGCACCGGCCGGCCGAGGATCGCCTGGACCGCGTCGATGGCAGAGAGATCGAACGGATTGCCACAGGCGACGACCACGCCCTCCTCCGTCTCCTTGACCGGCAGCACCAGGTTGGTCTTGGCGAAGACGATCGGCAGGTCGGCGATCAGCTGCGGTTCGATCTCCTCGACGGCGATCTTCTCGACGAACCCGAGCCCGAGATCCTCGGCCAGGGTCCGCCAGAGCCGCTCGGGTGTCAGCAGCTTGCTGCCGATCAGCATATCGGCCAGCGAACCGCCCTTCTCCTTCAACTGTTCGAGGGCCCGGAGCAGTTGGCCAGGCTCCAGGGCGCCCCGCTCGACGAGCAGCTCGCCGATGAAGGTGTCCCGAACCACGCTCAACGCTCCTGCACGGGCGGCGGCACAGCGAGGACGGGCTCACCGAGCATCACCGGCCCCCCCTCGTCATCCCCACCCTCGCTCTCGCCCTCGCTCCCTCTGGAGAAGGCAGTCCCGCGGGGGAACTCGATGGCCTGCTTCGGCTCGTGGCCGACCTCGTTCTTGACCTCCGAGAGGTCCCGCATCTCCTCGTCGCTGCGGGCGCGGGTCACGATCTCGTTGACCACGGCGATGGCGCCGTTGGTCCGCGACCAGTCGAGGTGCGGATCGTAGCGGTGGTACTCGAAGGCCGTGTAGCGCTCGATGAACTCGCGCCGCTCGGCCATCTTGCGCCGGAAGATCTCGCGGAAGTCCTCCGACGTGCGGATGATGTAGGGCGTGAGGAAGATCAACAGGTTGCGCTTCTTGGTGAGCGTGCCCTTGCTGCGGAAGAACACGCCGATGATCGGGATGTCGCCGAGGACCGGCACCTTGTGCGTGGTCTCGACCTGGTTGTCGGTGATGAGCCCACCGATGATGACGGTCTGCTGGTCGGCCACCACCGAGGTCGTCTTGGCGTTCTGCTTGGAAATGTTGGGCCCGAGGCTGGAGTCGATGGACTTGACCTCGCTGATTTCGAGATCAATCTCGAGGCGCACCTGATCGTCGTCGTTGATGTAGGGCGTCAGCTTGAGGGTCAAGCCCACGTTCTGCCGGCCGATGGAGTAGCCCATGCCGCCCATGCCGCCCATGGCCCCGAGCGCCCCGAGTGCCGTGCCCGTGGAGCCCGAGGTGGTCCCCGTGGCGCGCGCGGCCTGGGAGAGGAACGCGCCGGCCGGGTTGAACCCCTGCTGGATCGGCACGTTCTCGCCCACGGTGATCGAGGCCTCGACGTTGTCCGTGGCCAGGATGTGGGGCGTGGACAGCACGTTGGCGTCCGAGTTGGTCTGCAGGGCTTGCATCGCCACGCCGAAGGCCGGGATCGAGATGCCGACCAGGTCCTCGCTGCCCGCAAGCTCCGGGCCGCGCAGCCCGGCCGCGAGGCCGCTCAGGGCGCCGGGGCTGATCACCAGCGAGCTGACGTCGGAGTTGGGCTGGCTGGAGCCGTAGAGCAGCGCCTGCTCGCCGTCGATGTCCATGGTGTTGCCCGTGTGGAAGCCGAAGGCGAGGTCGCGGTTCTTGTCGAGGCTGACCTCCATGATCACCGCCTCGACGAAGACCTGCCGCTTCATCGTATCGAGCAACTCGATCACCGACTTGAGGCTCATGTAGTCGCGCAGCGACGAGACGATCACCAGTGAGTTCGTGGCCTTGTCCGACGCGATCTCGAGCTGACCCTCGAACAGGCCCTGCTCGCCGCCATCACCTTTCTTGCCGCCCGCCCCCCGCGCCTTGCTGTTCGCCGTGCGCGACAGGGTGTTCAGGGTCTTGGCCAGCTCCTCGGCGTCCGCGTGCTGCAGCTTGTGCACGTGCAGCGTGCCCTCTCCGGCGATGGGCACGTCGAGCCTCTTCACCAGCTCGAGGATCCTGAGGTAGGAGGTCTCGGAGGCGACGATGATCAGCGAGTTGGTGCGGGTGTCCGCGAGGATCTTCGAGATTTTGGTCTGGTCGTTCTCCTCGCCGTAGCTTCCTGTGGGCGCGGCGGCGGCGGTCTTGCCGCCCTTGGCCGACTTGCGGGCGGGCTTCTTGGCCGCGGCCTGGGTCTTGGACGTCCCCGCGTTGATGTCGAAGATCTCCATGATTCGCTCGGCCAGGGCCTCGGCGTCGGCGTAGTTGACACTCTCGATCCAGATCTGCTCGCCCGTGCCCTCCACGTCTAGGGCGGCGACCAGCTTGAGCAGCCTGCGGATCGACGCGCCGTAGTCCGTGATGATCAGCGTGTTGGTAGGGTTGTAGACCGCCACGTCGCCTTCCGAGGACTTGAAGCGGTCGAGCACCTGGGCCAGATCGTCCGCCGATACGTGCTCCAGCCTGTGCAACCGGGTGACGATCTGGTCGGCGTTCGGCACGGCATTCACGATCGGCGTGTTCTGGGACGTGGAACCACCCACGGAGACCACCTTGAGATAGCGTCCGGCGGGCATCACCGTCAGCCCGTTGACCTGCAGCACGCTGAGGAAGGCCTGGTAGGCCTCCGCAGCGGTGATCTTGGTCGGCGCGTAGATCGTGGCCTTGATGTTGGGCACCTTGCCGCCGAGGATGAAGCTCTTGCCGGTGATGTTGCCGATGATTTTGATGAGCTCGATCAGCTCCGCGTCCACCAGGTTGAACGAGAACTTTGCCCCGGCCCTGGGCTTCTTGTACTCGATGCCCACGTCGAGCTCGCCGGGTGCACCAACCCCCTCCCAGGCGCCCTCGCCCACGGCCGAACCGCCGGTCGCACCGCCGGTGCCGCCCTTGGCATTCGAACCGCCCCCGGATGCCGCGGCCCCACCACCGCCGGCATTGTCAGCACCACCCTTTTCGGCCGGCTTGGACTTCAAGGTCTTCCCGGGCGCTCCCTGCATGACGCCCTTCTTGAGATCCTCTGCGGTGAGACCCACGCGCCGGGGCCCCTTGCCGGTGACTCCCCGCGGAGTCCCCGCCGGGTTGGCCTTGAGGGTCTCCTCCTGCGGATCAGGCCCCTCGGGCCGGGCAACCGCCGGAGTCGCGAACGCCGCGGCTCCGAGCAGGAGCAGGACGCCATGTCGAAAAGCCGGGCAATGGATGACCGTGCGTTCAGTGGAATCTTGCGCCGTGTTTCGCAACTGAGCACTCCCTCGGGTGCCTCTCGGGCACCTTCTGGTATCGGACTCTCGCGAGAATGTTTAAATTGCAACCTTCGTGCCGTGTCAACAACAAAGAATTGTCCTGTTTTTTCAGATGGTTCCGCATCCACGGGGAGGGTAGGACCGTTTTCCGGGACATTTTGTCAGAAGCGGCGCCGCGACACCGCCCGGATGTCACGGCTCGCCCACGTCGATCTGCTCCATCTTGCGGTAGATGGTTCGTGCAGCGATACCAAGGAGCCGCGCGGCCCGTTTCTTGTCGCCTCCGGTAAACCGGAGGGTCTCGCGGATCATGGCGAGCTCCACCTCGGAGAGGGGGGTGCCCACCGAGAAGGAGAGCTGGCCCTGGTACCCGGCGCCGTCGCAGAGCTTGGGCGGCAGATCGCCGGTCTCGATCCGCGGGTTGCGGGTCAGCACCACGGCCCTCTCGATGACGTTCTCGAGCTCGCGCACGTTGCCCGGCCAGTAGTACGAGGTCAGCACGTCGAGGGCGTCGGGTGCGATGCCATCCACGGACTTGCCGTTGCGCGCCGAGTAGAGCTCCAGGAAGTGCTCGGCGAGCAGCGGAACGTCCTCGAGCCGCTGACGCAGGGGTGGCAGGGCGACCACGATCACGTTCAGCCGGTAGTAGAGATCCTCGCGAAAGCCCCCGCGCTCCACCTCCTCCTCGAGGTTGCGGTTGGTTGCCGCCACCACGCGCACGTCGACGCGGGTGGTCTTGCCGCCGAGGGGATCGATCTCGCCCTCCTGGAGCACGCGCAGCAGCTTGACCTGGACCGCGGGGCTCATTTCGCCGACCTCGTCGAGGAAGATCGTCCCGCCGCTGGCCGCGGCGAAGCGGCCGTCCCGCTTGGCCACTGCCCCGGTGAAGGCGCCGCGCTCGTAGCCGAACAGCTCGGCCTCCATGATCGTCTCGGGCAGGGCCGCGCAGTTGACGGCGATGAACGGTCCTTCGGCGCGGCTCGAGTGGTCGTGCACGGCCCGGGCCACGAGTTCCTTTCCCGTGCCCGACTCGCCCGTGATCAGCACCGTGGCGACTGACGGGGCCGCCTGGATCGCGACGTCGAGGGTCCGGCGGAACAGCGGACTGTTGCCCACCAGCTGCTTCCGCTCGAGGTGCATCAGCCGCTGACGCAGCGTGCGGTTCTCGACCACCAGCGCGTGCTTCTCGAGGGCCTTGACCACGGTCTTCACGATGGACTGGCGCTTGACCGGTTTCTCCACGAAGTCGTAGGCGCCCTTCTTCATGGCGCCCACCGCGGTCTCCACCGTGCCGTAGGCGGTCATCAGCACGACCTCGGTGTCCGGCGAGACGGTTTTCACGGCCTCGAGCAGCTCGGATCCGTCCATGCCGGGCATCATCAGGTCCGTGAGGACCACGTCCACGGCGCGCTTGCGGCAGGTGTCGAGGGCCTCGCGGCCATCGGCGGCCGTTATCACGGCCACGCCCTCTTTCTGGAAGACCTTCTCGAGGGCCAGGGCGTTGGCGCGATCGTCGTCCACGACGAGCAGGGTGGGTTGCACGAGTGCCAAATCG
The DNA here is from genome assembly GCA_964476305.1 of uncultured Myxococcales bacterium. Classification (GTDB taxonomy): domain Bacteria; phylum Myxococcota_A; class Polyangia; order JAAYKL01; family JAAYKL01; genus CAYZAI01. The sequence continues at coordinate 8,903 of CAYZAI010000106.1, forward strand.
ACCTCCTTGGATCTCACCGCAGCAATCCCCGGGCCAACCCGGAGGCCCCGGAATACCGCGGAATGCCGCCGGTTGCGCAACGCTCCCGCCCTGATCTGTGCCATTTTGTCACAGTATCGACCGGATTGCACGCACTTTGACATTCTGTCGCAGAACTCCCAGCGCTCCCGCCCGCTCCCGCCTCCGCGACCGCCATTCCGAGAAACCCGAACGATTTCGCTTTGATCCATTCTGATCCATTCAGTCCCTAAGGAGTGCCTCAAGAGGTGCCTGGGTCATCGCTCACCCACTTCCTTCATCATCCGACTGGAGAGGATAGTTTGTCATCTCCCTCCTCGATGGATGTCGAAATTGCAGCGGTTGCGCCCCGCTTGCGGCTGCGCTAGTTTCGCCTTCGTCCCAAGAGCCTATCGGAGGAGAACATGCGCAAGCCAATCCGCAATCGAGCCGCTCTCGGTTATGCCGCCACGACGACCGCCGCCCTGGCGATATCGGGCTGCTGCGGGGAGCTTCCCTGCCCGCCCCAACCTCTGCCGCCCCCCCCTGAGCCGGTCGCCGAGGAGGACGCCGGGCCGGCCGCCCTGGTGCTCGAGAGCTACACTGGCATCGAGCGCGCAGAGCTCAACCGGCTGGCAGCGAGGCTCGACCTGCCGCTCTACTGGTACGTCGATGAAAACGGCAACGGCGCGATCGAGCCCGGCGAGACCCTGGCCCTCCTGTTCCACTCCACCGAGGGCGCCTGGGTCGAGGATGGGAGGTTCACGCCCGCCTTCCACGAGGCGTTCCAGGCGATGCTCGCCCTGAAGGAGGGCAGGTTGGCGGAGGGCCCCGATGCGTCGGAGGTCGAGCGCCGCAAGCTGGTGGCCGAGGAGCTGGACCAGAGCATCCCCACGGTGGTCTTCAACGATCTCTCGGCCCTCTCGGACGAGGAGAAGACCGTGCTCGGACACCTGCTGGCCGCCTCGCGCACCATCGACGAGCTGTTCGCGATCCAGACCGGCGCCGCGGCCCTGGCGGACCGATTGCCAAAGAGCGATCCCGGAAGCCGCCGGATGTTCGACCGCAACTGGGGCCCACGGTGCCGGGCGCCGCAGACCGAGGGCAACGACAAGTGCTCGGCGATTCCCGGCGCTCCGAAGCCGAAGGTCGATGCCTATCCGGCAACGCTCCAGGACGAGGAGGGGTTCTGCTCCACGCTGGCGGGCCGCGAAGACGGCGAGGCGCTGCTGGCTCCGTTCACCGTCGTGCGCGAGGGGGACGGTGGGCTCGCCGCGGTGCCGCTCACCGAGGCCTACGCCGGACGGATGGGCGCGGTCACCGCCGAGTTGGAGGCCGCCGCCGCCGCGATCTCCGATCCCGCGGAGCAGGCGCTGAAGACCTACCTGCTGGCCGCGGCCAAAGCGTGGCGCGACAACGCCTGGGAGCCCGCGGACGAGGCCTGGGCGAAGATGACGTCCACCAACTCGAAGTGGTACGTCCGCGCGGCCCCGGACGAGACCTATTGGGATCCGTGCAACCGCAAGGCCGGGTTCCACCTGACCCTGGCGCGGATCAACGCGACGTCCCTGGCCCTGCAGGAGAAGCTCACGGCCGTGCGGCAGCAGATGGAGGACCGCCTGGCCAAGCTCATCGGCCGGCCCTACAGGGCGCGCGAGGTCTCGTTCCAGATGCCCGACTTCATCGACATCGTGACCAACTCGGGCAACGACCGCAGCCCGTCCGGCGCCACCATCGGCCAGAGCCTGCCCAACTGGGGACCGGTGGCCAACGAGGGCCGCGGCCGCACCGTGGCCATGACCAACCTCTACACCGACCCGGACAGCAAGGCCATCGCCCGGACCAAGACCGAGGCCCTGCTCGACGCCGCCTCCCTCGAGCACTACCCCACCCTGCCGGACGCGGATCTGCTGGGTGTGATCCTGCACGAGGCGACCCACAACCTCGGGCCGTCCCACGAGTACGCCTTCAAAGGCAAGACCGACGACCAGGCCTTCGGCGGGCCGCTGGCGACGACGATGGAGGAGCTGAAGGCCCAGACCGGGGCCCTGTACTTCATCGGCTTTCTGCGCCAGAAGGGCCTCATCGACGACGAGCTGGCGCGGCAGGCCTACGTCGCGGAGTTCACCTGGGCCTGCGGCCACATCTCCCGGGGCATGTACACGCCGGAAGGCCGGCCCAAGCCCTACAGCCAGGTCTCGGCGATCCACGTCGGCTTCCTGATGGACGAGGGCGCGATCTCCTTCGACCCGAAGGCGACCGCGGCCAACGGCAAGGACACCGGCGCGTTCTCCCTGCACCTCGACAAGTGGGAGCGGGCCGCCGAGAAGCTGATGAGACAGGTGGGCCGCATCAAGGCGAAGAACGACAAGCGCAGCGCCCAGAAGCTCATCGACCGCTACGTGAACGACAAGGAGAAGGTCCGCCAGGCGCTGGTCGCCGAGCGCGTGCTGCGCCACCCCAAGGCTACCTTCGTCTACGCGCTGAGCTACTGACTCATCACCCTCTTCCACACGAAGTAGAACGGCACGCCGGAAAGGGCGATGCCCGCGCCCGCGGCCGCGGCCAGCGGGTCCCCGACCGCTACGGCCACCGCGATGGCGCCGTAGGAGAGCACGAACATGGCCGGCACCACGGGGTAGCCCAGAGCGCGGTAGGGGCGCTCCAGGTCCGGCCGGCGGATCCGCAGCACGAACAGGCCGATCCCGGCCGCGATGGACGCGAGCAGCATCGCCACAACGACCCAGGACAGCAGCATCTCGAAGGTCCCGAGGGCCACCAGGGCACCGGCCACCAGGGCCTGGACCAGGATCGCCGCCCCCGGCGTGGCGAACCTGAGGTGCACGCCGCCGAGGCACCGGAAGAACACGCCGTCCACGGCCATGGCGAAGCTGATCCGCGCGCCGGTCATTACGGTGGCGTTCACGCACGAAGCGATGGCGAGCACGATGGCCACGGCCGCCACCAGACCGATTCCTGGCCCGAACAGGTGCTCGGCCGCGACCTTTCCGACGTCGGTCGCGCCCGTCATCTCTTCGAGCGGCAGGGCGTAGAGGAAGACCGCGTTGACTGCCGTGTACAGGCCGGCGACGATCAGCGTGCCGACCAACAAGGAGCGGGGTACGTTGCGCGGCGCGTCGATGATTTCCGAGCCGACGTAGGCCGATGCGAACCAGCCCGAGTAGGTGAACAGCACCGCGATCATCGCCGAGCCGCTTGCGAGCGGGACGCCGCCCTCCGGCGCCGCGGTGAGGTTCGCGAGCCGGCCGTCGCCGAAGAGGAAGCCCCCGATGACCAGGGCCGCCAGCAACAGCATCGAGCCCGCGGTGATGGCGTCCTGTGCGCCTGCCGCGGGTTTCGCACCGACCCAGTTGAGCAGCGAGAACGCGGCGATGCAAAGCAGCGCCAGGCCCGGGGCGAGCCCCGGCAGGTCCGGCAGGCCCGGGACGTTCCCGACCAAGGCGATCGACAGCGCGGCGATGGAGCCCGGGGTGATCACCCAGAAGCTGAGCCACCCCGAGAGGAAGCCGGCCAGGGGGCCGAAGGCCTCCTTCAGGAACTGGTAGTCGCCTCCGGCCCGGGGGAACATCGCGCCGAGCTCGGCGTAGGTCAGGGCGCCAGCCAGGGTCAGCAGGCCGCCGACGACCCAGAGGCCGAGGAACGCCAGCGGGTGGCCGACCTCGCCCGCGAGGAAGCCGGGCGTGGCGAAGATCCCCGCGCCCACCACGTTGCCCACGACGAGGAGCACCGCGTTGCGCAAGGTCAGCGTGCGCCCGAGGCCGGTCATGGGGGGCATCCTATCACGCCCGCGGGGCGGTGAGGACGAAGCGGGCGCCGGGAAAGTGGTCGCGGTCGAGGCGGAGCTCTGCGCCGGCGTGCTCGCAGATCGACTGGCAGATCGCCAGGCCCAGACCCGAGCCCTCGCCGGTCTGCCGCCTCGTGAAGAACGGGTCGAAGATCCGGTCCGCCGCGTCCGCGGGCACGCCGGGCCCGGAGTCCGTGACCGCGATCTCCCACGCGGGCCGCGAGACCACGGCCAGGGCCGGCCGCCACTCGTCGAGGTTCCGGGCACGGACATCCACCCGCCCCTTTCCCTCCATGGCCTGGGCGGCGTTGAGGATCAGGTTGACGAGCACCTGGGTCGCGTCGTCTGGCGCCAGGGCGACCACGGTCCCCGGCGCCACGTCGGCCTCGATCCGGACCGCGGCGAACAGCTTCTGCGCCCCGAGCAGCGCGCTGACCCGGTCCAACACCTCGCCAAGATCGCTGGTCGAGGGGCCCCCGGCCTTCCGCGGCCGGGCGAACGCGTTGAGATCTCCGATAATGCGGTCGATGCGCGCCAGCTCCTTGCGGATCAACTCGCGGAAGCCCGCGGCCCGCGTCGGATCGGCCTCGTGCTCGAGGGCGTCGAGCAGGCCTTGCACCCCGGCCAGCGGGTT
>CAYZAI010000107.1:0-6817 GCA_964476305.1 uncultured Myxococcales bacterium
ACGACTTGCTCCGGCGGCTTATGCACCGGCGGTTCGGCGACCGACATGTGCTGGGACGGGATCTGCAACTGCGGAGAGACCGGTGCCACCTGCCCGGAGGACTGCATTGCCGAGGGCGACACCTGCACGCATCCACACGAGATTACCGGCTCCGGCACCTACGCCGGGAACAGCACTCCTTTCAACAACGACTACGCCCCCGGGACCCCCTCGTGTACGGGGTACCCTGTCGCCTCGGGTCGGGACGAGGTCTGGTCGGTCTTCCTGGCCGCGGGCCAGCAGATCACCGTTTCGATGAGTCCGACGAGCTACTTCGATGCGTCGCTCTATCTGGTCACCGACTGCACCGACATCCCGGGCACCTGTGTGGCTGGCAACGACGACGGCAACCCCGAGGAAATCATGTACACGGTGACCTCGAGCGGCACCTACTACATCATCGCAGACGGCTACTCGTCGTTATCCTACGGACCGTACACGCTGACCGTGGACATCGGCAGCGCCACGGGCCTCTTCCTCTATTTCCGTGAGTACATAAACTGGTTCGCCGACTACGACGAGCACGAGCTCCTGGTGGGGCTGTCATCGTCGATCGACCCGGAGGACGGCACATGGACCGTCGTGGCGGACGGGACCGCGATGCAAAACTCGAGCGCCTGGAACACCTGGGCCGTGGGCTACAAGGCGGACCTGGAACCCTGGTCCGGGAAGTCCGTCCGCTTCGCCTGGCACTACCACGGAAGCAACTCGGACGTCTGGTACGTCGACGACATCTGTGCCTCCACCGCGAACACGACGTACCCGGCCAGTTGCGATCTCTGGTCACAGGACTTCGACGGCGTGACTTCGCCGACGCTGCCAGCGGGGTGGCTCGACGCGGTCGGGTCGGCACACAACCCCTCGGCAACGCCCACGTGGCAGACCAGCATAGTGCAGTCTTCGTCGAGTCCGAACTCGGCCAGCATCTCTTACGACCCCCTGTACGATGTGAGCCGCTACCTCGTGAGCCCGGCCGTGACCCTGCCATGACGGGCGCGGACGCGGCTCGGTGTCCGCCCAGGCGCTCGTTCCCGTCGGGGACGGGGAAAGGACCGATGATGGAACGCATCTCAGGGAAGACGAAGGGCTTGGCAGGGTGGATCGCCAAGCCGGTGCTGTGGTTGCTCACCAGCGCGATCCCGGTCTTCATCGCGGCCTGCTACGGTGCCTACTACGACGAGTCCCGCGCCGCGGGCAAGGTCGTGGACAAGGAGACGGGCGAAGGCATCGCCGACATCCTCGTGAGCTGCCTGTCGCCGGGCGGCAGCGTCATCGACCAGACATACACCCTGGCCGGGGACGGGGCCTTCGAGATCTGGTACCAGGATCTCGATCCCTGCGAGACGCTGCGCTTCGAGGACGTGGACGGGGAGGTCAACGGCGAGTTCCAGGTTCTGGAGCTGCCGTTCGATCCGGAGGCCGGTGAGCTGACCGTCGAGCTCGAGCCCGTGCCCGAGGCCTGAGAAGAGAGGTGCCCGAGTCCCCCCGGCGGAACCGCCTGCGACGGTTCCTGCACCCGCTCTACCGCCGGCTGGAGACAGCAGTGCACCCCCTGCGCTACCTGTTCCTCGAGATCACCCAGCGCTGCAACCTCTCCTGCCGCCACTGCGGCAGCGACTGCGGCCGCCAGCAGCGGGAGGACGAGCTCTCTACCGAAGAGTGGCTCGCCTTTCTCGACTATGCCGCGGAGCACTTCCGGCCGAGGGATGTCTTCCTCGTGCTCACGGGCGGCGAGCCCCTGTGCCACCCGGAGCTGCCGCGGCTGCTGGAGCGGGCTCGGGGACACGGCTTCCCGGTGGGGCTGGTGACCAATGGCTGGCTCCTCGACGAGAGCCGGGTCGCGGCGCTCGTCGGTCAGGGCGTGAAGAGTGTGACCGTCAGCCTAGACGGCACCCGCGAGAACCACGACTGGCTGCGCGGCGTGCCGGGCTCCTTCGACCGGGCCCTGCGGGGCATCCGGCTGCTCTCCGGCGCGCGGATCCGCTTCCTGGACGTGGTGACCTGCGTCTCCCCGCGCAATCTGGATGAGCTCGACGCGGTGCTCGCCCTGCTCGAGGACGCCGGGGCCAGGCGCTGGCGCATCTTCTCGATCTTCCCCAAGGGCCGCGCCCGGCATGACCCCGAGCTGCTGCTTTCGGGCGAGCAGATCCGGCAGCTGCTCGGGTGGATCGCGGCGCGAAGGCCCCGGCTCGCCCAGCGGGGTTTCGATCTCGACTTCAGCTGCGAGGGCTGCCTGCCTCGCGATGTGGACGAAGCGGTGAGGACCGAGCCGTACTTCTGCCGGGCCGGGATCTGCATCGGTTCGGTGCTCAGCGACGGGGCCATCGCCGCGTGTCCCAACATCACGCGGGAGCTGGTGCAGGGCAACATCAGGACCGACGATTTCCGCGAGGTCTGGGAGCGGGGGTTCCAGCGCCTGCGCGACCGCTCATGGATGAGGGTCGGCCCCTGTGTCGATTGCGAGCACTGGTCGCGCTGCCAGGGCAACTCCCTGCACCTGTGGGACGAAGAGGAGGGACGGACGGTTCTGTGCCACCACAGCCTGTTCTAGCGTCTCGACATCTTCTCGTGGCAGGCGGAGCAGACCGGCCCGTCCGGCCCGCCGCACATGCCGCATCGGACGATGCGCCGGGCTTCGGGGCCGCGTTCGATGCGCTCCGGAACATCGGAGAGCCCGGTGCCCACGCGGTTGTCCCGCAGGCGGCTGACCAAGGCGGCCAGCCGATCCTGCACGACGTCAGCCACGGGCCGGAGCAACGGGAAGAAGAGCAGAGGGAGGACGACGGCGCCTGCCGTGATGCCGCCCACCAGAGGGATCCGGTCGCCGAAGACCTCCGCGAGCTCGCGGTGGACGAGCCACCCCGCCGCGCCGGCCGCTGCCAGGGAAACAAGGAACGCCAGGATGCGCATCGCTTCGCCTCTCTTCCCTTGTAGACCGAAAGCAGTGCCCGGGATAGAAGATATCGTTTCGAGAATGACCGGAGAGGGGATGGACGATGCGAAGGTCAAAGGAACACCGGGCGTGGATGGTGGCTTCGGTGATGTTGCTGCATGCGGCGTGCGGAGGAGGCGGCAACTCGGGGGAGGAGAACGATGGAGGCACGGATGCCGACACCGACGCCGACGCGGACAGCGACGCGGACTCGGATGGCGACACCGACACCGGTGGCGATCCCGGTCCGTTCGCGCTCGAGGAGGGTCCCTTCACCATCCGGCAGGTCGCGAGCGGCCACGTGGCCTTCCCGGACGTGGAGCGCCTGGCCGACGACACGCTCATCGTGGTCTATCGCGAGGCCTCCATCCACATGGTGGACCCCACGGCGCGCCTGGTGAAGCAGTACGGCACCGCGGACGGCCTGGACTGGAGCGATCCCGAACCGTTCCACGACGAGCCGGAGATCGACGACAGGGATCCTTCCATCCGGAGGCTGGCGAACGGCGACCTGGCCCTGACCTGGTTCCAGTACCGCTACGAGCCGACGGATGACGGCGACCTGTCCGTGCACCAGATATTCCTCGGGTTGTCGCACGACGGCGGCGAGACAATCGACGACGTGAGGATGGTCCCGGACCTTTCGATGTCGTATCCGGGAGCCTACGTCGCGGACGATCTGCTCTGGGTCGATTCCGGCGGCGAGCCGGTCGTGGTCACGGCCTGCTCGAACCCGGTGGTCGAGGCCGATGGCGAGCTGACCGTCCAGAGCTATGGTGGGCTCGCCTGGAACCAGGGCAACCCGGCGGCACCGAAATCCCGCCTCTCGTTCTTCGTCAGCGACGATGATGGCGCCACGTTCGTCGAAGTGCCCCTGGTTCCCGAGAAGTCGATGGAGACATGGTTGCAGGAGCCGGCCCTGCTGGTGCTGCCCGGCGGCCGCCGGCTGGTCCAGGCCCGCACCGCGCCCGGCAGCAGCCCGGGCAATCTCGGTCGCACCTGGCAGATCGCCAGCGACGACGCCGGGTTGACCTGGGGAGACTGGGAGGAGCTCGATTTCTACGGCCACGCGCCCTACCTCCACCGGCTGGCGGACGGTACGCTGATCACGGCCATGCGGGAGCTGAACGCGTCCGGCACCCTGGCGGCGGTTTCTTTCGCGTACTCGTTCGACGAGGGCGCGACGTGGTCGGATCCGGCCTTCATCGTGCCCTGGCTACCCGTGGAGCTCGGTTACCCGTCCATCGTCGACCTGGCCGATGGCCGCCTGCTCTTCGTCTACTACCAGGCAGGCACGTCCATCCGGGGAGCCATCTTCTCCTATCAGCCCTGAGCCGCCCCGGTCCGTGACGCGCACGCGGGCCAGAGAATCTCTTGCCAGATGTAGTTAAATGTAGTATAAAGTAATCAGATAACACACCTGGAGGAGATCATGCAGCCCGAACGCCGAACCCATCGCAGCAACAACATCTTCGAAGCCCTGGGCCTGCAGCTCGCGGCCACGGCCAGGCGGGCGGGTTTCACGTCGCTCCTGCTGGCCGAGGGGCAGGGGATCCCCGTGGTCAGCGCGGGGCCGTGCGCCGCCCTCGAGGAGGTCGCAGCCGTGGCGCCGAGCCTGGCCCCCGGTGCGCGCCCGTGGCACGGCCGGCTTCGAGGCGAGGGGGGGGCGACGCTGGTGACCGTGCTTCCGATCAGCACGGCCGACGGCCCCCTGTTCCTCTGCGCGGCGGGCGGGAGCGGACCCGAGGTCGCCGCCGATCTGCTGCATGGAAGCCTGGGCATCTGCCGGATCCTCGCCTGAGAACGGCTCGGCGCTTCGGTCGTGGTCGCCGAAGCCGGTGATCCATTCCCTTGATTCTCCGCGGCTTGTTCGTTAGTGCATTGCGCCAGAACGCATGAGAAGAACACCCTCACCAGATTGGCTCCTCCCCGCGCTCGTCGCGTGGTTCGCCGCCGCGCTCGCCGACTTCGCCTCGGCGCCCGGAGCCCTGATGATGGACGCCTTCTGCTGGACCATCGGCCTGGCCGCGGGCTGTGCCCTGGTCAGCGCGGCGGGCCTGACGGCCCTGGATCTCGGCTTCTCGCTGTTGCCGCGCGCGATCCGCATCGGCGTGTGGCTCGCCGCCGGCCTGGGGCTGGGCGCCTGGCTGGCGGACGAGCTCTGGGCGTTCTCCAAGCTCGGGACCAGGGACCACGGCCTCGCGGTCGCCACGCTGGCCACCTGTGGCGCCGCCGGGCTCGGGCTGGGCGGACTGGCCGCGGCGGTCCAGGAGAAGGCGCCGGGGATGCCGGGGCTCCTCCTCGGGCTCCGGCTCCGCTGGCGATTCTGCGCGACGGCGCTGCTGTTGGCCGCGGCAGGCGGCATGGTCTTCTTCGACCGCACCGAGTACCAGGGTCTCTACGAAGAGGTACACGTCGGGCTGCGGCTGGCATCCCTGTTTCTCGCCCACGTCGCCGTGCTCCTGCTGTGGGAGCCCTTGCGGGGACGCCTCCCCGCGATCCGGCGCTGGCTCATCGGCGGTGCGTTGCTCGCGACCCTGCTTCCGTTCCTCACGATCGGCGAGGCGGCCGTGCTGGCGATCGCGCGCATCGATTCCCGTCCCTACCCGTCCCTGGCCCTCGATCTGATGCGCCACGTGACGGACGTCGACATGGACGGCTACTCATCGCTGCTCGCCGGGGGGGATTGCGCGCCCTTGGACCCGGCGGTGCACCCCGGTGCGAGCGAGATCCCGGCTAACGGCATCGACGAGAACTGCCTCGGCGGCGACCTCGAGTCGCGGGCCGACTACGACGCCACCATCGAGGGCCGCCCCATGCCGGCCGAGCCCTCGCCGCTGAGCATCGTGCTGATCACCGTCGATTCCCTGCGCGCCGACCGGCTGCGCCAGGCGGGTTACGAACGCGCCGTCATGCCGGGCATCTCGGCCGTGGCCGACGAGTCGCTGGTCTTCCGCCACGCCTACGCCACCGGATCGTGGACGAGCATCGCGGTGCCGAGCATGATGCGCTCGATCTACGCCCGCCGGCTGACCTGGACCAACTACATGGAGACCAGCAAGTTCCGGCTGGTCAGGATCCCGTTCGGCGGGAAGCTCGACGAGGGCGAGAGGCCCAACCACATGTTCCTGCTGCCCACGCACGAGCGGCGCAAGCCCCTGGCGTGGTGGCTGCAGCGGCGCGGCCTGCACACCATCGGCGTGGTCAACGACGGCTTCTCGCGAATGCTCTCGAAGCCGGTGGGCACGGGCCTGGGCTTCGACACCTTCCTCGAGGTCGACGAGGAGGCGGATCGGCGTCGGGGCGACGCGGCCACCGCGGACCTGGCCCTCGACGCCGTCAGCGACGCGGTGGAACAGGGACGCGAACCCTTCTTCCTCTGGGTCCACTTCTTCGGCCCCCACACCGGCAGGTTCCGCCCGCCGAAGCGATGGTTGAAGTACCAGCCGATCGACGGCAACTACTACGATGACCGCCTGGCCTACACCGATGCCCAGGTGGGCCGTCTGCTCGACGAGCTGGACGCGCTGGGCACCTCGCTGCCGCTGGCGACCGTCGTCTCGGCCGACCACGGCGAGGAGATCCACGGCAAGAAGACCATGCACGGCAACAGCGTGTCCGAGGATCTGCTGCGGGTTCCGCTGCTCGTCCGCGCGCCGGGCCTCGGGCACCGGATCGTCGACACCCCGGTCAGCACGGCGGACATTCTGCCCACGGTGCTGACCCTGACCGGCACGCCGCCGCTGCCTGATCTGGACGGCGTCGATCTCCTGGCCGTGGCCCGGGGCGAGATCACGCGGCGGCGGCTGGGGCTGGTGGCGGACAACTGGAACATCAACAGGCGCG
>CAYZAI010000107.1:6827-13152 GCA_964476305.1 uncultured Myxococcales bacterium
CGAGGGGCGGAGCCTCTGGCCGATCCTCACGGGCCGGGCCGACCCGGCCAGCGACCGCGACTTCGTCCGCTGCGAGTACCACGACGCCATGCCGATGCGCGACGCCACGCACGCCAACATGCTCTTCGACGGGCGGCACAAGCTGGTCCTGAACCGCCAGAGCAGGGCGCTGTCGTTCGAGATCCAGGATGGCGGGCCGACCACGACAGCCCGCCCGGCCGCGTCGAAGATCCAGGCCGTCGAATCGCTCAAGAGGATCCTCGACCGCTACCTGGACGAGAGCGTACCGCTGGACTACGAGAACATCGACGACGAGATCGATCTCTCTTACCGGTCGGTCCGGCGCTGAGACGACAGCCGGGCGGGGTCACTCCGCCGCACCCTGGAGGAACCAGCGCCGGCGGCGGCGATCGAGGTAGACCCAAAGGAGCCGGCCACCCTTCGTCTCGGCGAAGTGGTACTCGCGCTCCACCTCGCGCCGCCACCAGCCCCCGGAGATCAGGTAGGAGCCGTTCATTCGCACCACCGGTTCCCGGCCGAGGCCGCCGAGAAAGACGCCGGTGGGACCGCACACGGGCCGGGTGGTGAGCGGCAGCGGCGCGGCGAGGATGCGGCGGGTCAGGGTGAGCGCGGGCCGGGCGTGGGCGATGCCGGGCCGCGGGGGCGCGGGCGGCGACAGCCGCTCGAGCCGTTCGAGGCGGAAGCGGGCTTCGGGCAAGTGGCCTTCGGCCAGGCGCGCGCGGACCACCGCGTCCTCGCCGAACTCGGCGCGGAGAAGGGCCAGAGCTCGATCGCCGGCCTCCCGGTGGCGCTCCCGCCCCGCGACGAACAGCTCGAGCTGCGCCGGGGTCGCGGGCGCGGTGCGGGCAAAGAGCGCGACCTCGCCCACGCCGGCCCCGAGGCTCAGGCCCTCGATGCGCAACCGCGCCAGCTCGAGGATCCGCCGCTCGTCCAGGCTGGGCTCCACCGGTCGGACGTGTTCGACGACCTCGCCGCCCCGATCGACGCGAAGGCCGATCTCCAATTCGGCCAGGGCCTCGTGCCGCGCGGCCACCCGGGCGAGCAGGGGTGCGAGCAGCCGCTTGACGAGGAAGGTCAGCCGCGCCGCGTTGCTGTCCGGGGGCTCGATCTCGGCCCGCTCGACGACGGGTTCGACCGAGCGGAGCGGCGCCAGGGGCGCCCAGCAGTCGTCGGCGGCCTCGCGGTGGAGGTGGTGGACCTCGGGGCCGAAACGCTCGAGCAGACCGACCGCGGGCAGCCGGAGCAGCTGCCCCACCGTGGTCACGCCGAGCCGGTGCAGGCCGTCCCGGGCCGCGGGCGGCAGGTCGAGCAGCGCCAAAGGGATCGGCAGCACGGCCCGCCGCTCCCTCTCGGGGTCGGCCATGACCCGCACCCCCGCACCGGACCGGGCCAGGGCCAGGGTGCAAAAGCGCGTGAAGCCCACGGCGACGTCGCTTTCGAAGCCCGCGCCGGCCAGGGTCTCCCGCAGGGCGCGCGCCCACGCCGCGGGCGAGCGGTGGAGCCGGCCGAGGCCCGTGGGATCGAGCCAGAACACCCCGGAGCCGGCGGCCCCAGGCTCCACCGATGGCGAGAACCCGCCGATCAGCTTCGCGGCTTCGGCCGTGCCCCGGGTCATCTCCGCCGCGGTGATCTCCCCGGCCCGGAGGTCCGGGCAGAGGGACAGCGCCGAGGCGTAGCGCATGCCGGGCAGCAGGCCGCAACGCCGCGCGGCGTCGCTTAGTTGCAGGAGCTCGCCACGGGGCGAGTCCTCGCTCACCACCGCCGCGGGGAAGCCGCGCCAGTCGGGCTGCTCCCGCAGCAGGAGCTGCAGGGCAAAGGCAGGGATGTCGACGCAGGCCAGCCGGTCCAAGACACGCCTCCCGGGGCTCGTCACCCGGATTCTTGAACCATACAAATGTATTGCCAGCAAGCGTTGCAAAGAGACGTCTAAATGTCTATTAAAAGATTACAGGAGGTTCTTTAAATGGCCGATTTCAGGATTTCCGAGGGCATCGTGCCCATGAGCGAGTTCAAGGCCAGGGCTGCGGAGTGGCTCGGCCGGATATCGAGGACCGACGAGCCCATCGTGCTGACGCAGAACGGCCGCGCGGCGGGCGTGGTCCTCTCGCCCAGGGCGTACGATCTCCTGCTGGAGCGGGCGCGGTTCGTCGCCGCGATCGAGGCGGGCCTTTCGGACGCGAGAGCCGGCAGGACCATCCGTCACGAGGATCTCGTCGCCGAGGCGGCGGCCAGGTACGACGATTCCCCGAAGCGATGAGTCGTCGCGACAAGCAGCCTCCGACGGGCAAGGCGACCGGAGATCGGATCGCCATCGTCTGGACGGACCGAGCCCGCCGCGATCTCGTCGACATCGCCGACTACATCGCGATGGACAAGCCCGGGGCAGCACAGAACTGGGTGCGGGAGCTGATCGCGACCGTCGACGACGCGGCGATGATGCCCCTGGCCGGTCGCGTCGTGCCGGAAATCGGCCGCAGGGAGATCCGCGAAGTGCTCCGCCGCAACTACCGTGTCGTCTACCGCGTGGACGAGGACGCAATCATCGTGCTCACCGTCTTCGACGGGCGCAGGCTGCTGCGGTCCGTCGGGCCGGAGACGGACGCGGACGGGACCTGACTCTCACTCGTTGCACGCGCACGCCCGGCGCGTGCTGGAGTACGAGCCATTGGCGGTGGTGTCGAACGCGACCTCCCGGTAGCGGGCGCCGAGGAGCTGGTAGTAGAAGCAGCCGATGTTGCCCAGGGCGCTCATCCCGCTGGTGGTGCTCCCGGCCGCGCCGAGGGCGTCGAGGACCGAGTTGCAGTTGGTGTCGGAGCCGGCCTTCCCGGCGTAGGTGTTGGTCACCTCGCTGTATCCCCCATGGGCGGCGCAGGTGGCCGTGCAGCTCGCCCCGGCGCTTCCGTAGTACCAGCATCCGGGGCCCACCACGGTCCCGGCGCAGGGATCGGGCGGGTCCGTGTCCGCGTCGGAGTCCGCGTCGGTGTCGGCATCGGCATCGGCATCGGTGTCGGCGTCGGTGTCGGCATCGGCATCCGCGTCGGCGTCGGCATCGGCATCGGCATCAGTGTCGGCGTCGGTGTCGGCGTCGGTGTCGGTGTCGGTGTCGACGTCGGTATCCGCGTCCGAGTCGGTGTCGGTATCCGCGTCCGAATCCGCATCGGCGTTCGTGTCGCCGTCGTCGCTGCGTATCGCGCCCTCGGCACAGGCCGCGGCCACGAAGCCGAGCAGGAGTCCGACGATGGTCCACGATCCGGTGCGCGCCTTTGTCATCGCGAGTCAGGCTACCAGCGCCAGCGGGGACCCGCAAGGAGACCCGGCGCCGGAGGCAGCGGAGCGCGACGGAGGGACGCGCTTCTGGTACACTGCCGCCCATGATCACCATCACCGCCCACGGGGCAGCCCAGGAAGTCACCGGCTCGAAGCATCTCCTCGACACCGGCTCGCACCGGATCCTCGTCGACTGCGGCGTATTCCAGGGTCGCCGCGAGGAGTCGCGGGAGAAGAACGCGTCGTTCCCGTTCGACCCGGCGTCGATCGACGCGTGCGTCAACACCCACGGCCACCTCGACCACTGCGGCAACTACCCGCTGCTCGTGCGCCGCGGTTTTGGCGGCGAGATCCTCGCGACGGCCGCCACCCGCGATGTGGCCCGGCTCGTCATGGCGGACTCGGCGCGGATCCAGGAGGCGGACGCCGCGTTCGTCGAGAAGCGGCAGAAGAAGTTCCCGCGCCCGAACCGCAAGGTCGTGCCGCCGCTCTATGGCGAGGCCGACGCCGCGGCCGCGGCCGCACGCTTCTCGGTCGCGGAGTACGACACGCCCCGGCCCCTCGTGCCGGGAGTCACGGTCACGCTGCGCGACGCCGGGCACATCCTCGGGTCGTCCATCGTCGTGTTCGACGTCGCCCGCGAGGGCGGAGCGCTCAAGGTCGCCTTTACCGGCGACCTCGGCCGCGCCGGCATGCCGATCCTCCGCGACCCGGCCGAGCTCGGCGCCGTGGACTACCTCGTCTGCGAGAGCACCTACGGGAACCGCACCCACGACGGGATCGAGTTCGCCGAGGAGGAGCTCGCCGAGGTCGTGCGCGGCACCGCGGCCAAGGGTGGCCGCGTGATCATCCCGGCCTTCGCCATCGGCCGCACCCAGGAGCTCGTCTACCAGCTGCACCGGCTCCACGACGCGGGGCGCATCCCGCGGATTCCGGTCTTCGTCGACAGCCCGATGGCGATCTCGGCCACCGAGATCTTCCGCAACCACCCCGAGTGCTACGACGAGGAGACCGTGTCCGAGTTCCTGGCCCGCGGCGACAGCCCGTTCGCGTTCGACGCGCTCGAGTTCACGCGCTCGGTCGAGCAGTCGAAGCGGATCAACAACCAGCGGATGCCGTGCGTGGTGATCTCGGCCTCGGGCATGTGCGAGGCCGGGCGGATCCTGCACCACCTGCTGGCCGGGGTCGGCGACCACCGCAACACGATCCTGATAGTCGGGTTCATGGCGCAAAACACCCTGGGCCGGGCGCTCGCCGATCGGAGAAGAGAGGTGCGGATCTTCGGTGAGACGCACGCCGTGAAGGCGCGCGTCAAGATCCTGAACGCGTTCTCGGCTCACGGGGACCACCTCGAGATCGGAAGGTGGGTCCAAAGGCTCGACCGCAGCCGGCTGAAATCGGTGTTTCTCGTCCACGGCGAGAAGTCGGCCGAGGAGGCGATGCGCACACACCTCCTCTCCCTCGGCGTCCCCCGCGTCGAGATCCTGGAGGCGGGCGAGCCCGTGCCCCTGCCCTAGGCGATCCCGCTACGGGAGCAGCCCCGGCGGCGGGCGGCAGGGCTCGCGATCGGTCCAGCCGGGCGGCCGGCGCTTGTCCTTGATCGCGCGGACCTCCAGCAGCATTTCCCCTCTCCGCCTACCCCCCCCCTCTCCGCCTGTCGGAGAGGGGGCCGGGGGGTGAGGTCTGGGGGCGCCACCTGGAATCCGCCGGGCCTCGACGCGCAGCGAGACGAGGGAGCCCTGGGACTGTCCAGAGCGGGTGAGCAGCACCACCGCGGCGTCGTGGCGGGTCGCCAGGCCCAGCAGGCGCGACAGCAGCGGCGCGGGCACGCGGTACGGGGCGCGGCCCTCGTCGCCGTCCGGCGCGGCGAGGTCGAGCAGCACGAGGCCGAAGGCCCCGGAGCGCAGCAGCCGGTCCGCGGCCCGGGCCACGTCGGCGACGGCGGGCACGCGCACCAGCACCAGGGCGTCGAGGTCCACGCCGCTCTCGGCCGCGTCCGGCGGGTAGAACAGGCTCGAGGCCGGGCCGACCCAGGCCACGGGCTCGCCCTCGGACTGGGCGTCGGCGATCAGGGTCATGGCCGCGGTGAGCGCCGCGGGCGCGTCGCCGCCCCGGAGCTCGGCCAGGCGGCCGGCGAGCTCGGCCCGGGACCAGCGGGGGCCGCGGGCGCGGCGCGGCAGGCCGCCCTTTCGCAGCACGCGGGCGGCGAGCAGCTCGTCGAGCCTCGGGGCGGGTTCGGACACGGCGGGGCCTTTCGCGCCTCAGCCCTCGAGGCGGCGGCGCACCTCGATCACCCTGCCCAGCAGGCGAAGGTCTCGCGGCTCGGGGACGATGGGCTCGAAGCGCGGGTTGGCCGGGCGCAACTCCACGCGGCGGCCGCGCTTCCACAGGGTCTTGACCGTGGCCTCGTCGTCGACCAGGGCCACGACGATGTCGCCGTGATCGGCGTCGTCCTGGCGCCGGGCGATGACCAGGTCGCCGGGCAGGATCCCTGCGCCGGTCATGCTTTCGCCCCGTACCCGGAGCGCGAAGAGATCCTCGACGCCTTCGCGTCCCTCGACGCGCAGGAAGCCTTCCTCGGGATCCTCGACCGCGGTGGTCAGGGCCCCGGCCTGGACCCGGCCGAGCACCGGGACCAGGACCACCAGCGGCGCCGCGGCATCGGCCGGCAGGCGGTAGCCCCGGGACACGCCGGGCTCCTTGGCCAGCCGGCCCTCGGCCACCAGGCCCTCGAGGTGCTCCCTCGCGGATTGCACCGAGCGGAAGCCGAAGGCGGTCTGCACCTCGCGCACCGTGGGCGGCCGGCCCGCGAGCAGGCGCTGGCGCACGAAGCGGTGGATCTGGTTCCTGGTCTGTCCGGGCGGGGTCTTTGGTGCCATGATCGCCTCCGCTTTTTTTTCAACGACCCGCTGTAGGGCGGGGGTTTATCCCCCGCCGGCAAAGGCGGCTGCGGATGAACCGCAGCCCTACGGACAATGCTCATTTGCGCCACATAGCGGGTCGTTTTTTTTCGCGCTCTTTTTTGCTTACCACACAG